>JBEIPS010000082.1:0-9603 GCA_040376915.1 Hylemonella sp.
ACTCCCTCACCTCCCCGTCCTTGAGGTTGGTGAAATAGGACTCGGCCGTGCGTGCGGTGGGCAGGGTCACCCAGGGGTGCAGCACCAGCTCAGGTACATCACTCCCCGAGGGCTGCCCCTGAGCGGCCAGCGAAGTTGTGAACAGCAAGGCCACGAAGGCCGGAAACAAAAACGGCAGTTGGCGGGTTTTCATGCGTTCTTCTTTGCTTTTGTGGAGAGGCACTCCGAGCCTAGCAGGTAGAAATGTCCCGCGCATCACACGGATATGGGACCCAGCATGGTGCATCGATCGTCCGTTCGCTCCCTTGCATCAGCGGCGCGCCAGTACCGGCCCCAGCGCCTGCCCCGTGTGGGTACCCAGGCGCACCACCTCTTCCGGCGTGGCCGCGGCCACGATGCGGCCGCCTTCCTTGCCGCCCTCGGGGCCCAGGTCCAGGACCCAGTCGGCCTCGGCGATCACGTCGAGGTCGTGTTCGATCACCACCACGCTGTGCCCGCCGTCGACCAGGCGGTGCAACACGCGGATGAGCTTGTCCACGTCGGCCATGTGCAGGCCCACGGTGGGTTCGTCCAGCACGTAGAGCGTGTGCGGCGCCTTCTGGCCGCGCCGGCCCACCTCGTCACGCACCTTGCTGAGTTCGGTCACCAGCTTGATGCGCTGCGCCTCACCGCCCGAAAGAGTGGGCGAGGGCTGGCCCAGGGTCAGGTAACCCAGGCCCACGTCTTTCAGCAGCTGCAGCGGATGCGCAATGCCGGGCATGGCGGCGAAAAAGTCCACCGCCTCGTCCACTTCCATCTGCAGCACATCACCGATGCTCTTGCCCCGCCAGGTGACCGCCAGGGTCTCGGGATTGAAGCGTGCGCCTTTGCAACTCTCGCACAGCACCTTCACATCAGGCAGGAAGCTCATCTCGATGGTGCGCACACCCTGGCCTTCACAGGTCGGGCAACGCCCTTCGCCCGTGTTGAAGCTGAAACGCCCGGCCGCATAACCACGCGCCTTGGCTTCCAGGGTTTCGGCGAAGAGCTTGCGGATGGTGTCCCAGAAACCGATGTAAGTGGCAGGGCAACTGCGCGGGGTCTTGCCGATAGGGGTCTGGTCCACTTCGAGCACGCGGTCCACGGCCTCGAAGCCACTGACGCCCTCGCAACCGCTCCAGTCCACCCCCCGGGCCAGCGCGTCGCGCCCGGCCTTGGTGGCGCGCTTGGTCACGACAACCGCCACATTGGCCAGCAGGACATCGCGCGCCAGCGTGGATTTCCCCGAACCGCTGACGCCGGTGACGGCCACCAGGCGCTTGAGCGGCACTTTGGCCGTCACGTGTTGCAGGTTATGCAGCTGCGCGCCGTGCACCGTGAGCCACTGCAGGTCTTTCGCCTTCACGTCGCGGCGCGCTTGCAGCGGGTGTTTCATGGCGTGCAGCAGGTAACGCCCGGTCTGGGAGTCCGTCGCATCGGTCACGTTCTTTACCGTGCCCTCGGCCACCAACCGGCCGCCGCGCTTGCCCGCGCTGGGGCCGATGTCGATGATGTGGTCGGCCCGGCGTATCGTGTCCTCGTCGTGCTCCACCACCACCAGGGTGTTGCCCTGGTCGCTCAGGCGCTGCAGGGCGCCCAGCAGGATCTGGTTGTCGCGTGCGTGCAGGCCGATGGTGGGCTCGTCCAGCACGTAACACACGCCCTGCAGATTGCTGCCCAGCTGCGCGGCCAGGCGGATGCGCTGCGCTTCGCCACCGGACAGCGTGGGGGCGCCACGGTCCAGCGTGAGGTAACCCAGGCCCACCTGCTCCAGGAATTCGAGACGGCTCCTGATCTCGGGGATCAGGTCGCGCGCGATATCGCTTTCGCGTTGAGTCATGCGCCCGATCACCTGCAGGGTCTCCACCCAGGCCCGCACATCGCTGACGCTCAGGCGGGCGATCTCGGTGATGCCCACGCCGCTGAACTTCACGGCGCGGGCGGTGGCGTTCAGGCGCGTGCCTGCGCAGGTGGGACAGGCCGCATCGACCACGTCGTCCACCTCGGGTTCGGCGAAAGTCTGCTCGCGGCCTTTTTCCTTGTCCTCACGCACCGAGTCGTCGAGCAGCTTGCGCTGCTCCTTACTGAGCTTGACGCCCGTGCCCACGCAATCGGGGCACCAGCCGTGTTTGCTGTTGTAGGAGAACAGGCGCGGGTCGAGCTCTGCGTACGACGTGGCGCAGACCGGGCAGGCACGCCGCGTGGAGTGCACGTGCAGGGCACCGATGCCGGCGGTGGGTACGCCGCTCTTCATGGCCTCGGCCAGGCCTGCCAGGTTGCTGAGCACATGCAGCACACCCTTGCCGTGCTCCAGCGAGGTGGTCAGCGCCAGGCGCAAAGCTGCCTCGTTCTCGGGCAAGACCATCAGGCTGGCCACGGGCAGCTCGATGGTGTGTTCCTTGAAGCGGTCGATGCGCGGGAAACCGGTGGTGGGCAGGAAGTTGCCGTCCACCCGCAGATGGGTATAACCACGCGGGCGCGCCCAGTCGGCCAGTTCAGTGTAGACGCCCTTGCGGTTCAGCACCAGCGGCGCCAGCAGGCCGACCTCCTGGCCGCGGAACTGTTTCATCAGCTGGGCCAGGATGCTGTCGGGCGTCTGCGGCGCCACCGCTGCGCCATCGTGGATGCAGTGCTGCACGCCCAGCTTCACGAAGAGCAGGCGCAGAAAATGCCAGACCTCGGTGGTCGTGCCCACCGTGGACTTGCGGCCGCCGCGCGAAAGGCGTTGCTCGATGGCCACCGTGGGCGGGATGCCGTAGACCGCGTCCACCTCGGGCCGGCCCGCCGGCTGCACGATGCTGCGCGCGTAGGCGTTCAGGCTTTCCAGGTAACGGCGTTGCCCTTCGTTGAACAGGATGTCGAAGGCCAGGGTGGACTTGCCCGAGCCGCTGACGCCGGTGATGACGTTGAACTTGCCGCGCGGGATGTTGACGCTCAAGGACTTGAGGTTGTGTTCCTTGGCGTTGACGATCTGGATCGCGTCCGGCGCTGTCGATTTCACCCGCACCGGCTTGTGCCCGGGCGTGAAGGCCTGCGGGATGAAACGCGCTGCGCCTTCCTGCGCCTCATGCACCTCGCCCATGGCCAGGGCGTACTCGCGCAGCGCGCGGCCGGTGTGGCTGCTCGGGTGCAGGCGCACCTCTTCGGGTGTGCCCACGGCCACCAGCTCGCCGCCGGCATCGCCACCTTCGGGGCCGAGGTCGATCAACCAGTCGCTGGCGCGCATCACGTCCAGGTTGTGCTCGATGATCAGCAGGGAGTGGCCGGCATCGAGCAGCTTGCGCAGGGCGCGCATGAGCTTGGCGATGTCGTCGAAATGCAGACCCGTGGTGGGCTCGTCGAACAGGAAGAGCGTGCCCTTCTTCCCTACCACCTGCCGGCTGGCCGTGGCGCTCTTGGCCGCCTCGGCCAGGAAGCCGGCGAGCTTGAGGCGTTGCGCCTCACCGCCCGAGAGCGTGGGCACGGGCTGGCCCAGGCGCACGTACTCCAGGCCCACGTCCACGATGGGTTGCAGCGCGCGGATCACGTCACGGTCGTTGGCGAACAGGCCCGCGGCTTCGCTGACAGTGAGCTCCAGCACGTCGGCCACGTTGAGCAGGCGGCCGCCGCGCTCCACGGTGATCTCCAGGATCTCGGGCCGGTAGCGCTTGCCGTCGCAGTCCGGGCAGCGCAGGTAGACGTCGCTGAGGAACTGCATCTCCACGTGTTCGAAACCCGAGCCGCCGCAGGTGGGGCAGCGCCCGTCACCGCTGTTGGCGCTGAACTTGGCCGCGGTGTAGCTGCGCTGGCGCGACAGGGGCGCATTGGCGTAGATCTCGCGGATGGCGTCCCAGGCACCGACATAGCTCACGGGGTTGGAGCGCGCCGTCTTGCCGATGGGCGACTGGTCGACAAACACCACGTCGGCCAGCTGCTCGGCGCCCAGCAGGCGGTCGTGCAGGCCCGGCGTTTCCGTGGCGCGACCGAAGTGGCGCATCAGCGCCGGGGCCAGCACGTCCTGGATCAGGGTGGACTTGCCGGAACCCGAAACCCCGGTCACGCAGACCAGGCGGCCCAGCGGGATGTCGATGGCGATGTTCTTCAGGTTGTGCTCGCGCGCACCCTCGAGGATGAGGCGGGGCGTGTTCTCGGCCACCATGCGCTTGAAACCCATGCCGACCTGCTTGCGTGCGCCCAGGTAGGCGCCGGTCAGGGTGTCGGCGTTGCGCAGGTCATCCGTGCTGCCGTCGAAGACGATCTGGCCGCCGCGCTCGCCCGGGCCGGGGCCCATGTCGATCATGCGGTCAGCCGCGAACATCACGGCCGGGTCGTGCTCGACCACCACCAGGGTGTTGCCTGCGTCGCGCAGGCGGTGCATGGCCTCGATGATGCGGTGCATGTCGCGCGGGTGCAGGCCGATGCTGGGTTCGTCCAGCACGAACAGGGTGTTCACCAGCGAGGTGCCCAGGGCCGTGGTCAGGTTGATGCGCTGCACCTCGCCGCCCGACAGTGTGCGGCTCTGGCGGTCCAGCGTGAGGTAGCCGATGCCCACGTCGCACAGGTACTTCAGGCGTGTGGTGATCTCTTCAAACAACAGCTTGAGCGCCTGGGCCTCGCCCTCGGCATGCGTCGAAGCGGTGATCTCGCTTTGCTGGAAACCATCGAAGAAGCGGCGCAAGCGGTCCAGCGGCAGCAGCATCAGGTCGTGCAAACACAGGCCGGGCAGCGCTTCCAGCTGGGCCCGGCTCCACTGGGTGCCGGCCGGCAGGAAACGCTTCGAGGGGTCGAGCACGGCGTCGGCGTCTTCCTTGCCGCCGATGCGCCAGAGCAGGCTTTCGGTCTTGAGGCGCGCGCCCTTGCAGGTCTCGCAGGGCGTGTAGCTGCGGTACTTGGACAGCAGCACCCGGATGTGCATCTTGTAGGACTTGGTCTCCAGGTATTCGAAGAAGCGCTTGATGCCGTACCACTGCTGCTTCCACTTGCCCTTCCAGTTGGGCGAGCCCTGGATCACCCACTGCTGCTGCTCGGGCGTGAGCTTGTACCAGGGCGTGTCGCGGGGGATGCCGGCCGCCTCGGCGTGACGCATCAGGTCGTCCTGGCACTCGGTCCAGGCCGGGGTCTGGATGGTCTTGATGGCGCCGGCGCGCAGGGTGAGCTTGTCATTCGGGATGACCAGACCGTAGTCCACCCCGATCACACGGCCGAAACCGCGGCAGACCTCGCAGGCGCCCACGGCCGAGTTGAAGGAGAACATCGAGGGGATGGGGTCGGCGTAGCGCAGGTCGCTGTCCGGACAGTGCAGGCCGGTGGAGAACTTCCAGATGTCCGGCTCCCCCTCATCGACCAGGCGGTAGACATTCAAGCGCCCGCTACCGCGTTTCAGCGCCACCTCGATGGCCTCAATCACACGGGCGCTTTCCGCGCTGGAGAGGCGGAAGCGGTCCGCCACGACGTCCAGAACTTTGACGGCCCCCACGCTCGGCGCTGACCCGTCCTCGCTGCCCCCCGAGGGGGCGCTCGCTTGCTTGGGGCGGCCCGGCGCGGCGCTCGTTCTCGGCCCGGCCGGGGTGGCCATCTCACGCTCAGCCTGCACCTTGGTGAAACCGCTGGCCGAGAGCCACTGCTCGATCTCCTCGCGGCTGGTATTGGCCGGCAGCTCGACCGGGAAGGTCAGCACCAGGCGCGGATCGCGAGTTTCTGCAGCACGTTTGCGCAGCTCGGCGTAGATGCTGTCGGCGCTGTCGTGCCGCACGGCTTGGGCGGTCTGGCGGTCGAACAGCTGGGACGCACGCGCAAACAGCAGCTTGAGGTGGTCGTTGAGCTCGGTCATCGTACCCACCGTGGAGCGCGAGGAGCGCACCGGGTTGGTCTGGTCGATGGCGATGGCCGGGGGCACGCCCTCCACCCTGTCCACCGCCGGCTTGTCCATGCGGTCGAGGAACTGGCGCGCGTAGGCGCTGAAGGTCTCGACGTAACGGCGCTGGCCCTCGGCGTAAAGCGTGTCGAACACCAGGCTGGACTTGCCCGAACCGCTGGGGCCCGTGACCACCGTCAACTCCCCGGTGCGGATGTCCAGATCGAGGTTCTTGAGGTTGTGCTGGCGTGCGCCGCGGATGCGGATGGTCCCCTGGGTCATGGCTGCGGTCTTTCGATATGGCCCGAACATTCTAGGCAGGGGGCCTTACCCCAGCGTGACCGCGGGACTCTAGTCCTGGGCGGGCGGGTTTGCCTGCCGGGGAACAGGTCCGGTCGGTTTGGGCGTAAACTCTTTCGTCCGAGAAAACCAGAAAATCCGGAGACAAGATGCAAATCTGCAAGTCGTTGGGGGCCGCGCTGCTGGTCCTGGCTGGCGTGACCAGCCAAGCTCAGATCCTGATCGGTCAGACGGCCGGCTTCACCGGTGCGGTGGCCGCTGGCGTTAAAGAGACCACCGATGGCGCCAAGCTCTACATTGACGCGATCAATGCCAAGGGCGGCATCGCCGGCCAGAAGATCGAGCTGATTTCGCTCGACGACAAGTTCGACCCCAAGCTGGCCGCGGAAAATGCACGCAAGCTGATCGAGGAAAACAATGTCGCCGCGCTGTTCCTCAACCGCGGCACGCCCCACACCGAGGCCATCGCCCCGCTGCTGGAGAAGCACAGCATTGCGCTGATCGCACCGTCCACCGGCGCCATGAGCCTGCACCAGCCCGTGCGCAAGTACATCTTCAATGTGCGGGCCACCTACCAGCGTGAAGCCGAGAAGGCGGTGGTACACCTGATCACCACCGGCATCACCAAGATCGCCCTGGTGCACGTGGACGACAGCTTCGGCAACGACGTGCTGATCGGCGCCCAAAAAGGACTGGCCAGCGCCAAGCTCCAGCCGGTGCTGCTCGAGAAATATGACCGTACCAAACCCGATTTCTCCAAAATCGCCCCGGCGATGGTCCAGTCCGGCGCGCAAGCCGTGGTCCTGATCGCCTCCGGCGCGGCCGCGGCGGACGCCGTGAAGGCCTTCCGGGCTGCGGGCAGCGTCGCCCAGGTGGTTACCCAGTCGAACAACGCCTCCGGCGGTTTCATCAAGAGCCTGGGTGAGCATGCGCGCGGTGTCATCGTCTCCCAGGTGTTCCCGCAGTCGCTCTCCTATGGCCTGGTCAAGGAAGCACAGGACATGGCCCGCGCCAAGGGGGTGGGTGAAGTCACGCCTGCCATGCTCGAAGGTTTTGCCGCCGCCAAGGTGCTGGTCGAGGCCCTGCGCCGCGCCGGCCCGAAAGCCAGCCGCGAGCGTATCCAGGCCGCCCTGGAAGGCCTGAGCAAATTCGACATCGGCGGCCTGGAGGTCAATTTCAGCCCCCAGGACCACACGGGCCTGGACTTCGCCGACCTGTCCATCATCACGGCCGATGGCCGTTTCCGCCGCTGAAGCAGAGAATCCGCCAGGCCCGCCGCATCGGTGCCGGCCCGGCTCAGTCCTGCAGCACGCGCTCCAGCTCCCGGCACAGCTCATGGCCTATGGCCTGCTGCAAACGCGGCAACAGGCTCAGCAGGTCGTCGTAACCCGAGGCCGCTTCCACCGCCAGATTCAGCTTGAAGCCACGCAGACCCAGGGAAGCCGTGAGCCGGGTGGCCATTGGATAAGCTTCCGCATACCGCTCCTGGGGCGTGCGCGCCTGGCGGACCGCCGTGGCCGCAGCCGCTGCTTGGGCCGCGGCGACCTGTGCGGGATCCGCCGCGAGAAAGCCCCGGGCCACCATGTATTCCACATCGACGGCGCTCACGCCGAGGCCGGCCGTGGCGGCGAGCACCTGTTCCTGGGTCTTGACACCGTCGAACAGGATGAAGGCCGAACGCTGCCGGGCCGACAGCGCCGGCGAGCGCTCCCTGAAAGCTTGTTGTCCAAGATCCGTTTTAGAGTAGTTCATCGCTTTGCGAGGGCCGGCATGCCATCTGGTTATCCCAAGGGCAGGCGCTTACCTGGCGGCGCTGGCCGCCGGCACGGGCGCGGACGCCGCAGCCTCGGGGGCATGCACGGCTTCGGCACCATGCTTTTCACCGCCCATGTCGAGCTGGTCACCGCCCTTGATGATGACAAAAAGAGCCAGGGCAGCGAAAACGATGAAACCGATGATGATTTTCCACATGATGTGTTTCCTTGAAAGAAAAGGCCCTCGCCAGATGGGAGGGCCGCTGTGTCCACCCCGCCCCGGCAAGCCGGGACGGGAGGGACGCGAAGCACGCTGGCTTCAGTCGTTGGCGTAGATGTCCACGTCCTTGGTTTCCTTGACGAACAGCATGCCGATGACAAAGGTCATGCCGGCGATGATGATCGGGTACCAGAGGCCGTTGTACATATTGCCGGTCTGCGCCACGATGGCGAAGGCCGTGGTGGGCAGCAGGCCGCCGAACCAGCCGTTGCCGATGTGATACGGCAGCGACATGGAGGTGTAGCGGATGCGGGTCGGGAACATTTCCACCAGCATGGCGGCAATCGGGCCATAGACCATGGTGACCAGGATCACCAGGTAGGTCAGGATGGCGATGACCATGACCTTGTCCACCTTGGCCATGTCGGCCTTGGCCGGATAGCCGTGTTCCTTGAGCGCATCGGCCACGGACTTCTTGAACTCGGCGTCCTTGGCCTTGGCTTCATCGGCCGGAATGCCCTTGGCGGTGTAGCCGGTGATGACGGTCTCGCCGATCTTGATGGAAGCCGGCGTACCAGCGGCACCCACGGCGTTCTCGTAGCTCACCGAAGCGCCGGCCAGCACCTGCTTGGCGATGTCGCAGGAGCTGGTGAACTTGACGGTACCGGTCGGGTTGAACTGGAAGGAGCACTCGTTCGGATCGGCCGTCACGACGACCTTGCTCGACTGCTGGGCCTTGTACAGGTCGGGGTTGGCGGCCTTGGTCAGCGCCTCGAAGACCGGGAAGTAGGTCACGACAGCCAGCAGGCAGCCAGCCATGATGATGGGCTTGCGGCCGATCTTGTCGGACAGGGAACCGAACAGGATGAAGAAGGGCGTACCGATCAGCAGGGAGATGGCCACGTAGATGTTGGCGGCAGCGCCGTCCACCTTGAGCGCCTGGGTCAGGAAGAACAGGGCATAGAACTGGCCCGAGTACCAGACCACGGCCTGGCCGGCGGTCAGGCCGATCAGCGCCAGGATCACGATCTTCAGGTTCTTCCACTGGCCGAAGGACTCGGACAGCGGGGCCTTGGAGGTCTTGCCCTCGGCCTTCATCTTGGCGAAGGCCGGCGACTCGTTCATGGACAGACGGATCCAGACGGAGATGGCCAGCAGCAGGATGGAGACGATGAAAGGAACACGCCAGCCCCAGTCGGCGAAGGCGGCTTCACCGATCAGGGTACGGGTGCCCAGAATCACCATCAGGCTCAGGAACAGGCCCAGGGTGGCCGTGGTCTGGATCCAGGAGGTGTAGGCACCGCGCTTGCCCTGGGGCGAGTGCTCGGCCACGTAGGTGGCGGCACCGCCGTACTCACCACCCAGCGCCAGGCCCTGCAACAGGCGCAGGGCGATCAGGATGATGGGGGCGGCCACGCCGATGGTGGCGTAGTTCGGCAGGATGCCCACGATGAAGGTGGACAGGCCCATGATCAGGA
>JBEIPS010000016.1:0-46943 GCA_040376915.1 Hylemonella sp.
GGGGCGCGCCCGCGGAAGACCACCCCATCCCCGCCTGGGACAAGGTGATGAACCTCAACATCCGGGGTTATTTCATCCTGAGCCAGGTGATCGGCAAGAAGAGCATGATCCCGCGCAAGTCGGGCCGCATCATCAATGTGGCTTCCATTGCCGGCCTGGGCGGCAACCCGCCCGAGATGACCACGATCGCCTACAACACCTCCAAGGGTGCGGTGATCAACTTCACGCGCGCCCTGGCCGCCGAATGGGGCAAATACAGCATCAACGTCAATGCCATCTGCCCGGGTTTTTTCCCGAGCAAGATGACGGCTGGCACCCTGGCCGCCTGGGGTGAGGAGAACCTCAAGAAACACGCGCCGCTGCAGCGCCTGGGTGACGACGAGGACCTCAAGGGCCTGTGCGTGCTCTACGCCTCGGCGGCAGGCAAGCACATCACCGGCCAGTGGCTGGCCGTGGATGGCGGCGTGAGCTGCGTCACCGGAGGTTGAGGAACCTGTATGTCGATTCCTTTTGGCGTACGTGTCCCCTTTGTCGATCATCTGGGCTTCACCCTGGAGCGCTTCGAGAACGGCCAGTCCGAGCTGCATTACGAAGCCCGGCCCGAACACCTGAACTCCTTTGCCGTCACCCATGGCGGTGCCACCATGACGCTGATGGACGTGGCCATGGCCACGGCCGCGCGCAGCGTACAGCCCGAGATGGGCGTGGTGACCATCGAGATGAAAACCAGCTTCATGCAGGCCGCACGCGGCAAGCTCACGGCCAAGGGCCGGCTGATCCACCGCACCGCAACGCTGGCCTTCACCGAAGCCACGCTGTATGACGCCGAGGGCAGGGCCTGCGCCCATGCCACCGGCACCTTCAAGTACGTCAGGCGCCTGCCGACCGGTCCCAAGGACAGCCAGGCGCTCAACGTGATTTCCACCGACTGACCTAGATATACAGAGAGACACCATGCCCAGCAACCGCCAGATCCTGCTCGACAACCGCCCCGAGGGCGAAGCCACCACGAGCAACTTCAAGCTCGTCACCACCCAGACGCCAGCCCTGCAGGACGGCCAGGTGCTGGTGCGCCACCATTACCTGAGCCTGGACCCGTACATGCGCGGCCGCATGAACGACAGCAAGAGCTACGCCCAGCCCCAGCCCCTGGGCGAGGTCATGATCGGCGGCACCGTGGGTGAAATCGTCGAAAGCCGCCACCCCAAGTTCGCCGCTGGCGACAAGGTCGTGGGCATGGGCGGCTGGCAGGAGTACAGCGTGGTCGATGCCAACCAGCCTGGCGCCGTGCGCAAGGTGGACACCACCCATGTGCCGCTGAGCCACTACCTGGGGGCCGTGGGCATGCCCGGTGTGACAGCCTGGTACGGCCTGGTGAAGATCATCAATCCCAAGGCCGGCGAGACCGTGGTGGTCAGTGCCGCGACCGGCGCGGTTGGCAGCGCCTATGGCGCGCTGGCCAAGGCGCGCGGCTGCCGTGTGGTGGGCATCGCCGGCGGCAAGGACAAGTGCGACTACGCGGTGAATGAACTCGGCTTCGACGCCTGCATCGACTACAAGCAGCACAAGGACGCGGGCTCCCTGTCCAAGGCGCTCAAGCAGGCCTGCCCCAATGGCATCGACGGCTACTTCGAGAACGTGGGGGGTTTGGTGCTGGACGCTGTGTTGCTGCGCATGAACGCGTTCGGCCGCATCGCGGTCTGCGGCATGATCGCCGGCTACGACGGCCAGCCCATGCCCCTGGCCCACCCGGCGTTGATCCTGGTGAACCGCCTCAAGGTTGAAGGTTTCATCGTCAGCGAGCACATGGAAATCTGGCCCGAGGCGCTCAAGGAGCTGGGCATGCTGGTCGGCACGGGCAAGCTGCGCCCGCGCGAAAGCGTGGCCCCGAACCTGGAAGCCGCACCCGAAGCCTTCCTGGGCCTTCTCAAAGGCAAGAACTTCGGCAAGCAGCTGGTCAAACTGATCTAGGAAGCACCATGCGCAGCGGCTCGCACTCGCAGCAAGGCGATGGAGCAGGGCGGGCTCTTGCCAAGGCGGGCGAGGAGTTCCGCGACGACCTGCGCGCGCCGGGCAGCCGCAATGCCCAGGCGCGGCGCCTGCTGTCGGCCGAGGAGCTGGCGCCGCTGACCACCCTGTCCGACGCACGTTCGCTGCTGGCCGTGGCACAAACCCTGCTGCTGATTGCGACCGGGATGACGCTGGCCTGGTTTGCCTGGCCCACGCCGCTGTGGTGGGCCGGCGGTCTGGCTGGCCTGGTGCTGATCGGCGTGGCCCAGCATGGCCTGTTCATCCTGGCGCATGAAGCGGCTCACTACCGCCTGCTCACCAACCGCAAGCTCAATGACCTGCTGGGTCGCCTGGTCGGCATGAGCGGCGGGGTCTCCATGTGCACCTACCGTGTCACGCACCGTCTGCACCACAACAACCTGTATGGCCCCGAAGATCCGGACACGGCCATCCACGGTGGCTACCCGCGCGGCAAGGCCTATCTCTGGAAGAAGCTGGTACAGGACCTGAGCGGCTGGAACGCCTGGAAAACCTACGCCTACTTCTTCGGCTCGCCGGCCATCAACGAAGACACGCAGCGCCGCATTTCCCCGCTGGACGACACCTCGCCGCAGTTGCGCGCCGCAGCCCGGCGCGATCGCTGGGGTGTGGTGGCCTTCCATCTGCTGGCGCCCCTGTGCGCCGCGCTGATCGGCGGTCTCGACGGCCTGCTGGTCTATCTGGCCCTGTGGACCTTGCCCTTGCTCACGACCTTGCAACCCATCCTGCGTCTGCGCGCCATCTGCGAACACGGCGCGGTAAGCGACCTCACATCACCCCTGACGGCAGCCCGCACCAACCGGACCTGGGGCAGCGCAGGCAACTGGATCGGGCGTTTTTTCCTGTTCCCGCACCACGTGAACTACCACCTGGAACACCACCTGTACCCGGCCGTTCCCCATTACAACTTGCCGCGCCTGCACCGGCTGCTGGAAGAGAAGAACGCTTTGGGCGAGGCCGAGGTGCGTGACCTCGGTGAAACCTGGTTCCAGATATTTGCACCAAGGAAAGCCCGTGGCTGAACTGCTCCTGCACCACTACCCGACCTCGCCGTTCTCCGAAAAGATCCGCCTCATCCTGGGTCACAAGCAACTCGCCTGGCAATCCGTGCTGGTGCCGCGGGTCATGCCCAAGCCCGATGTGGTGGCACTGACCGGCGGCTACCGCAAGACGCCGTTCCTGCAAATCGGTTCGCACGTCTATTGCGATACGGCGCTGATCTGTGATGTGCTGGAACATCTGCAACCCGAGCCCACGCTCTACCCCGCAGACCAGAAAGGCCTGGCACGGATCCTCGCGCAGTGGGCCGACGACAAACTTTTCTGGGCGGCCATGGCCTGGAACTTCAGTCCTGCGGGCGCAGCCCAGATGTTTGGCGGCGGCGCCCCCGAACAATGGGGACCGGTGGCCAAGGCCTTCGGCGAGGACCGCAGCAAGATGCGCGTGGCCGTCCCGCGCAACCCGCCGGCCGACGCCGCTGCCGCCTACAAAAGCTACCTGCGCCGCCTGGCCTCGATGCTGGAGACCCAGCCCTACCTGCTGGGCAGCGCACCCTGCATTGCCGACTTTGCCGCCTACCACCCGCTGTGGTTCACGCGCACGCAGACCAGCGTGATGGCCGGCATCCTGGCGGCGACGCCGGCTGTGCTGGCCTGGATGGACCGCATGGCGGCCATAGGCCACGGCGGGCCCCGCAATGAAATCGACGCCGGGGCAGCGATTGCGCTGTGCGCCGCCTCCCCGGGCCTAGGGGCCGTTCTGGCCGAACAGCCTTTCCAGGACGAACATGGCATCGCCCTGGGCAGTCCCGTTCGCATCAGCAGCGACAGTTTTGGCCCCGAACCCAGCTGCGGCGTGCTGGTGGCCGCCACCCGCATGCATTACACGATCCGTCGCGTCGATGAACGTGCCGGCGTGGTCCACGTCCATTTTCCCCGCATCGGCTATGTACTAAAAAAGGAAGAGACATGATCAAGGATTTCGCCGGCAAGACGGCTGTGCTGACCGGAGCCGGCTCCGGTTTCGGCCTGGAGTGCGCACGCATCGGTGCCCGACTGGGCATGCAACTGGTGCTGGCCGATGTGCAGCAGGATGCGCTGGATCGCGCCGCAGCGGAGATGAAGGCCGCCGGCGCCGAGGTACTGGCCCAGCAGCTCGACGTGTCCGACGCGGCGCAGATGGAGCACCTGGCGCAGCGCACGCAGGAGCGTTTTGGCGCCCCGCATTTTGTCTTCAACAACGCCGGTGTCGGCGCGGGCGGCCTGATCTGGGAAAACTCGGTGCAGGACTGGCGCTGGGTCCTGGGCGTCAACCTCTGGGGCGTGATCCACGGCGTGCGCCTGTTCACGCCCATGATGCTGGAAGCTGCCAGGAAAGACCCGGCCTACCGCGGTCACATCGTCAACACGGCCAGCATGGCCGGTCTGCTGAACCCGCCGAACATGGGGGTCTACAACGTCAGCAAGCATGCGGTGGTCTCGCTCAGCGAGACGCTGTACCAGGATCTGGCCCTGGTGACCGATCAGGTCGGCGCTTCGGTGCTGTGCCCGTTTTTCGTACCCACCGGCATCCAGAACAGCGAACGCAACCGGCCGGGTGAACTGGCCATGGCCCAGCCTACACGCAGCCAGCTGATCGGCCAGGCCATGAACACCAAGGCGGTGAGTTCGGGCAAGGTGACGGCGGCCGAGGTGGCGGAACTGGTTTTCAAGGCCATGGCGGATGGACGGTTCTACATCTACAGCCACCCCAAGGCCATCGCCTCGGTACAGACCCGCCTGGAAGACATCATGCAGGCCCGCAACCCCACCGATCCCTTCGCCGCCAAGCCCGAGATCGGAGCGGAACTGCGCCGGGCGCTGCGCGCGGCCAGCTGAGGGTCAATGGATCTTGGGCGGCGACTGCTTGTCGCTGTCCAGCAGCAGATCCAGCTGGGCCAGCGGGTTGTTCTGCCTATCCTGTGCCTCGACGAACTGCAGGAGTTCGACGTTCTTGATGAAACCGGCCGCGGAGTTGACCTCGAGCAGCTTCTCGGGCGCCATGGGGCGTGCCACGGCATACCCCTGCACGTAGTCCACCCCGATCTCGGCCAGGGCCTGCACCGTGGCGGCGTCCTCGGCCCATTCGGCAATGGTCTTCATGCCCAGGTTGCGCGCCAGGTTGACGATGGCCTCGACGATGGACACATTGGCCGGATGCTGGTTCATGTTGACCACGAAACTGCCGTCGATCTTGAGGAGGTCGGCCGGCAGTTCCTTGAGGTAGGAGAAAGAGGTGTAGCCGGCGCCAAAGTCGTCCAGCGCCACCCGGGCGCCGTAACCGCGCACCTTGTCGATGAAACGACGTGTGTTCTTCAGGTCGTGCAGGGCGATGCTCTCGGTGATCTCGATGCACAGGAAGCTGGAGATATGGCTGCTCCGGCGCAGCATGTCGAACACCTCCTGCATGAACTCCTCGTCATTGAGAGAAGCGCCGCTGAGGTTGATGCAGACGAATTGTGTGCGCTGCAGCCGGGCCCGGTTCTCGTCCAGCCAGGCCAGCGTGGTGGTCAGCACCCAGCGATCGATCTTGCTCATGCGTCCGCTGTCTTCGGCCGCGGCGATGACGCGACTGACCGGCACCAGCTGGTCCTGCGCATCACGCATGCGCAGCAGAACCTCGAAGTTCAGCGCGTCGTGCGGGCGCGTGAGCGACATGATGGGCTGCATCTCCAGGTACAGGCCGGCGATGGTGTCACTGGCGGATATCTCGCCGATCAGGCGCATCTCTGCCTGGTGTTCCTTGAATGCAATTGAATCCTGCTCGTACACAACCAGTCCGCGGTATTGCCCCGTCTTGGCATCGCGACAGGCACGGTCGGACGTGGAAAGCACTTCCTTGAACTGTGCACCCGGGCTGACCTCGATCAGGCCGATGGACCCGCGCACGTAAAAGGCCTTCTCACCGACGCGGAAGGGCTTCTCGTCGATGCTGTCGATGATGCCGCGGGAGATCACCGTGGCCAGCGGCATGCGCGTGTCCGGCAGCAGGATGACGAATTCGTCGCCCCCGACACGGCCCAGCCGCATATTGGCCGCCAGCAGGCTGTTGACACGGTGACAGACCTGGCGCAATACCTCGTCGCCGGCGTTGTGTCCGTACAGGTCATTGATGAGCTTGAAACGGTCCAGGTCCAGGTAGGCGAGGGCCAGGGGATGGGCATCATCCACCGCCGCCACCGCTTCATAGAAGGATTTTTCGACGCCGCGGCGGTTCAGCACCTTGGTCAACGCATCGTTGTCGGCCAGGAAATTGAGCTCTTCGGCCGCAATGGACTTGTCGGTCACGTCCTGCAGCGAACCTTCGATCTTCTCACCCGAGAGCGCGGCCTTGACCAGGTAGCGCCTGGGTGCCTCGTAGCCGGTCACGTCCATCTGGCTGCGGATCTCGATCTCACCGTCGGGCCGATGCTGCGCCAGGTCAAGCAGCGCCTGCCAGATGTCGGCCCCGAAATACTGCTGCCAGGTGTTGTGCGTGGTCTTGAAGGCGCGCGGTCCCAGCATCTTGCGCAGGGCCGGGTTGATGCTCGTGAAGCGGCCGTGGAGGTCCAGCGTGAACATGCCGATGGGGATGGCGTCGTAGGTGTGCTGCAGCTGGGACTGTGCTGCGAGGCGTGCGCGATGCTCCTGCCGCATCTGGGCGGCGATGGCCAGGGAAGCGAGCAGGGCGGAGGACAAGGCAGCGGTGACCGTATTCAAATAGCCAACGAAATGCTTGAAGCCCAGTGCTGCAGCAAAGATTTCCGCCATTCCGGATAGAAGCGTCACCGTCAAAGCCGCCGCATACCAGATGGCGACCATGGAGCGGGTGCGGATGACGATATGAACCAGCGCAATCAATGCCAATGAAAGAGCTCCCGTTCCAGATATCCACATGACTTGCAGGAACTGGTGGCGAGGTAGTACAAAGGCGGCGACAAGCAAACCCAGACAGAGCCACTCGGCCATATTGACCAAGAATCCCGAACGCACTTGCTTGAGATCCTCCCGCAGGAGCGCCTTGAACAGCGTGACCATGAGCATGGCCCAGACCGCCCGTGCGACAGACCGGCTCTGGACGAGCCAATCCTGGGGCACGACATGATTCAACCACTGCGTATCCCAGCCCGCAGACGTTGCACTGATCCTCAGCGTGAGAATCAACCAGACGGCAAAGATGACATAGAGACTTTGGCGATTGATCAGGGCGGTGATCAAGACAAAAATGGCAAGGATCAGCATCCCCCCATCTAGAAGCCCGGATTTACGATGGAAATCCTGTACCGAAATATCAAGCTTCTGCTCCTCCCAGAGCAGGGCTGTCACTCTGGCCGGACCCTGGAACTGGGCTCGGCAGAGCACAGACTGGCCAGGTTTCTGGAGCTTGAGCGCATACCCCCCCTTGGCACGTGACATGGCTCCCGTTGTCCCATCATCGGATGCCCCGCCAAGAAGCTGCAGGTTTGTTGCATCCCAACATGTCATGTTGACCAGATGTCGAGAAGGAAGCTCTACGTACAGCGGCGCTTCGACCTGAACGGGAACGCCAATACTCAACCAGATGGGCGTCTCGGAAAGTTGAGTTTCGAATTGTTGGACAGAGCGCTGCTCTGCCAGCTGATTCAGCGCCTGCCCGGGAGACAGCAAAGCATCTGACTCGGCCAAAACCTTCAGGTCGAGCTCCCTGACAGGGGCTGTACTGTAGAGATCGTCCCAGAAAAGCAGGGCGAGGGCCGAAACCAGGGCCAGGGCACCTGGAACAAGGTAGACGGACGAATACCAGAAAAACCGGTCGAGCGCGTATTGAACAGATCCGGTCAAAGACCTGTCAAATCCGAACAACCGTCCTGCCATCACATTCCACCGCATTAAGCCCCCCATCTCTTCCGCAGAAGATATATGGCCGTTTGTTATCGTCAGCACCCATGACAGGGCCATAGCATAACGCCACAAGAGGGGAGTATTACGTTAACGCGGTGATTTTGCTACAAAAATGATATCTCTTCGACAGGGAAGCCTTGCCCAGAAAACACAGCCGATCAGGCGGGGTCAGCCTTGGTAGGCCAATTTTCCGCCATCCGCTTCGATATAGGGCATATGGACAGGATCGGCATTCTCTTCCCCGATGTCGAGATCCGGGTGATGCGTAAAGACAATGAACTTTGTCAGGGGATGCTTGGCGTCCAACCAGCGATTGAGCGCCGTGGCAACGTTGAAGGCCATGATCCGGTGGGGCACATTGTTCATGTGCGGCAACGGAGTCAAATTCCCGCCCGGGAAAACATCTCTGAAAAGGAGTTGTTCATACATCAGGTCCAGCGGCGGACGCGCAGCAACAACGGCCCATTCAATGCCATTCTGAATCCAGTACTTGTACATCCCTTTGAACAGCATCAGCTTGACCAAACGGCCCACCTGGCCTTCCTTGATACCCAATCTGCTCACATGAGCCATGGAGCGATTTTGAAGCCAGTCGGGCAAGGCAATTGATTTTTCAATGGCCAAGGGCTGATACTGATTGGTCTGGATGCGAACTGAACCCAGCGGCGACCCATCGACCTTTGACACGGCCAGGAGAATCGCAACCCCGTCCTCAGTGTCCATTTTTTCAGGCGTACCCAAGGTCTGGGCCACGGCCGGCATATGCCGTGCATAGGCTTGCTGACGGATCAGCACCGCCTTCTTCAGGTCTTCCTCGTTACGCACCAGGCGGACCGTGAACGGCAGCCGCTCTTCTGCCATGTCGTTGGCATGGGGGAGGTTGGCGGGCAGTTCACCCAACACGATGGGGCTGGCAAGGGGTACGCTTTGAATGTTCATGTATGCACCTGAATGGACGATAACGATGTCAGGCCAAGCCACTTGCCGGCCTCCCAAGACTCAACGACTCCATCGTGGACGGAAGCGTTAAATAATTGAGTCGGAATCTGTCTGATCTTCGTGTAGGAATTTGTCTTACAAGCACTGTTGCGGCTGTGGCACACTCGCTGACTTTGTTGCCTGGGCGTGCCCCAGGCTGGTGCCAAGTCAGAGAGTCATGCAGAAAATCATCGCGCAACTCGCGCAGGAAATCCAGGTTCGTACACAACAGATCGAGGCCGCCGTGGCCTTGCTGGACGGGGGGGCCACAGTGCCCTTCATCGCCCGTTACCGCAAGGAGGTCACGGGCGGACTGGACGACATCCAGTTGCGGGAGCTGGAAACCCGGCTGGCCTATCTGCGCGAGCTGGAAGAACGCCGCGCGGCCGTGCTCAAAAGCATAGAAGAGCAAGGCAAACTCACGCCCCAGCTGCGAGCCGCCGTCCAGGCAGCCCCGACCAAGCAGGAGCTGGAAGACCTCTACCTGCCCTACAAGCCCAAGCGCCGCACCAAGGGCCAGATCGCCCGCGAAGCGGGTATCGAACCCCTGGCCGACCGACTGTTTGCCGATCCCTCGCTGGACCCGGCCGCCGAAGCCCAAGCCTACGTATTGAAGGACAAGAGCGAAGCGGGCGACGATTTCACCACCGTGGCCGCCGTGCTCGACGGGGTGCGCGACCTGCTGTCCGAGCGCTGGGCCGAAGACGCAGCCCTGGTGCAGTCGCTCAGACTGTGGCTCTGGCAAGAGGGGCTGTTCCAGAGCAAGCTGGCCAGCGGCAAGGACGAAAACCATCCCGACGTGGCCAAGTTTCGAGACTATTTCGACTACGACGAACCCATAGGCCGCGTGCCTTCGCACCGCGCCCTGGCCGTGTTCCGCGGCCGGGCGCTGGAGATGCTGGACGCCAAGCTGGTGCTGCCAGTCGAACCGGAGCCGGGCAAGCCCTCGATCGCCGAAGGCAAGATTGCCCTGCACCTGGGCTGGAGCCACAAGGCCCGCCCGGGCGACGACCTGATCCTCAAGTGCGTGGCCTGGACCTGGCGCGTCAAGCTCAGCCTGTCCACCGAACGCGACCTGTTTGCCCGCCTGCGCGAGGAAGCCGAGAAGGTGGCCATCAAGGTCTTTGCCGACAACCTGCGCGACCTGTTGCTGGCCGCCCCGGCCGGACCGCGCGTGGTCATGGGCCTGGATCCGGGCATACGCACCGGCGTCAAAGTGGCCGTGGTCGATGCCACGGGCAAGCTGGTCGACACGGCCACGGTCTACCCGCACGAGCCGCGCAAGGACTGGGAAGGTTCTCTGCACACCCTGGCCCGTCTGATCGAAAAACATGGGGTGAACCTGATCGCCATCGGCAACGGCACCGCCAGCCGCGAAACCGACAAGCTGGCGGCCGACCTGATCAAGCTGGCGGCCAAGGTGGACAAGCAGATCGAGAAGGTGGTGGTCAGCGAGGCCGGCGCCTCGGTTTACTCGGCCAGTGAATTCGCTTCTCAAGAGATGCCCGATGTGGACGTGAGCCTGCGTGGTGCCGCCAGCATCGCGCGGCGCCTGCAGGATCCCCTGGCCGAGTTGGTCAAGATCGACCCCAAGTCCATCGGCGTGGGCCAGTACCAGCACGACGTGAACCAGAGCGAGCTGGCGCGTAGCCTGGACACGGTGGTGGAGGACTGCGTGAACTCGGTGGGTGTGGACCTGAACACGGCCAGCGTGCCTTTGCTGTCGCGCGTCTCCGGCCTGTCGGGCAGCGTGGCCAAGGCCGTGGTGCGCTGGCGCGAGGCCAATGGCGCTTTCCGCAGCCGCCAGGACCTGCTCAAGGTGACCGGCCTGGGCGCCAAGACCTTCGAGCAGAGCGCGGGTTTCCTGCGCATCCGCGGCGGCGACAACCCGCTGGACATGACGGGCGTGCACCCGGAAACCTATCCGGTGGTTGAGCAGATCATGGTCCGGACCGGCAAGCCGGTGGCCGAACTCATGGGCCGGGCCGAAATGCTCAAGACGCTCAAGCCCGAGCTTTTTGCCAACGAGGCCTTCGGCGTCATCACGGTCAAGGACATCCTGGGCGAGCTGGAAAAGCCGGGCCGTGACCCGCGCCCCGACTTCAAGGTGGCACGCTTCAATGAGGGCGTGGACGACATCAAGGACCTGCAGGAGGGCATGGAGCTCGAAGGCACGGTCAGCAATGTGGCCCAGTTCGGCGCCTTCGTCGACCTGGGGGTGCACCAGGACGGGCTGGTGCATGTGAGCCAGCTGGCCAACAAGTTCGTCAACGACGCACGCGAGGTGGTCAAGACCGGCGACATCGTCAAGGTCAAGGTGCTGGAAGTGGATGTGGCACGCAAGCGCATCAGCCTGACCATGAAACTCGACGCCGCCCCGGCCCGCCGCGATGCGCCGCGCGAGAACCGCTACGAGGGGGCAGGGCGGGGCCAGCAGCCGCGTCGCGCCAACGAACCGGCACCGCAGTCCGCCATGGCATCGGCTTTCGCCAAGCTCAAGCGCTAAAGCTGGCCGCTCCGTGAAACCGGTCACACGAGCGACCGATTTCAGGGTTTCCTCTCGACGGGGGGCGGGCCAGCGCGACATAATGGCAGCATGAGCGAGAACCAGCACAGGAGACAACGCGCATGGACCTGAGTGCCCTGCTGGCCTCTCCTATCGTGCTGCCCAGCATCCCCAAGGTCGTCGCGCTACTGCTCAGCGAACTCGATCGCGAGGTGCCGGACCTCAAGAACATCACCCAGCTCATCAGCACCGATCCGGCGCTGACCACGCGCGTATTGCAGACCGCCAACACCCCCTTCTTCAGGCTGACGGGCAAGGTCAGCAGCGCCGCCGAGGCCCTGGCCATCCTGGAGCTTTCCCACATCCGCCAGATGGCGGCAGAGGCCGCTTCGGCCGCTTCGCTCAAGGGCGTGCCGGGGGTCAACCTGCCGCAGTTCTGGATCTACAGCCTCAACGTGGCCAAGCTGGCGCGTTCGCTGGCCGGCGTGACCCGGCAGAACCAGGGGGCAGCCTTCACCTGCGGACTGATCCACGCCATTGGTGAGCTGGTCATGCACGCCGGCATGGCCGATGAGATGGCGCTGCTGAACAAGGAACTCGGCCCCCTGGACCTCAAGCGCGCCAGGGCCGAGTTCATGCGTTTCGGCTACACCTATGCCCATGTGGGCGGGGCCTACGCCCGCCAGTGGCGTTTTCCGCAACCCATCTTCGACGCCCTGGAGCACCAGTACGCGCCGTTCTCCAACAACGTCTACGAGCCCCTGGCCGGCGTGATCCACCTGGCCACCTGGCGTGCCCGCGCCAGGGAAGCCAACCTCAACGAACGGGCCCTGGCCGTGAGCTTCCCCGGCGAAGTGGGCGAGGTACTCGATCTGGACATCGACATGGTGCTGCAGCAGGACCCTTTCGACTGGTCCGCGCACACCTGATTTCTGATTCTTCCGATCTCTCCCGCATGAAAGCATTGAGTCTGTACGCCGGGCCGGCGGCTCGCGCCCATGTCCGCCAGCACGGCCTGCTGCCCGGGCACATCCACACCATTCCGGCCGCCGCCGGCGGCCCCAAGGGCCTGATCCTGGGTGCGCTGGACCGCTACCTCTTCGGCCAGTGGTTGCCGCAGTCGTCCCAGGCGATCGATCTGGTGGGGGCCTCCATCGGCGCCTGGCGCATGGCCACGGCCTGCCTGGACGATCCGGTGGCCGCCTTCAGGCGGCTGGAGCATGACTACATCCACCAGCACTACGAGTTGCAGCCCGGTCAAAAGATGCCACCGGCCGAGCAGGTCAGCGAAGAATTCGGCCGCAACCTGCGCAGTTTCTACGGCGGCCGTGTGCCGGAAGTGCTGCAGCACCCGCGCTACCGCCTGCACGTCCTCACCTCGCGTGGTCGCCACCTGTTGCGGCGCGAGCATGGCCTGCGCACGCCCCTGGGTTACCTGGGCGCCTTCCTGAGCAACACGGTGCGGCGCCGCGCCATGGGGGCCTGGCTGGAACGTGTGGTGTTTTCCACGCCCGGCGGGGCTGACCAGGCTGGCCGCTGCGCACCATTGCCTTTTGCCACGGGCGACTACCGTACCCGGCAGCTTCCGCTGGACGAGGCCAATTTCTACCCGGCCCTGCAGGCCAGCTGCTCGATCCCCTTTGTGCTCAAGGCCGTGCACGACATCCCCGGCGCGCCGCCCGGTGCCTACTGGGACGGCGGCATCACCGACTACCACCTGCACCTGAACTACGCCGCTGCCCCCGATGCCGCGCAACGGCCCGGCCTGGTGCTCTACCCGCATTTCCAGCGCGCCGTGGTGCCGGGCTGGCTGGACAAGTCCCTCAAGTGGCGCCACCGTGCCACGCACCACCTCGACAATATGCTGTTGCTGGCGCCAAACCCCGAATGGATCCGCAGCCTGCCCAACGGCAAGCTGCCCGACCGCAAGGACTTCACGCATTTCGGCAACGATCTGGCAGGCCGTGTCCAGGTCTGGAGCCGCGCCGTCCAGATGAGTCAGCAGCTGGCCGATGAATTCCAGGCCTGGCTGGAAAGACCGGATCCGGCACAGCTGCAGGCGCTCTGAGCCGTTTATCGGGAACGAGGAGTATTCATGCGTCTACTGATGATCAGCTTCATGGCCTGGGCCACGCTTTGCGCTTGCACCCCCGAAGTCGGCAGCAAGGCCTGGTGCGAACAGCTGCAGGCCAAGCCCAAGGGCGACTGGACGGCCAACGAAGCGGCCGACTACGCCAGACACTGCCTGTTCAAGTGAACCGGGGCTGATGCCCGGGTTCACATGGCCTGCTGCAGCATGGCCCGGTAGTCGTCCACGCTGGCGATGCGCGGGTTGGTCTTGTGGCAGTGGTCGGCCACGGCGCCGGTGATGACCTGGTCGAACTGGGATTCGCTGACCCCCATGGCGCGCAGGCCGGCGGGCAGGCCCAGGCGGGCGTTCATGTCCTGGATCGCCGGCCCGATATCGCCAGCCGAATCCAGGTTCATGGCCTGGGCCATGCGCAGCAGCCGGCTTTCCTTCTGGATCGACTCGGCACCCGCGTTGAAGCGGATGACGGCGGGCAGGCACATGGCGTTGAGCGTGCCGTGATGCAGGCGCGGGTCGATGCCACCCAGGCTATGGCTCAGGGAGTGCACGCAGCCCAGGCCTTTCTGGAAGGCCATGGCGCCCTGCATGGACGCGCTCATGAGGTTCAGGCGCGCCTCGCGGTCGCTGCCATCCTTCGTCGCCCGCTCGATGTGGGCCCAGGCGCGTTGCAGGCCATCCAGCGCGATGCCGTCGGCCGGCGGGTTGAAGGCCGGCGCCATGAAGGTTTCCATGCAATGGGCGATGGCGTCCATGCCGGTAGCAGCCGTCAGCATGGACGGCAAGCCCAGCGTGAGTTCCGGGTCGCAGATGGCCGCCTTGGGCACCAGATGCCAGGAATGGAAACCCAGCTTGCGCCCGTCGTCCACGATGATGAGGGCGCCCCGCGCCACCTCGCTGCCGGTACCGGCCGTGGTCGGCACGGCGATCAGGGGGGCCACGCGCTCGGTGATACGGACCGAGCCGCCTTCGATGGTGGCGTAGGTCTTGAGCGGACCTTCGTGCGTGGCGGCGATGGCCACGCCCTTGGCGCAGTCGATGGCGCTGCCACCGCCCACGGCCACCAGGCCGTCGCAGTTCTGCGCCCGGTAGATCGCGGTGGCGGCCCGCACGGCGGCCTCATTCGGATTGGACGGGGTCTGGTCGAACACGGCCGGGCTCATGCCGGGCAGGGCGTCCAGCGCCTTCTGCAGCAGGCCTGCCGCCTTGACCCCGGCGTCGGTCACGATCAGCGGGCGGCTGATGCCGCTGCGCTGGCACTCCTGTTTCAGCAGCTGGATGGCGCCGAAATCGAACTGGACCTGGGTGATGTAGTAGATGAGGGACATGGTGCCTTGTCTCCGCGGTGTACGATTTGAAACCCTTCTGCGATCACTTTAGCAAGCCTTTCCCATTTCATGAGTCACCAACGCAACCCGCGGGCCCTGCTGACCCCGGCCATGCACCAGCTGCTCGACCGCATGGGGCGCACCCGCCAGCCACCCATGCACGCCCTGAGCCCGCAACAGGCGCGCCAGGTCTACGAGGTCGGCTCGGGCATGCTGGACATTCCGGGCCACAAGCTGGTCCGCGTGGAAGACCTGCGGGTGCCTGTGCGTGATGGCGAGACGATAGGCTGCCGCCTGTACGCTCCGTCGACGGAAAAACTGCCCGTGCTGATGTACTTCCATGGCGGCGGCTTCACCATAGGCAGCGTAGCCACGCACGATGCCCTGTGCCGCCGGCTCAGCCATCTGGCGCATTGCGCCGTGGTGTCCGTGGACTACCGGCTGGCGCCCGAACACAAATTTCCCACGGCCTCCAACGACGCCTGGGATGCCCTCCAGTGGCTGGCCCGCGCGGCTGAAGCCCTCGGCCTGGACGGCACGCGCATCGCGGTCGGCGGTGACAGCGCCGGCGGCACACTGGCGGCCGTCTGCGCCATCGAGTCGCGCGATGCGGGCCTGCCCTTGGCCCTGCAGATGCTGTTCTACCCGGGCTGTGCCGCACACCAGGAAACACCTTCCCACAAGACCTTTGCCGAAGGCTTCGTGATCGGCGAGGCGCAGATCACGTATTTCTTCAACCACTACGTCAACACGCCAGCCGACCGCGACGAATGGCGCTTCGCGCCCCTGCTGGCACCCGACGTGGACGGCGTGGCGCCAGCCTGGATCGGCCTGGCCGAATGCGATCCGCTGGTGGACGAGGGCCTGATGTACGCCGACAAGCTGCGCGCCGCCGGTGTGGCCGTGGACCTGGAGATCTACCGCGGCATGGTGCACGAGTTCATCAAGATGGGCCGTGCCATCCCGCAAGCCCTGCAGGCCCACGCCGATGCCGCCCGCGCCCTGAAACACGCCTTTGGAACACCCTGACCCATGAGCCAGCACACCACGAGCCGAGCCGACTTCCGCTTCTTCCACCCCCTGCGCGTGCGCTGGGCCGAGGTGGACATGCAGAAGATCGTCTTCAATGCCCATTACCTGATGTACTTCGACACGGCCGTCGGCGACTACTGGCGCGCCCTGGCCCTGCCTTACGAGGCGGCCATGGAGCACCTGGGCGGCGACCTCTATGTGAAGAAGGCCAGCCTGGAATACCACGCCTCGGCCCGTTATGACGACCAGCTGGCCATCGGCCTGAAGTGCGAGCGCATCGGGAATTCGTCCATCCAGTTCCGCGGGGGCGTGTTCCGAGGCGATCAGCTGCTGGTGGCGCAGGAGCTGATCTACGTTTACGCCGATCCGGCCACACAGACTTCACAAGCTGTCCCGCAGAAACTGCGCGACACGCTCATGGGCTTTGAGGCGGGGGAGGGCATGGTGGACCTCCGCCTGGGCCGTTGGGACCAGCTGGGCGAAATGGCCCGCCAGGTGCGTACCGAAGTCTTTGTGCAGGAGCAGCAGATACCGCTGGCGCTGGAGTGGGACGAGGACGACGCCAGCGCCCTGCATGCCGTGGCCTATAACCGCCTGGGCATGCCCGTGGCCACGGGGCGCCTGCTGCAACACGGGCCCAGGGTCGCCAGGATAGGCCGCATGGCGGTCAACCGCGTGCTGCGCGGCAGTGGCCTGGGCCGGAACATCCTGCACGCGCTGATGGACGCGGCCCGCCAGCGCGGCGACCGCAGCGTGATCCTGCACGCCCAGCGCAGCGCCGAAGGTTTCTACCGACAACTCGGCTTTGAAGGGCAGGGCGAACCCTTTGAAGAAGCCGGCATCCCGCATCTGGAGATGCACCGGGAGTTGACATGAGCCGCTTGCGGGCCAGCCTGCGCTGGCCTGCCGGCGCCGATGGCGCCGTGCTCGTGCTGGCCGCCATGCTCTGGCTGGTGCCGTCTGTCGGCGTACCCGGCGAACTGGTGCTGCAGGACACGCTGAAGTCGGCCCTGGTGGCTTTTGGCGCCCTGGGCGCGGCCCTGCTCCTGTGCTGGCAGGGCCTGCGCACGCCGCAGCTGCTGCGCTGGCATCCGCTGCTGTGGCTGCCCCTCTTGCTGCTGGCCTGGGCCCTGGGCAGCATGGCCTGGTCGCACACCTACCTGGCCGGGGTGGAAGCGGTACGCTGGTTCATCTTTGCCTTGCTGCTGTGGCTGGGGCTCAACACCCTCACGCTGGAACGCCTGGGCGTGCTGGCCACGGGCATCCACTGGGGCGCGGTGCTGGCCTCGCTCTGGGTGGCCCTGCAGTTCTGGCTGGATCTGCGGCTGTTCCCCCAGTTGCCTGCGCCGGGCTCGACCTTTCTGAACCGCAATTTCTACGCCGAGTTCGTGGTCTGCACGCTGCCGTTTTCAGTGCTGCTGGCCGCCCAGGCACAGGGCCGCTCCCAGATCATCCTGCGGGTTTTCAGCACCACTTTCAACGTGCTGGCGCTGCTGATGACGGGCACGCGTTCCGCCCTGCTGGCCTTCTTGCTGCTGCTGCCGGTGCTCGCGCTGGTCCTCTGGCGCTACCGCGACCGACTTGCATGCACGCGCTGGGGGCGCACCGATGGCTGGC
Organism: Hylemonella sp.; assembly: GCA_040376915.1. Classification (GTDB taxonomy): domain Bacteria; phylum Pseudomonadota; class Gammaproteobacteria; order Burkholderiales; family Burkholderiaceae_C; genus Hylemonella. Next base: position 17,494 of record JBEIPS010000016.1, read on the forward strand.
TGGCCGGCGCCATCCTGCTGGGCACCCTGCTGGGTTTGGGCAGCCTGCCTACCGGCAACGCCTATCTCGCCCACGAGGGAATCGGCCAGACGGCGCTGGAGCGGGCCTTTATCCGTGGCAGCTCGCTGGGGGCAGCCGCCGAATACAGTGGTACGGGATCCTCCAGCACCCGCTTGGAAATGTGGCAGGCCACGCTACGCCTGATCGCTGATCGGCCGCTGGCCGGTGCCGGTGCTGGCGCCTGGGAGGTGGAAATTCCCCTCTACCAGGCGGCAGGAACCCAACTGGAAACGGATTACTACGTGCACAACGAGTACCTGCAGCTGCTGGCCGAATACGGCGCTGCGGGCTGGCTGTTTGCACTTCTGCTCGGGGCCTATCTGCTGCGGGCCACCTACCGGACCTGGACCGAGCAAAGTGCAGACCCGCCGGCGGACCCGCAGGAAGCCCCTTGGCGTGCGATCCTGTTGGCCAGCCTGCTGGGCCTGCTGGTGGTCAGCGGCGCAGGGTTTCCCTGGCGGCTGGCCAGTACCGGTGCCCTGTGGGCCTTGTGCCTTGGCGCGCTGGCGGCTTCCGATCTGCGATGCCGGCCCGCCCATCCCCGGCGAACGCTGTTTCCGCGCACGCCGGCCCTGTTGCCGGGTCTGGCCCTCGCGGGCTTGACGCTGGCCTTGACGCTGGCCGTCTGGACCAGTTGGCGGGCCGTTGCCGCCGAAACCCGTCTGGTGCGCGCCGCGCAGCTGGCCTATGCGATCTCCATGACCGGCACCCCGAACGATCCGCGCTGGCGCGGCGCGCGCGAGGACATGCTGCGGCTGGTTCGGGAAGGCATCAGCATCCACCCCCACTATCGCAAGATCACGCCCCTGGTGGCAGATGAACTGGCCGCCTGGGGCGATTGGCAGAACGCCCGCTGGATCTGGGCATCGGTGCTGGATTCGCGCCCCCACGTGGTGGCCCTGTTGGCCAATCTGGCCCGGGCCTGCATTCATACCGGGGATCTGGCGCAGGCCCAGGTCTATTTCGAGCGTGCGCAGGCCATCCGCCCGGATGCGCCGTCCTTGCGGTCAGTCGAGGTCATGTTGCTGCTGCGCCGCGGACAGGACGCCCTGGCCTTGACCCGCTTGCGTGAGCACCTGGCCGGCGGCCAGGTCGAACCCGATCTGGTCGAATTGGGCTATGTCCTGGGACTGCGGAACAAGGATTTTGCGTTGGCCCTGGAGTCGCAGCGCCTGCGACGCGCCTTGTGGCCAGACACGCGCATCGACAGCTGGCTCAAGACGGCCATGGTGTACGCCGGGCCGGGCCTGAACGATCGCCCACAGGCGCAACAAGCCTTCCAGGCTGCATGGGAGGCCACTCCCGAGCACCTGAGGTCCCAGGTGCGACAGATGGTGCCGACGGGCTACCGCGACCAGCTGCGCTGACGCGACTCAGATGTCTTCAAGCAAGGCGTAGGGCAGGGGCAGCAGTTCCACTGCCGGACCACCCGCCTGACCCAGCAGAAGGCTGGCGCCCGCCGCCGATGTCTGCAGCGAGACGATGGCATCAAAGCCGCCGCCCGGCGCGGCCGCGGCCTGGGCCACGATGCCGCAGGGCTGGCTGGTATCGGCAGCGTCGAAGACTTCCTGGCCGACCTGCATGTCGGCCGCGCTGTGGGCCAGATAAGCCCGACGCTTGAGCGTGCCGCGGAACTGGCTGCGTGCGACGACCTCCTGGCCCGGGTAACAACCCTTCTTGAAATTGACCCCCCCCACGGACTCGTAGTTGAGCATCTGCGGAACGAAGGCTTCGAAGACAGGCTGGGTCAGCGTGGCCACGCCGCTGCGTACCTCACCCCAGAGCCAGTCCTCAAATTTCAGCGCGGGAACTGCCGGCAGGGGCGTATCGGCCGGCGCCACCCACAGGGCGCGGAGCTCACCATCCGCCGGGTACAGGTGCACCAGGCTGGCAGGGCCCAGATCGTTGCGACTCCATGGGGCATGGGCACCGGGCGCCAGGGTCTGCAGGGCCTCGCCGGCCAGCCCGCACAGGAGCAGTTCGGCGCTGGCATCACTGAGCTTGACCTTGGCACGCAAGACGAACATGGACAGGCGCTTGAGCGTGGGCGCCAGCAGATCGCGGCTGCAGACCAGCAGGATTTCGCTGTGGCTGCGCTTGAAAGCGATAAAACTGGCCTGCATGCGACCTTTGGCCGAGCAGAAGGCGGCCAGGCGGGCCTCGGACAGGCCCAGCAGGGAAAAGTCCTGGGTCAGCTGGCCATGCAGGAATTTGGCGGCATCCTCGCCCTCGACGCGTATCACACCTAGATGGGGCAGGGGGACGAGGCCATTCAGGATGGAGTTCATGAGGGTGAATTATCATCGTCCGCTGTACACATAGGATTCGTAGGGCTGTGAAATTCATCGCGTCGTTTTTGTTCCTGCTGGCCAGCCTGCTGTTTGCCGGCGCCGCCTGGTGGCTGCAGCAGCCCCTGGACCTGAAGACCGATACAGTGGAGCTGACGGTCGAACCCGGCATGCCTGCACGCGCGGTGGTGCAGTCCCTGGTACAGGGCGGGGTGCAGGTCGATCCGCAACTGCTCTACTGGTGGATCCGCCTTTCGGGTCAGGCGCGCCAGATCAAGGCGGGCAGCTACGAGATCAGCGGTGAGCCGACACCGCGCACCCTGGTGGCCAAGCTGGTCCGCGGAGAGGTTGCCCAGCGCAGCGTGACCCTGGTCGAGGGCCTGACCTTCAGCCAGTGGCGTGAACTGCTGCGCAAGGCCGATCGGCTCCAGCCTGACATGCAGGAACTGAGCGACGCCGCCATCATGGAGAAACTGGGCCGTCCGGGCCAGCATCCGGAAGGGCGTTTTTTCCCGACCACCTACACCTACGCCAAGGGCTCGAGTGACCTGGCCTTGCTGCGCCGGGCCCTGCTGGAGATGGACCAGCGCCTGGCGGCCGCCTGGGCCCAGCGCGCACCCGACAGCCCGCTCAAGAACCCGGACGAGGCCTTGATCCTGGCCAGCATCGTCGAGAAGGAGACCGGCCGCCCCTCCGACCGCGGGCAGATCTCCGGTGTCTTCAACAATCGCCTGCGCATCGGCATGCTGCTGCAGACCGATCCGACCGTGATTTACGGGCTCGGCCCCAAATTCGACGGCAACCTGCGCAAACGTGATCTGCAGGCCGACACCCCCTGGAACACCTACACGCGCGCCGGCCTGCCACCGACCCCGATCGCCATGCCGGGCCAGGACGCGCTTCTGGCTGCCGTGCAGCCAGCCCAGACCAAGGCCCTGTACTTCGTCTCGCGCGGTGACGGCACCAGCGAGTTCAGCGCCACTCTGGAAGAGCACAACCGCGCCGTGCGCAAATACCAGCTGGGACAGCGCTGAATGGCAGGCCTGTTCATCAGCTTCGAAGGCATTGACGGAGCCGGCAAGTCGACCCACATCGAAGGCCTGGCCCAGGCGCTTCGTGCGCAGGGGCGCAACGTGACGCTCACCCGCGAACCCGGTGGCACGCCGCTGGCCGAGAAGCTGCGCGCCCTGGTTCTCAACGACCCCATGGACGCGATGACCGAGGCCCTGCTGGTCTTTGCCGCACGGCGCGACCACCTGCAGCAGCTCATCGAACCTGCGCTGGCCCGCGGTGAGGTGGTGCTGTGCGACCGGTTTACCGACGCCACCTACGCCTATCAGGGCGGCGGGCGCGGCTTTGATACACAAGTGCTGGGCGTGCTTGAAACCTGGGTCCAGGCCTTGCCGGGCACAAATGCGCTGCGCCAGCCCGACCTGACGATCTGGTTCGATCTGGACCCGGCCGTAGCCGCGCAACGCCTGGCTGGCGCGCGCGTGCCCGACAAGTTCGAGGCCCAACCGGTGGAGTTCTTCCGCCGTGTGGCGCAAGGCTATGCGCTACGCCTGGCCCAGGATCCGCAGCGTTTTGCCCGCATCGACGCCGCGCAAAGCCGCGAGTCCGTCTGGCATGACGCGCTGCAGGCTGTCAAAAACAAGGGTTGGCTGGCATGAGTGCGCTCGCCCCCTGGATCGCCCGGCAGAGCCAGCTGCTGCTGGCCCAGCGCGGCCACGCCTGGCTGTTGCAGGGGCCCTCAGGCCTTGGGCAGTACAGCCTGGGCCTGGCGATGGTGCGGGCCTGGCTGTGCGAGCAGCCGACGGAGCAGGGCGCCTGTGGCAGTTGCCCCTCCTGCCATGCCATCGACGTTCGCACCCATGCCGACCTCTGCGTGCTCATGCCCGAGACCGTGATGCTCGAACTGGGCTGGCCCCTGGACGAAAAATCCCAAAGCGACATCGACGAGAAGAAGCGCAAACCGAGCAAGGAAATCCGCATCGAAGCCATGCGCGATGCCATCGAGTTCGCCCAGCGCACCAGCGCGCGCGGGCGTGGCAAGGCGGTGCTGGTCTACCCGGCCGAGCGCATGAACCACGTCACGGCCAATGCCCTGCTCAAGACGCTGGAGGAGCCGCCGGGTGACGTGCGCTTCGTGCTGGCCAGTGAAGCCGCCCACCAGCTGCTGCCCACCATCCGCAGCCGCTGCCTGACCCATGTGATGAGCTGGCCCCAGGAAAGCGCAGCCTTGCCATGGCTGCAGGAGCAGGGCGTGGCCGCCAACGATGCCCGCACACTGCTGCGTGCGGCCGGTGGCCGGCCCGAGGATGCCCTGCTCTTTGCCGCGTCCGGGCGGGACCCCAAGAGTTGGCGCAGCCTGCCGCGCGCCTTGCAGCGCGGCGAGCTGGCCGCCGTGACCGACTTCAGCCCGGCCCAGCTGATAGACGCCATGCACAAGCTCTGCCACGATCTGATGGCCCTGGGCACGGGTGCCGCACCGCGATATTTCGAAAGTGGCGATCTCCCCTCAGCCCCGCCCCTGACTGTGCTCAGTGCCTGGCAACGCGAACTGGGGCAGGAAAGCCGCAGCGCCGAGCACCCCTACAACAGCGGCCTGATGATCGAAGCGCTTGTGAGCCGCGCCCAAACCGCTCTAAACTAGCCGCTTGCCTTCCACGCCCACCATGTCCACCGCTCCCACCAACACCCCCCGGCCCAGTGTCATCCAGCTGGCCATCAAGGAGAAAGCTGCGCTTTACGCGGCCTACATTCCCTTGTTCTCCGAAGGTGGGGTGTTCATCCCGACCACACGGGAATACCGTCTGGGCGACGACGTCTACGTGCTGATGTCGCTTCCTGACGACAACCAGCGTTACCCGGTGGCCGGCAAGGTGGCCTGGGTGACCCCGGCCAAGGCTGCCGGTACCCGGACCCAGGGCGTCGGCGTGCGCTTTCCGGCGGACGAAAAATCCCGCATGCTCAAGAACAAGATCGAAGAGATCCTGGGTTCGCACCTGACTTCAGACCGGACCACGCAGACCATCTGAGGCCTGCCGGGCCACTGTGCCGCAGGCGATTTCCGGGTCCCCTTGCCATGTACACCGATTCCCATTGCCATCTGACCTTTCCGGAACTGAAGCAGGACCTGCCACGCATCCGTGAGGCCATGACCGCAGCCCGGGTCACGCGCGCACTGTGCATCTGCACCACGCTGGAAGAGTTCGATGATGTGCACGGCCTGGCCCTGCAACATGACAACTTCTGGGCCACGGTCGGTGTGCACCCGGACAACGAGGACGTGACCGAACCCACGCTGGACGACCTGGTCCGACGCGGCAAGCTGCCCCGCGTGATCGGCATCGGCGAAACCGGGCTGGACTATTACCGCCTGGGTGAGAGAACCGTGGCGGACATGGAATGGCAGCGCCAGCGCTTTCGCACCCATATCCGCGCTGCACGCCAGCTGGCCAGGCCTCTGGTCATCCACACCCGCAGCGCATCCGAGGACACCTTGCGGCTGCTGCGGGAGGAGGGGGAAGACGGTTCAACAGGTTCGGCGGGTGGCGTCTTTCACTGTTTCACAGAGACCATGGCCGTGGCCCGTGCCGCGCTGGACCTGGGTTTCTACATTTCGTTTTCGGGCATCCTGACCTTCAAGAATGCAGCGGACCTGCGCGAGGTGGCCAGTTTCGTGCCCATGGACCGCATGCTGATCGAGACCGACAGCCCCTACCTGGCACCGGTCCCATACCGGGGGAAAACCAACAATCCGTCGTACGTGCCCCACGTCGCACAGCAGATTGCCCAGCTCCGCCAGTGCCCGGTCGAGTCCGTAGCGGAACTCACCAGCCGCAATTTCGATCGGCTCTTCAGCGGCGCAATGCCGTCGACCTGATCCAACTTGTCCGAGGGTTCTAGGCAGATTCGGGGCGCCGCTTTATCTAGAGTAATTTCTAGATATGTTATTTATCCATATGATTTTTAATGGTTTTTCTATTTTTTCTGAAGAATCAAGGTCGCCTTTTTTTTGTCGCATTAATTTAATACGATGTATATTATGTTAATAAATAAATACAAAACAGAAAATACCCTCAACTAACCTCAAAACTCACAGTCGGCGCGCTGGCATCGGTAAAGGACGCCCCGAGCGCTATCAGGCCCTTGCCATGCAGAACGCACTCCTCGCGCCGCAACAGCAGTTCTGAACGAGCCCCGACAAAACGGATCCAGGTGCCGTAGCTGCTCATGTCGATCAGCATGATGCGGCCATGGCGCCATTCAAGCCGCGCATGAGTGCGCGACACACGCGGATCAGCAACAACAAACTCACAATGCCGGATCCGGCCTATGTGCACGGGCAGCTCGAAGGCGCGGAATACCCGCTTTTGATCGCCCCAGGACAAATGGACTTCCTGGCCTAGGGCATCGGCCTTGGCAGCCTTGCTCATCGGGTCCAGATCACCCTGCATGGTGATGAAGTCAGTGGACTGGTCTTCATGCCACTCAACCTGGTAGACATGGCAGGGCTCGACCCGGCCACGCACGCTGATCGGACCCAGCGGACGGTAGCGGATGCCATTGGCTCGGCTCGAGTAATCAAGATCAGGACTTTCCGCCCAGATCTCGTGAGGCCCGGCCAGGTCACTCAAACGGGAAGCAATGTTGACGGCATCGCCATAGCAGTCGCCATTGACAATCTCCACCTCACCGGTGGCTACCCCCACGCGTATCGGCAGATGTTCAGCCAGGGGCTGCTGCAGCAGATTCTTCTGGTGTTCGCGCTGGAGTTCGACGACGGCATTTACGGCCACGGTGGCGTCGGAAAAAACGGTCAGGACGCCATCGCCCAGGGTCTTGATGACCTGCCCTCCCCGAGCCTGCAGCATCTCGCAAATCCAGCGCGTCAGCTGGGTCACGGCACGTGTGGCCCTGATATTGCCTAGTGACTCGAAAACGGAGGTGCTGCCGGTCAGATCAGTGAAAACGACGGTGGTGTTGACACCCATGCGCGGACTTGATTGATTTCTTCTGTAGACAGTTTAGGGCATAGCCAGAGGCTTGGATACCGAGGCCTACCCTCGACCCATGCAGGCTGGACAAGCATACAGGCCTGCGATGTTGCTTGATGTATCTTGGGTAAATTATTGATTTATATGTTGTTTCTGGATGACATTCAATGCATAAATCTGTTGTGGGAAATCCGCCGCGAAATTACCCTGCGAAAGTCGTTGAGTCTGTCTATCCCTACATACAAGAGCATATGAATAAACTGGCCAGCCAATTCATCAGCAGCATGCAGGGAATGTTGGGGCGTCCCATGGTGGAGGACAGTCACGCCACGGTTCGCATAGAAGACATCCGCCAGGCCATGCTGGATTCTCTCGGTGACGAGGGCTGCAACAACTTCCCGCACATCGAGCGCCGCGTGCTCTTCGCACCGGATCTTCAAGGCCTTTGGTATCTGCGCGCTGACATCATGGTGGCCATTTCGTCTCTGCAAGGCGAAGGCATGGCCAATCAGAAGATACGTCTGATCACGGGCATGTTCGAGGGGCTCTTGCCCAAGGGCATGATCTCGCGCCCCGGCGCACTGAACCGCTAAGCCAGCGGCCTCGCCTCAATGCATGTGGGCATGCTCGCCCCAAAGAAGCAGCACATCACGCCCCTGCACCACCAGATCACAAGGCTGTCCCACCGGCAGCAGCACTTTGGTCGGCACGTGACCAAAAGGCAGGTTGCTCAGGACCGGCACCTTGAGTTGGCTGCGCAGCCAGTTGATCACCGACTGCAGTTTGAAACCCTTGTCATGCGGCACCAGTTTGTAGCCGGTGAATTGGCCCAGCACAATGGCCTTTTGCCGGCCCAGCACACCCGAATGGAGTAGCTGGGTCAGCATGCGCTCGATGCGGTAGGGGTGCTCGGCCACATCCTCCAGAAACAGAATGCCGTCCTTCACGGCCGGGAAATACGGTGTTCCCAGGAGGGAGCACAGCACCGCCAGATTGCCGCCCCATAGCACAGCGTCCTCCACATTGAAGTGGGCGGCATCGCCCAGACGGCGGGCATGGTAGGCACCCGCCTGGGCGATATCGGCCTCGCGCTCCTTGGGCTGACGCCAGCCTGCGCCCTCCCCCTGCCCCTGGACCATGTCGTCGAAACAGGCCTCCATGATCTCGTCTGGACCGCCCGTACCACCGGCACCATGACCATCCGCGGCGTCGGATCGATCACTCACCCCGAAGCCTTCGCACAGGGAGGGGCCGGCCCAGGTGATCGATCCCGACCGGGCCAGCACCGCCAGCTGAAAGGCCGTGAAATCGCTCAGGCCGACAAACTGCATGCCTTGCTCAATCGCCCTGGACACGCGCTTGTAGTGGATGCCGGGAAGAATACGGCTCAGCCCATAACCCCCGCGCGAAATCATCGCCACATCGGCGCCGCTGGCGGCAGCGCGGTCGATGGCAGCCAGGCGGGTGGCGTCATCGCCGGCAAAACGCAGGTGGCTGGCCAGCGCGGCTTCATCTACCTCGACCTCATGCCCCAGCGTCTGCAGGCGTTTGACCCCTCGACGAAAAGCGGCCTTGTCGCGCACGGCGCCCGAGGGGGAATAGATGTAGATATGTTTTTTCATGGCGCTGCTGATTATCGGGGCGAGAAGTGACGCAGCGCAGCCTGCGCGATGACCTCGCCCTGCTCCTGGACAAAATGCCCGCCCTGCTCCACCCGCAGAGGTTCGGGACAGCCGCGTATCGTGCGCTGCAGCTGCTGCATGACAGGCCAGCCCAGCACGGGGTCCTGCATGCCCACAGCCATGAGGCTGCGGCCCTGCCAGTCCTGCTGCCAGAAGGCACGGGCCTGGCGCGAAACGGCGGCGCCGTCGGCGCTTTCGGTTTCCGGGACCATGGGAGGGAAGGCGCGCAAGGCGGCACGGTGACCGCGGTCTGGAAAGGGTGCGTTGTAGGCGGCGCACTCGGCCGCACTCATCTGCGGGCTGCTGCGCGCGAGCAGGCGCCCCACGTCGAAGTCCGGCTTCTGGGCGCACATTTCACGCCAGGCCAGAAACCCGGGGGTGAGTGGCGTGTCACCGGTCGCCAGCAGGGTGTTCATGACCAGGAGACCCGCGTAACGTCGAGGCGCCGCCATGGGCAGGGTCAGGCCCAGCAAACCACCCCAGTCCTGCACCACCAGCACGGTGTCCTGCAAGTCCAGTCGCTCGACGAACTCCAGCAGCACCTGGCGATGCCAGTTGAAGCTGTGCGCAGACTCCTTCTTGGGTTTGTCGCTGCGCCCGAAGCCGATCAGGTCCGGCGCGACCACCCGATGCCCCGCGGCGAGGAACAGAGGAATCATCTTGCGGTAGAGGTAGCTCCAGCTCGGATTGCCGTGCAGGCACAGCCAGGTCAGCGGCGCGTCCAGCGGTCCTTCATCAAGATAGTGCAGGCGCAGGCCGACCAGGGCTGGCAAATCACTGAGGTAGTGCGGTGCCCAGGGGTAGCCAGGCAATTCGCTGAAACGCTCCTCAGGAGTACGAACAGCGTCCTCACGCACCGGCTGGCTTAGCCGGCGCTGGGATTCGCGCCGGGCAAGGAAGAAATCCTGCAGCAGGGACCCGCAGGGGCCCGCCAGCACTCCGCCCTGCACCACCGTCTGGTGATTGAGCTGGGGATACGCAAAAAGATCCAGCACCGAGCCGGCCGCACCGGTCTTGGGATCGGGCGCCCCGAACACCACCCGCTTCAGTCGCGCATGCAACAACGCACCGGCGCACATGGGACAGGGTTCCAGCGTGACGTAGAGCTCGCAGTCCTCCAGCCTGTAGTTGCCCAGGCGGGCTGCGCCATCACGCAAGGCACGGACCTCGGCATGGGCCGTGGGGTCCTGGCTGCCGATGGGGGCGTTGTACCCGACCCCGATCACCTCGCCACGATGCACCAGCACGGCCCCTACCGGCACTTCACCGGCGGCGCCGGCCAGGCGCGCCTGCGCCTGGGCCAGTTCCATGAAATGCTCGTCAATGGTTGCCATGCAGGCCCAGCCGCTCCATCCAGGCCGCTAGCTCACGTTCGTTCTCATTGCCAGCGGCATAGGCCGTCTTCATGGCGGCATGGGCTTCCGGCCTATGCTGGTTGATCTTGAGCTTGCACTGCAGGGACACGACCCGCAACTCGAAGGCCACGATGCCGGCCAGCATCTTGTGCGCATAGTCTTCCCCCAGGCCGCGCCATTGCGCGGCATAGGCGGGTTCGTGGTCGCCGATGAGTTTCTTCAGCAGGCCATCCTTGGCCTGGGCCTCTTCGATCAGGGTGGCCTGCACGGTGCAGTGCACGGCCAGATAGTTCCAGGTGGGAACCCGCGCCAGATCCGGATAGACACTGGGCGACATATAGGCGTGCGGGCCCATGAAGGTCACCACGGCCTGGGGCCGGGCCTGCAGGTAGCGCCAATGCGGATTGGGCTTGGCCACGTGGCCAAGCAGCACCAGTTGTTCCCCCTCCTCCTGCGCATGCAGGGGAAGGTGCGTGACGTAAGGCAGGCCGTTGTCATCCACGCTGATCAGGCTGGCAAAGGGATGACCGCGCATCACGGCCAGGGCATGCGCGTGTTCTTCGGATTTGAATTGGGGTGGCAGGTACATAGTTAGCCCGAAGTCTATCCCGAGCGCCCCCACGCCTCAGCGTAATTTGGCCAGAACGGTGCGATTGCGCCCCTGCTGCTTGGCGGTGTAAAGGGATTGGTCTGCCCGTTTCAGGGCCATTTCGGCCGAACGATCGTCGGGGGAGATCATGCTGGCGCCGATGCTGACGCTGTAGGCAATATCGCGCCGGCCATAATGCACGGGGCTGCGTCCCACCTGCTCCCGCAGGCGCTCGGCCAGCTTGTGCATCCCGTCCTGGTCGGTATTGGGCAGCACGACGACAAACTCCTCACCGCCCCAGCGGCCGGCGATATCGATGCCACGCAGCTGGATGCGCAGTTGCTGGGCCAGGGCACGGATCACGGCATCGCCGGCATCGTGCCCAAACTGGTCGTTGATGCTCTTGAAATGGTCGATGTCGATCATCAACAGCCCCGAGGATTCGCCGCGCAGGGCCCGCTTCCATTGTTCCTGTATGTACTGTTCGCTGACACGCCGGTTGTTCAGGCCACTCAGCGCATCGGTACGCGCCATGACGGCCAGTTCTGCGTTGGCCTGTTCAAGCTTGAGGATCAGCTCGCTGGACAGCGTGTGCCAATGCATGAAAAAGCGATAACCGAAAAAGGCCAGGAACAGGATGATGAGCGCAAAGATCCAGTAGAAGGCCCAGCTGGTCGCTCCGAGGATCTCCGCGGCCTGGGTGATGGCGATGGCGTCACCGCTCTCGATAGCAGCTTCAACCCGGCTGTTGCCCAGTCCAATCGTGACGAAACCATAGGCCAGTACCCCCAGCAGCATGACGGCGATCAGTCTGAGCACGCGCAAGCGCGGATGCGTCGCCTCCAGGCTCAGGTAGGCCGGGTTGCGGGCCTGCCAGCGTGACACGGACGGCCAGCTCACATACAACAGGGGCCCGACCAGCAAAACGCTTTGCAGGAAGGCGCCCAGCCACCAGCCCTGCCAGACCGCCAGCGCCGCCGTCGTGTCGATGCGGTTGGTGTAGCACCAGACCAGAGCCCCGGCGGAGCCGAAGACACTGGCCACGAAGGCCAGGTGGATGTAGACCAGCAGGGACTCCAGCGTGCGCAGGCTGCGCGACACGGCGATCGCGCGATAGCCCAGCACCAGCACGGCAAAACCCAGGGGGTTGGCACAGGCAAACAACAGGGCCCAGGCCCAGGGCATGCCCGCAAACAGCGCCAGCGACAGTGTGGCCAGATAGGCCGGTATCGCTCCCCACCACCAGCCAAAGTTCAAGGCCCACCAAAGACAGATCAGCAAGGGTGGGTAGACCGTGATGTAGACGTCCAGGCCGCCGAAGGACAACTGCAGTCCGGACCATTGCTGGATCACCGTGACCAGCCCCAGACCAACACTCAGAGCAACGCTCAGCAGCCAGGCGCCCAGAACCTGGACGCGGGTGCGACGAGGGGCCAACTGCCAGAGCTGCCGGGGGTCCACCGAGCGAAAGGCTTCCGGCGCCCCATCGCTCGGGGCTAATACGTCTTCAGCGCGGGCCGGCTTGCTCACCTGTCTATCATGGCATGTTCCCGTCCTCAGGTCACGCCCCGACGACGGCCAAAGGCCGGCATGCGCCGCTGAGCCAGGGCTTGGCTGCTCATGGGGTGGGCACTTTCTGATATCTTCACCCTGCACAGAGACAAGTTCAGGGCACGACGGGTACAGGCATGAGCGGCGCGCTGGTGGGATTCCGGATCAATGGCGAGAACAAGCTGCAAAGGCTGTATGGCGAACGCAGCAGCGCAAGTGTGCTCGTCGAATTGCTGACCTACCTGCGCAGCGTCAGCGATGCCCGTCTGAGTACCTATGCGCGTTCGCTGAAGATGGTCGGCCTGGACCGGGGCCATTTTCCCGGTGAAGCCGACCAAGCCGTGCTCCAGGACTTCTGCGAAGACCATTTTGGCGAAACCTGCCGGCCGGGCACCTGGGCCGAAGCCTTTGCCAATTTTCCCGAGCTGGACGGCTGGCACGCCGGGTTCCCTTTCATGCCGGCCGCCGCGCTGCACAGCTGCGGCGATGTGTCCTGGGGCTTTCTGATCGACCTTGACGCGGATGAATTGCAGATATTCATCAACCGTAACGCCCGCTTCCAGTGGCGCGACATGGCCGACCTGCATCCCGCCTATTGCACCCTGCCGCTCGCCCATGCGCGTGAGCTGACCGCGCAAGACCTCTCGGCCCTGCACGGCTTGCTGCACCAGCACTCCTATTCGGATGGCATCGATCCGGTCCTGCCCCTGCGCGATACCGTGTCGCCCCCTTTCCCCGGCCCCGGCGAGTGGCAGGCCCGGCTCAGACTGGCCCACGGCCGTGTGCGCCTGTTGCTCGAACGCGGCCCCCTCAAGGCCAAAGTCAGGCAGGTTGGTGAGCTGAGGCTGGATGACACCCACTGTGGCGCGGTGCTGCGCGATGCGCTGGATGCGCGGGTGCTGGAACTGTCGCAAGGCATTTACGGACCGGGTGCCAACCTCGGCCAGGTTGCCCATGTGGCCGCCAAGCTGCCCTTGCTCCCTTACGCCCCCGGTGACGGCGGCCTGCCGCTGCTCGACCTCGGCCTGAGCCCTGCTTCCGGGCTTGATCTGGCGCTGGGGCCCGGCTTTTTTGATGCTGTGCGGGCCCGCCTCCTGGCCGACGGCATGAGCGCGCAGGGCTGGCGCTTCCTGATCAAGCAGGACAACGACGTGCTGCGCTTTGTACTGCAGTTCTTCCCACCGTCGGTGCGCATCCTGGGGGCCTTCAACCATTTCATCAACTTGCTGGCCAGCGCGCTGCAGAACGAACCGCTGCGCATCGAACGCTGCCAGCCCGCCTTGCGAGGGGTCGAACGCATCCTCGATCGCACGCGCGGGCGCCCGGGGCCGCTGCGTGAGGAGAACGCCCGCATCTTTCTGCGCGCCATCATGCGTGTGCGGCTATTGGAAGAAGCCGAGGCCAATCTGGCCCACGAAGCCCAGGACGTGTCCGACTACGTTTATACCCACACGACGGTGCTGCAGGGCGCAACCTGGGCTTCACTGTGCCGACGTTCCGATGCCTGGCACCGAGCCCTGCTGATCACGGTGGATCCCGCCAAGGATGTACGCTGGCCCGCGCTGTTGCCCGTGTACCCGGCGGGACCGTTCCTGGCGATGGAGCTGGATTCTGGTGTGCGCTTGGCCGAGGAAGGGCTGGAACAGCGCCACTGCATCGGCACCTACGTCAATGCCTGCGCGAGCGGCGCGACCCGCGTATTTTCCCTGCGCCACAAGGGGAAACGCCTGGCCACCCTGGAATTGCAGCGTAGCCATGACGGCTCATGGCGCATGGTCCAGATCCGCGGCAAGGCCAACACGGTCGTGCACGATACGGAACTGCTGGAGGCAGCCGCGCAGGTCACGCTGGCGTATTCAGAAGTCGCCCAGGCCCGCAAACACGGGGACCGCTCGCACACCGGGGAACACCTCGAGTCTTTCGGCGCCAATGCGCCGGCCTATCTCATTCATCGCCAGGAACACTGGACGGGTTGAACCCGCGCGGGTATTCGCACCTCATTCGCGCCTCGCCATTCGTGGGATGTGTTTTGCGGCGACGAGGCAGACGTCAACTAAGTCACAAAAAGCCGTCAAATCCATGTGCTAACCTGACAGCCAATAGCATGTGTTCGCGGGCTGGCCGATTGCACGTGTTAACCTGATGAATTCGTGGCTTCCTTGGCCACACCACAGATCAATTCGACCGCTGTCCTCCTGCCTCGGCCTTTGCAAGCATGCAATCGAAGTCCTATGTCATCCTGGCCCTCACACTGTTCCTAGGCTTCCTTGGTATCAAGGAGGCATATACGAGTGCCGCCCAGTACAGTTGCTGGGCTGGCGGATACAAGCAGGACGCCTGGCTCGCGTACTGCAACTCGGAACGGTATGGTGTGTACGACGTGGACGCGGTCTGGCATCGCTGGGAATCCGACGTCGAACCGGCGATTGCGCGCGCCCAGGTACTGACCCTGAGCGACAGTCACCTGCAGAGTGCCTTGTCGCTGGGCAACGCCAGCGTTTGGTTCGCCGAGCGTGGTTACCCCCTCTACATGCTCGGATTGCCAACGGCCGAGAGCGGCTCCGGCGAACGGTTGCTGACCATGTATGAGCCCCATCCAGAGGTCGTCATTCTGGATGCCAGCCCGTACTTTACCGGCAACCTGGGGACGTACGAGGAGTCCGCCTCGCAAGCCAGTGACCCCACAGACGAAATGATCAGACTGAAGGGGTTTCAGTCGAATCACCAGAAATTCTGCGAGTGGTTCAACTGGGCCTGTGGACGCAATTTCGCGTACTTCCGGTCGCGCCAGGACGGGCACTGGATCTTTCCCGCGAACTCGTCTTCGTTCTGGCTGGGCAGCAAGAGTGTCCCGAATGACGATCTGCGATACCCGGTGTCCCAACGGCAGGAGTTGCTCAAACCTTACCCGACGTATCTCGCGGCGGCGCGCAAGGTCGTGGACAAGCTGACACTGCCTCGCGAGTGCATCGTGCTCACCCATGTTCCCGCGGACAACGATCTGAGGGATCTGCCAGAGTATCTGGCCAAACACCTCGGCGTGGTCCTCATCGCCCCGCAGGTGCCCGACCTGGCGACCTTCGACCGCGCGCATCTGACACCCGATAGCTCACGTCGCTGGACTGCGGCATTCCTCGAAAAGTTACAGCCCGTTCTTGATCGTTGCGTCAGCGACAGTCGAAGACTGGCTGCAAGGAGCTGACCGCATGCGTATTGTCGACAACTATTGGCTCCAGGCTGCGCCGCAGTTCTCCGATGAACTGCGGCGATTGCAGCAAGAGGGTGCAAGCTGGCAGGATCTGGTACAGCTCGCCACGCTTCGGCTGGACTTCGTGCAGACCACCCGTCTGGACAGGATGCTGCAGAAATCATCTGACAGCGCTAAGGACGCCGGCGCTGCTGAGATCAAACTCGCCCTGCTGGGGTCGGCAACGGTAGATCACCTGCTCCCCAGCCTGCGGGTCGCTGCATTGCGCCGCCAATTTTCACTTCAGACCTTCGTCGGCGATTACGGACAATACCGGCAGGCCTTGCAGGATCCCGATGCCGGATTGCTCGAATTTGCGCCTGACGTGCTGCTGTTCGCCTTTCATGCCCAGCACCTGTTCGGCAATCCAGACCCGAGGATGGATGCTGCCGCCGTCGAGCAGCTCGCATCGGACGCGCTGGACAAGATCGCGGAAACGTGGCGCCTGGCGCGCGCGCGATTCCAGGGGCAGATCATTCAGCAGACGGTCCTGCCGGCCTACCGGCCCCTGATGGGACTCAACGAGCACCGCCTCGCCAGCTCCGGCCTTCAGTTGATCGACAGGATCAACCGGGGCATGCGCGAATTGGCCGACGAGTATCGCGTCGACGTCCTCGCGATGGATAACGTCGTTGCGCAGGATGGCATCGACGCCTGGCACGATCCGGTACTCTGGCACCGGGCGAAACAGGAAATCTCACCCGTCGCGGCTCCGGCCTACGGCGACCTCGTCCTGCGACTGGTTGCTGCGCGGCGCGGACGTTCCGCCAAGTGCCTTGTGCTTGACCTCGACAATACCCTGTGGGGCGGCGTGATCGGCGACGACGGGCTGGAGGGCATCAAGCTTGGCCAGGGCAGCGCGCTGGGTGAGGCATTCGTGGAATTCCAGAACTTTGCCCGGGACCTCGCGCGCCGCGGCGTGATCCTCGCCGTCTGCTCGAAAAACGACGAGGAAAACGCACGCTCGCCCTTTGAGCGTCACCCGGACATGGTGCTCAAGATGGGAGACATTGCCTGTTTCGTCGCAAATTGGACGGACAAGGCCGCCAACCTGCGCCATATCGCGGAGCAGCTCAACATCGGCATCGATGCACTGGTCTTCGCCGACGACAATCCGTTTGAACGCAACATCGTCCGCCGTGAATTGCCAGCGGTCAACGTACCCGAACTTCCCGAGGATCCTGCGCTGTACTCCCGATGCATCGCCGATGCGGGTTACTTCGAGTCCGTTCAGCTCACGCCAGAAGATTTTGAGCGCGGGCAGCAGTACCAGGCCAACATGGCACGCGAAAGCCTGCGCGCATCGCATACCGACCTCAAGGGTTATCTGCGCAGTCTGCAAATGGAACTGATCCATCAGCCCTTTGACCGCATCGGCCTGAAGCGCATCGTCCAGCTCATCAACAAGACCAACCAGTTCAATCTCACGACGCGCCGCTACACCGAAGACGATGTGCTTGCGTTCATGGGCGATCCGAAGAGCCTCACGCTGCAGCTACGACTGGTCGATCAGTTCGGCGACAACGGCATCATCGGCATCGTCATCGGACTGCCTCAGGATTCATCGCTGCGTCTTGACACGTGGCTCATGAGCTGCCGAGTCCTCGGACGCCAGGTCGAGGAAACCACCTTGAACCTCGTTGCGGCAGAAGCCGTGAAGCTCGGATTCCGGAGTTTGATCGGGGAATATCTCCCCACCAAGAAGAACGGCATGGTCCGCGATCATTACGCCAAGCTCGGTTTCTCCGCCCTGCCGCCCTCCTCTGAAGGAGCGACAGCATGGCAACTCGACCTCGACGCGTATCAGCCATTTGACAGCGCGATCACCACTACAAGGAGCCCCTCTTGAACAACGAACATATACTACCGAAGGTTCGCGAGATCATCGCCGAAGTGCTCGATCAGCCGGATCTGCAGATTGACGAGAGCACCACAGCCGACATGGTGGAGGGATGGGACTCACTCAATCACATCAACATCGTCGTCGCCGTGGAGTCAAGCTTCGGCGTCAAGATCAATACGGCTGAGATCGAGGACCTCCGCAACGTCGGTGAACTCGTGGATCTCGTGCAAAGGAAACTGGCCGCCCGTCGCCGCAACTGACCAGACCCATGCTGTTCAATTCGAACATCTTCCTGTTCGTCTTTCTGCCTGTCGCCATCGCGGGCTACTACCTGTCCGCGCACTACTTCGGATCGGCGATGGCAAAGGTGTGGCTATGCGTCGCATCCTTCATCTTCTATGGCTGGTGGAATCCTGTCTTCCTGGTGCTCCTGGTCGGATCCATCGCCTTCAACTACGCGCTCAGCGTGTTTCTGAAAGAAACGGAGCAGGAAAGCAGTCGTAGCCAGACGGCATTGCTCGTCTTTGGCGTCGCTGCCAACCTCCTGCTGCTGTTCTTCTACAAGTATCTGTTCCCGCTGCTCGGATTCCTGCACGATCTTGGCTGGACCGAGATCGACTACGGGTCGATCATGCTGCCCATCGGGATTTCCTTCTTCACGTTCACCCAGATCGGCTACCTGATCGACTGTCGTGAAGGCATCGTCCGCGAACGGGGGCTGCTCAACTATGTCCTGTTCGTGACGTTCTTCCCCCACCTGATCGCGGGTCCGATCCTCCACAATCGGGAAATCATGCCGCAGTTCGCCGACCGCGAGACCTTTCGGTTCAAGACCGAAAATCTCGCCTCCGGCCTCACCCTGTTTGCGCTGGGACTCGCCAAGAAGGTTTTGCTGGCGGACAGCATCGCGCCCTGGGCCGAGAGCGGCTTTGCCAATGTGGCCGGATTGCCTCTCTTCCACGCGTGGTCCGTTGCGATCGCCTATTCGATGCAGCTGTATTTCGACTTCTCAGGCTACTCGGACATGGCCATCGGGCTCGGAATCATGTTCGGCGTCAAGTTGCCACTCAACTTCAATTCCCCCTACAAGTCCTCATCGATCATCGAGTTCTGGCAGCGTTGGCACATGACGCTCACGCGCTACCTGACGCTTCTGCTGTACAACCCGATGTCCCTGGCGATCGCCAGACGTCGCCAGGCCAGGGGACTGCCGTCCGGCAAGCAGGTCGCGATCACTCCCAGGAGTTTTGCGATCAACGTCGTCTACCCGACCATGACAACGATGTTCCTGGCCGGCCTGTGGCACGGAGCGGGACTGCAGTACATCGTCTATGGCGTCCTCCACGGCACGTATCTCAGCGTCAACCACGCGTGGCGGATGTTTCGCGCGAAGCGACCGCGCTCGACCGAGGCACAAGCTGCCGTCTGGGTTCGAATCTGGTCGAACGTGTGGCCTGTCGCGCTGACATTCCTGGCGGTACTCGTTGCTCAGATATTCTTCCGCGCGAATTCCACTGCCGACGCGATGCAACTGCTCGCCGGGATGATCGGCATGAATGGCACCGGGCTTCCACTGACCATCCCGATCAACAATGTTCAGTATCTGGGCGTGCTCAAGGAACCCCTGTTGAACGCCAACATCTTCGTCGTGGGACTGCGTGAGGTCTACAACTCGGCCACCTTGCCACTGATCACCAACTCGATGCTGGGAATCGGCCTGATGATCATCGTATTCGCCACGCCGAACGTTTATCAGATCATGGGTCCATCGTCCCCGGCTCTGAACAAGGTCAAGCCGTCCAGCTGGACATGGCCTTCATGGAAGCCGTCGGTGGGCTGGGCCGTCACGGTGGCGATCCTGCTCTATGTCTCGTCCATCTATTTCTACAGGGCCGCGCGTTTCCTCTATTTCCAGTTCTGACGGGTTTCCCGCACCCTGATGGCGCCTCTTACTCCCATTCGATGGTAGCCGGCGGCTTGGAGCTCACGTCGTAGGTCACGCGGTTGATGCCACGTACCTCGTTGATGATGCGGCTCGATACCTTCTTCAGCAGGGCATAGGGCAGCTCGGCCCAGTCGGCGGTCATGAAGTCGCTGGTCTGCACGGCACGCAGGGCCACCACATAGTCGTACGTGCGGCCGTCGCCCATCACGCCCACGCTCTTGACCGGCAGGAAGACCGTGAAGGCCTGGCTGGTCAGCTCGTACCAGGTCTTGCCGGAAATCGGCTCGATGGTCGAGCGCAGCTCCTCGATGAAGATCGCGTCGGCACGGCGCAGCAGATCGGCAAAGTCCTTCCTGACCTCGCCCAGTATGCGCACGCCCAGGCCCGGGCCCGGAAATGGGTGGCGGTAGACCATGTCGTGCGGCAGGCCCAGGGCCACACCGAGTTCGCGCACCTCGTCCTTGAACAGGTCGCGCAGCGGCTCGAGCAGCTTGAGGCCCAACTGCTCGGGCAGGCCGCCGACGTTGTGGTGGCTCTTGATGGTGACGGCCTTCTTGCTCTTGGCGCCGCCCGACTCGATGACGTCGGGGTAGATGGTGCCCTGCGCGAGCCATTTGGCACCCTGGGCGCCCTCGCCCTTGAGCTTGGCGGCTTCGGCCTTGAAGACGTCGACGAACAGGCCGCCGATGATCTTGCGCTTCTGCTCGGGCTCGCTGACACCCGCCAGCTTGCCCAGGAACAACTCGCTCGCATCGACACGGATCACGCGGGCGTGCAGCTTGCCGGCAAACATGTCCATGACCATGTCGCCCTCGTTCAGGCGCAGCAGGCCATGGTCCACGAAAACACAGGTCAGCTGGTCGCCGATGGCACGGTGGATCAGGGCCGCGGCCACGGATGAGTCGACACCGCCGGACAGGCCCAGGATCACCTCCTCCTTGCCCACCTGCTTGCGGATGGCCTCCACGGCCTCGGCCACGTGGTCACGCATGACCCAGTCGGCACGGGTAACGCAGATTTCCAGCACGAAACGCTCCAGGATGGCGCGGCCCTGCACCGTGTGCGTGACTTCGGGATGGAACTGCACGGCATAAAAGCGGCGCTGTTCGTCGGCCATGCCGGCAATGGGGCAACTGGGCGTGGAGGCCATGAGCTTGAAGCCGGGAGGGAAGGCCGTGACCTTGTCGCCATGGCTCATCCATACCTTGAGCATGCCGTGGCCTTCGGGGGTGCTGAAGTCGGCGATGTCTTTCAGCAGCGCCGTGTGGCCGTGGGCCCGCACCTCGGCATAACCGAACTCGCGCTGGTGGCCGCTCTCGACCTTGCCGCCGAGCTGCTGCGCCATGGTCTGCATGCCGTAGCAGATGCCCAGCACCGGCACACCTAGCCCGAACACCGCCTGCGGTGCCTTGTCGGTCGTTTCCTCGTAGACGCTGGCGTGGCTGCCCGAAAGGATCACGCCCTTGAGCTGGCCATCCGCGGCAAACTGCCGTACCCACTCGTCCGTGACATCGCAGGGATGGACCTCGCAGTACACATGCGCTTCACGCACGCGCCGGGCGATCAGCTGGGTGACCTGGGAGCCGAAATCGAGGATGAGGATCTTCTGGTGTTGCATGGCGGTACAGGAACGGTTCGGTCCATCTGAAAGGCGAAGGCCCGAACGCCGTGGATGGGGGTTCGGGCCTGTTTTGCGGGTCTGTTCAATCAGCGCGGTAGTTGGGCGCTTCCTTGGTGATCTGCACATCGTGCACATGGCTTTCGCGGATGCCGGCCGAGGTGATTTCCACGAACTCGGCCTTGTTGAGCATGTCCTCGACCGTGGCGCAACCGCAGTAACCCATGCTGGCGCGCAGGCCACCGGCCATCTGGAAGATGATGGCGACCACCGAGCCCTTGTAGGGCACGCGGCCTTCGATACCCTCAGGCACCAGCTTGTCGGCTTGGGGGTTGCCGGCCGTCGATTCCTGGAAATAGCGATCGGCGCTGCCCTGCTGCATGGCGCCAATCGACCCCATGCCGCGGTAACTCTTGTAACTGCGGCCCTGGAACAGCACGATCTCGCCCGGCGCCTCTTCGGTGCCGGCGAACATGCCGCCCATCATGACGGTGCCGGCGCCGGCCGCGATGGCCTTGGCAATGTCACCGCTGTAGCGGATGCCGCCGTCGGCAATCAGCGGCACACCCGTGCCCTTGAGCGCCGTGGCCACGTTGTCGATGGCCATGATCTGGGGCACGCCCACGCCCGCCACGATGCGGGTGGTGCAGATGGAGCCGGGGCCGATGCCAACTTTCACCGCGTCGGCCCCGGCTTCCACCAGGGCCAGTGCGGCCGCGCCGGTGGCGATGTTGCCGCCGATCACGTCAATCTGCGGGTAGTTCTGCTTGACCCAGCGCACGCGATCGATCACGCCCTTGCTGTGGCCGTGGGCGGTGTCCACCACGATGGCGTCCACGCCGGCCTTGACCAGAGCTTCGACGCGCTCTTCCGTGCCCTCGCCCACACCTACCGCCGCGCCCACACGCAGGCGGCCGGCAGCGTCACGCGCGGCGTTCGGAAAATTGAGCTGCTTGGTGATGTCCTTGACAGTGATCAGGCCCTTGAGCTCGAAGGCGTCGTTGACGACCAGCAGGCGTTCCAGCTTGTGCTTGTTCAACAGAGCCTTGGCCTCGGCCGGGGTGGTGCCATCGGGCACGGTGATCAGGCGCGCGCGGGGCGTCATGATCTCGCGTACCGGCAAGTCGTAGCGGGTTTCGAAACGCAGGTCACGGCCGGTCACGATACCGACCACCTTGCCACCATCGACGACCGGGAAGCCGGAGATCCCCCATTCGTCGGAGAGCTTCATCACCTCGCGCACCGTGGTCTCGGGGCTGATGACCACCGGGTCGCGCAGCACGCCGGATTCGTAACGCTTGACCTTGGCCACCTGGGCTGCCTGTTCGGCCACGCTGAGGTTCTTGTGAACGATACCGATGCCACCCTCCTGGGCGATGGCGATCGCCAGCCGGGCTTCGGTGACCGTGTCCATGGCCGCGGAAACCAGGGGCAGGTTCAGGGAGATATTGCGGGAGAAACGGGTCGAAAGAGAGGTGTCCTTGGGCAGGACCTGGGAGTACGCTGGCACCAGCAACACATCGTCGAAGGTGAGCGCTTTACCTAGAAGGCGCATGTCTAAGCTCCAAAAAAGAGATTGTACCCGCCTCGATGCGGGTTTGCCGCGGCCTCCCCAGGCCCGCCCGCGGCATGCCGGCAACAGGGCCTGGTAAAAATCCGCCGGGCAGCGCTACACTTCTGCCATGAAACCGATCCGCCCCCTGATCTGCCTGGCCCTGTGTCTCTATGCGCTCACGGCCGGTGCCCAATGGCAATGGATGGACAAGGACGGCCGCAAGGTCTTCAGCGACCGGGCACCGCCGTCCGATATCCCCGAAAAAGACATCCTCAAGCGGCCCGGCGGCCGCGGCTACACTGCGCCGGCCGTCGTGCCTGCGGCGCCCGTGGCGGCCAGCGCAGCAGCCCCGGCTGGTGTGGACAAGTCCCTGCAAGAAAAAAAGAAGCAGGCCGAGGATGCCGAAGCCGCCAAACGCAAGGCCGAAGAGGAGCGCAATTCCCGCCTGATGGCAGAGAATTGTCAGCGTGCCCAGCAGGCCAAGACTGGCCTGGACTCGGGTGGACGCATGAGCCGCATCAACGAAAAGGGCGAGCGCGAATTCTTCGACGAGAACGCCATCGCCGCCGAAGGCCAGCGCCTGCAGGGCATCATCAACGAGAACTGCAAGTAATCAATAGCCCGTCTTGGCGCCCACCCGCTTGTTGGCAAAAAGGCCGGCCCGGCCGGCCCCCTGCTTGGCGAAACGCTCGCGCCGCGCCACCTTGGGATCGACGCGCAAACCCCGGTACACCTCCACCCGATCCTGTGCGCGCAGGATCTGATCGCGGCTCGCCTTGCGGCCCCAGACCCCCACCAGCGCATGCAACAGGTCAAGTTCTGGATACTGCCCGGCCAGGCCGCTGGCCTGCAGGGCCTGGGCCACGGTGCTGCCAGCCGGCAGGCGCAAGGAAATCTCACGCACCTGGCGGGCTGCCGGTGCGTAAGCGACCAGGACTTCGATCTCCATCTCAGACCCCATAGACCTGCTCGGCCCGCTTGACGAAGGCATCCACCAGGCTGGCGGCGATCTTGTCGAACACCGGCCCGACCAGCCTGCCCAGCAGGGCATTGGAGAACCCGTAGTTCAGGGTCAGCTCGACCTTGCAGGCCCGCTGGCCACCCGCGCCCACCGGCAGGAAGTTCCAGCGACCTTCGAGCTGCGAAAACGGTCCCTTGACCAGTTCCATCTTGACCTCGCTGCCCGGCACATGGGTATTGCGGGTGGTGAAACTTTGGTGGATGCCGCTGAAAGCGATGCCCACCTCGGCTGTTGCGCCCCCCTCGTGGGACTCGATGATGCGGGCCTGGTCGCACCAGGGCAGGAACAGCGGATAGTCGGCCACACCGGTGACCAGTGCGTACATTTCCTGCGGGCTGTACCAGATGAGAACGGACTTGTGGACGGTTTTCATAGAATGCAGGGCTCGCACCCCAAACGGAATTGTAAGTTTGGCGCCTGCCCCCAACTGATCTTCATGGCCAAAAAACCCGAAACACCTGCCCGCATTGCCGACAACAAGAAGGCCGTCTTCAACTATTTCATCGAGGAACGCTTCGAGGCCGGCATGGTGCTGGAGGGCTGGGAAGTCAAGGCCGTGCGCGAAGGCAAGGTTCAGCTGACCGACGGTTATGTGGTCATCCGCGACGGCGAGATGTACATCATCGGCTGCCAGATCAACGCGCTCAAGACCGCATCCACCCACGTGCGGCCGGATGCCGTCCGGACCAAGAAGCTGCTGCTCAAGAAGGATGAGATCCGCCGTCTGACTGGGAAGGTTGAGCAGAAGGGTTACACCCTGGTCCCTCTCAACCTGCACTGGAAAAACAACAAGATCAAGTGCGAAATCGGCCTGGCCAAGGGCAAGGCCGAGCACGACAAGCGCGACACCATCAAGGACCGCGAGGGCAAGCGCGAGGTGGAGCGCGCCATGAAAAGCCGCGGCCGCTAGGGCCCGTTCACGCTGATTTGTTTTCAGGCGCATGGAATAAACCGGGGCCGGCCGGCGTTTATCCCGTTGAGCACGTTTTTGTGCCGCAACCCGACGGAGATGGACATGACTTTGACTGCCCCCCGCGCCAAGCGCGCCTTCCTGTTTCTCACCCTGAGCGCCGCCTTGCTGGCCGGCTGTGCCTCCATGGCCGCAGGCCCTGCCAAGGTGTCCGATGGCGTGCTGACCGGGCCCAATGGCATGACGCTGTACACCTTCGATCGTGATGCGGCCGGCAGCGGAAAATCCGTCTGCAACGGCCCCTGCGCCACGAACTGGCCGCCCCTGATGGCCGGCGACAAGGACCAGGCCAGCGGCGACTACAGCATCGTTACCCGAGACGATGGCAAGAAGCAGTGGGCCGTCAAGGGCAAGCCACTGTACTACTGGGTCAAGGACATGAAACCCGGCGACCGCACCGGCGACGGCTTCAACAAGGTCTGGCAGCTGGCCCGGCCTTGAGGCTTTGCGGGCGGGCTTCCTTCTGGGTATAGAGTGCACAGCAGATGGAACGCTCCGCCCTCATCGAACAGATCCCCGGCCTGCGCCGCTATGCGCGGGCGCTGACCGGGGATGCCTGGGCCGCTGACGACCTGGTGCAGGACACCCTGGAGCGCGCCTGCACCAAGTGGCGCCTGTGGCGAGCGGGCTCGGACCTGCGGGCCTGGCTTTTCACCCTGATGCACAACCTGTATGTCAGCCAGGTGCGGCATGTCCTGCGCCAGGGTGAACTGGCCCGCCCCCTGGACATCGATGAGCCGGGCCGGGAGTCTGCGGCCCCGACGGCGCCCATCGAAAGTGCCATCGACCTGCAGCGCTGTCTCTTGCGCCTGCCCGAGGATCAGCGTGTGGTGCTGCTGCTGGTCACGCTGGAAGATCTGTCCTATACCGAAGTGGCGCGCATCACGGGCGTGCCGGTCGGCACGGTCATGTCGCGCCTGTCGCGCGCGCGCAGCCGGCTGCAGGAGCTCATGACAGCACCATCCGAGACCGCCGCGACACCCGCCCTGCGGCGTCTCAAGTGAACCTGACGATGAACACCATGGACATACGCCCCGATCACCCTGTCAGCGAAGAGGAACTCCATGCCCTGCTGGACGGCCAGCTGGACGGGGTTTCACGGACGGCCCTCGAAACCCGTCTGGCCCTTGATCCCAAGGCCGCGGCCACGCTGCAGACCTGGCAACGCCAGCGCACCCTGTTGCGCGGGCTGCATCAGCATGTGCTGCAGGAATCCGTACCGGCCAACCTGCTGGCCACCGCCGGCCGGGCCGGACAGGCCAGGCAACAGGTCCAGCAATGGTGGCGTTGGGGTGGCATGGCGGCCGGTCTGGTGCTGGCTTTTGGCCTGGGCTGGTTGACGCACGGCCAGACGGACCCCACGTCGACGCTGGTGCGCGTCCAGCCTGTCCGGGAGTTTGTTCAGCAAGCCTCGCTGGCCCATGCCGTCTACGTCCCCGAAGTGCGGCACCCCGTGGAAGTCGGTTCGGCGCAGGAAGAGCACCTGGTGCAGTGGTTGTCCAAGCGCCTGGGGCGCCCGCTCAAGCTCCCAAAACTGAACGAACAGGGTTTCGACCTGGTCGGGGGCCGGCTGCTGCCGGGCAGTGACGGCGCGCGTGCCCAGTTCATGTACCAGAACACACGCGGCGAACGGGTGACGCTCTACCTGGGCAGCACCCCCGGAGAGATCCGTGGTGGCGATGCCAGCACGGAATTCCGTTACACCGCGGATGGTCCGGTCCCGGGCTTCTACTGGGTCGAAGGGGGTTTTGCCTACGCCCTGTCAGGAGCGCTCAACCGCGAGCAACTGCTGCGACTGGCGCAGGCTGTCTACCCTCAGCTCTGAGCAATTTGCTCAGGCCAGCTCGCGCAGCGGATGCGCGTGCGCGGGCCAGGGCGGGACGAAGAATCCGTCCACCATGGCAGGTGTCACATCCTCCAGTCGCGCAGGCAACCATTTCGGCGCGCGGTCCTTGTCGATCACCAGAGCGCGTATGCCTTCCATGGTGTCGGTCGCCGTCATGTAACGATCGAGGTGGCGCGTGTTGAAGCAGTGCCGCACCATGTCCCGCTCCATGCGCAACTCGTCGGCCAGGCGCATGTCGGCGCCGCGGCGTATCTGCTGCAACGTGACCTCTAGCATCAGCGGTGAATGCGTGCGCAGCGCGCGTGCAGTGGCCGCAGCCCACTCGCCAGGCTCTTTTTCCAGCGCCTGCACGATGCGCAGCACCTCCGGTTGAGCGAAGCAGCGGGCGATGGTGTCCAGCGGCAGATCCGCGGCGGGTGCGGCGGTGATGTAGCTCTGCTGCCAGCCGTGCAGGCTGGCAGCATCAAAACCCGCCAGACCGGCCAGCTTGTCCCAGGCCTCGGTGATGCGCGCCGCATCGAAGCAGGCATCGGCCAGTTGCAAGGCCAGGGCGTCACCGGCTCCGATGACTTCGCTGGTCAGGGCCAGCCATTCGCCGCCGTGTCGCGGGCAACGCGCCAGGAACCAGCCGCCACCAACGTCCGGGAAGAGGCCAATGTTCGTTTCCGGCATGGCCATCTTGGTCCGTGGTGTCACGATGCGCAGTTTCGCCCCTTGTGAAATGCCCATGCCGCCTCCCATGACCACGCCGTCCATAAAGGCGATATAGGGCTTGGGATAGTGATGGATCAGGTGATTGAGCGCGTATTCTTCGGTGAAGAAGTCCTCTAGTTCGGCATCCCCGCGCAGCACGGCCTGGTGGAAGAAGCGGATATCGCCCCCGGCACAAAAGGCGCCAAAAGGCCCTTCCTTGCCCATGCCACGGATGGCCACCGCCTGCACCTGCGGATCCTCACGCCAGGCGAGCAGCGCAGCGGCCAGGGCCCGGATCATGGGCAAGGAGAGCGCGTTGAGTGCGCGCGGGCGGTTCAAGGTAATGCAGCCCAGATGGCCGCGAATTTCGGTCAACACCTCGGGACAAGCATAGGCCATAGCGTGTGTCATTGCTTCTTCTTCCAGACCATCAACTCATTGGCCACCAGGGCCGCCAGCACCAGCGCCCCACCCTGCAGCACGGCAGGCCCCGGTGCTTCGCCAGCGCCGATCCAGACCAGCAGGATGCCAAAAATGATTTCCAGCTGCGCCAGCAAGGACACCTCGGGGGCCTTGAGCACCCGCGCGCAGATCACCACCAGGGTACAGGGTATGGCCAGCTGGACCAGGCCCAGGAGTGCGAGCAGGCCGATGTCGTGCGCGTTGGCCTGCAGGGGCAAGGCCAGTGGCAACGTAACCAGAGCGGAGAGGATGCCACCGACCAGCACCGAGGGCACCAGGTCCACGTCTTCCCCCTTGGCATGGGCGTGCTGCACCACGATCCAGTTGATGGCGGCCGTCAGCGGGACCAACAGGGCCACCACCATGCCTTGCCAGTTACCCGCCTCGATCTGGCCGCCGAACATCCACACCATGCCCACAGCGGCCAGGCCTATGGCCCCCCAGGTGAACCATGCGATGTGCTGGCGCAGAAAGACCCATGCCAGCAGTGCGGTGAACAGCGGGTTAAGCGAGGAAATGACCAGCACCCCGGCCACGCTGGTCATGGTCAGGGCCAGCATGAAGGAGGTGAACATGGCGCTCCAGCACAGGCCGGACCACCAGAGAGCCGGCGGAGCGCGGCGCAACTGCTGCCAGACCGCGCCGGGACCCCGCCACAGCGGCAGGATCACGAGCAGCGAAAGTGCCGTGAAGAAACTGCGCCAGAAGGTGACTTCGAAGCTGCGCGCCGCCTCCAGCTGCCGCGTGACGACACCGGCGATGGACCACATCAGGGTCACCGCCACCATCACCCACACGGCACGCTGGTGCGTGAGCTTCATCGCCCTTCAGGCCAGGCCTGCGCTCAGCTGCTCTTGCCCGCGCGCTTGCGCTCGTTCTCGGTCAGGTGACGCTTGCGCAGCCGGATCGACTTGGGCGTGATTTCGACCAGTTCATCGTCCTCGATGAACTCCACGCCGTATTCCAGCGTGCAGTCGATGGGGGGCGTGATCTTGATCGCGTCTTCCTTGCCGCTGACACGGAAGTTGGTCAGCTGCTTGGTACGGGTGGCGTTGACCACCAGGTCGTTGTCGCGGTTGTGGATGCCGACGATCATGCCCTCGTACACCGGGTCGTTGGCCTTGACGAACATGCGGCCGCGGTCATCGAGCTTGCCCAGGGCGTAGGTGAAGATTTCACCAGCGTCCATGGAGATCAGCACGCCGTTCTTGCGCCCGCCGATCTCGCCCTTGTGCGGTTCGTAGCCGTCGAAGATGTTGGAGATCAGGCCGGAACCGCGCGTCAGGTTCAGGAACTCGTTGGAGAAACCGATCAGGCCACGGGCCGGGATGCGGTATTCCAGGCGCACGCGGCCGCGGCCGTCCGGCTCCATGTTCACCAGCTCGCCCTTGCGCTCGCCCAGGGCCTGCATCACGCCGCCCTGGTGCTGTTCTTCGATATCGGCAGTCACCAGCTCGATGGGCTCGCATTTCTCGCCATTGATGTCCTTGAACATCACGCGGGGCTTGGACACGGCCAGCTCGTAGCCTTCGCGGCGCATGTTTTCCAGCAGGATGGTCAGGTGCAGTTCGCCACGGCCCATGACTTCGAAGATGCCTTCTTCGTCGGTTTCCTTGACGCGCAGGGCCACGTTGTGCTGCAGCTCTTTCTGCAGGCGGTCCCAGATCTGGCGGCTGGTCACGAACTTGCCTTCGCGGCCGGCCAGCGGGCTGGTGTTGACGCAGA
>JBEIPS010000049.1:0-20075 GCA_040376915.1 Hylemonella sp.
GCCCAGCAGCGGATCGTTGAGGTTCTGCGAATCGCGCCGCGCATCCCAGGCGAACTTCAGTGCGATGACGCCGTTGGGCACCATGTCGTTGAGGAATTGCGAGGTGGTGACCGAGACGTTCTGCCGCCCCAGAGCCATGGCGCGCAGCGTGCCCTTGGTCGTCATCACCAGCAGCAGGAAGGCCAGCAGCACACCCAGCAACGTGAGCCAGACCGGGATGCGCCGCTCGCTCACCCCGCGGTTGAGCCGCAGGCTGAGTCGCCCGTAGGCGATCTTGCGCACCGCGATGGCTCCCCAGCTGGCACCGACCAGCACTGCCAGCGTGAGGAAGACCGGGAAGTCGCGCCAGATGGTCTGCACGATGGCCTTGGTGTCGTCCTCGAAGAAACCGAACACCACCGGGTCGATGGGTGTCTTGTAGAAGCCGAAGTAATGCAGGTTGACCAGGCTGGCCGTCACGAACAGGAAAGCCACCATGCCGGCCAGCCAGCCATGCCAGCGCGCCGGCACGATGATGAGCAGGGGCCAGATCAGGATGGCGGCAGCGGCGCAAACCTTGAGGTCGAAGCGTGCGCCCTGGTAGACCACAGCCCAGACGTCGGAGAGCGGGGCCTCCAGGCCCTCGGGCCAGTGCCAGGCGATCTGGCCCATGCGCAGCAGCGTCAGGGTGAACGCCACGCACAGCACCATGACCCAGGCCTGCAGCGTGGCCGAAGCCAGCGCGCCCAGCAGGTGGTGGCCGAAGGTACGCAGCGAAAACTTCATCGTCAGGCTTTCCCGGAAATGCTTCTGGGAGGCATTGTGCCTGCGGGAAATGTCTACATTGTTTCGGCGAAGAGTTCCCGGCCGATCAGCATGCGGCGGATCTCCGAGGTGCCGGCGCCGATCTCATACAGCTTGGCGTCGCGCCACAGGCGGCCCAGCGGGTATTCGTTGATGTAGCCGTTGCCGCCAAAGATCTGCACGCCCTCGCCGGCCATCCAGGTGGCCTTCTCGGCCGTCCACAGGATGACCGAGGCGCAGTCCTTGCGCACCTGGCGCACGTGCTCGGCGCCCAGCAGGTCCAGGTTCTTGGCCACGGTGTAGGCAAAAGAACGGCCGGCCTGCAGCACGGTGTACATGTCGGCCACCTTGCCCTGGATCAACTGGAACTCACCGATGCTCTGGCCGAACTGCTTGCGGTCGTGGATGTAGGGAATGACGTTGTCCATCACCGACTGCATGATGCCCAGCGGCCCGCCCGTGAGCACGGCGCGCTCGTAGTCCAGGCCGCTCATGAGCACCTTGGCGCCGCCATTGAGCGTGCCCAGCACGTTGGCCTCCGGCACCTCCACGTTCTGGAACACCAGCTCGCCCGTGTGGCTGCCACGCATGCCCAGCTTGTCGAGCTTCTGCGCAATCGAGAACCCCTTCATGCCCTTCTCGATCAGGAAAGCCGTGACGCCGCGTGCGCCCAGCTCGGGTTCGGTCTTGGCGTAGACCACCAGGGTGTCGGCATCGGGGCCGTTGGTGATCCAGAACTTGCTGCCGTTGAGCAGGTAGTAGCCGCCCTTCTCTTCAGCCTTGAGTTTCATGCTGAGCACATCGGAGCCGGCCCCCGGCTCGCTCATGGCCAGCGCGCCCACGTGTTCGCCGCTGATCAGCTTGGGCAGGTATTTCTTGCGCTGCGCCTCGTTGCCGTTGCGCCTGATCTGGTTCACGCAGAGATTGCTGTGCGCGCCGTAGCTCAGGCCCACGCTGGCCGAAGCACGCGAGATTTCCTCCATGGCGATCATGTGGGCCAGGTAGCCCATATTGGCGCCGCCATATTCCTCGCCCACGGTGATGCCCAGCACGCCCAGGTCGCCCATCTTGCGCCAGAGGTCCATGGGGAACTGGTCCTTGCGGTCGATCTCGGCCGCGCGCGGAGCGATCTCGGCTTGCGCGAATTCGCGCACGGCGTCACGCAGCGCGTCGATGTCTTCGCCGAGCTGGAAGTTGAGTCCGGGCAGGTTCATGTCAGTCTCCGTCTAATAGGTCTGGGGTACAGGCACCAGGGTCTGCTGCATCACGGCACATGCGTTTCGCTTGCCATCGGCGTCCACATGCACGACCTCGGCGGTGGTCACGATGATGCGGCGCCCGGCTTTCACCACCCGGCCGGTGGCGCGCAGTTCGCCGCCCTGGAAGGCTGCGAGAAAATTGATCTTGTATTCCACGGTGGCGACTTCCATGCCCTCGGGGGCCATGGTGAGCCCGGCGTAACCACCGGCGATGTCGGCCAGCGCACCCATGGCCCCGCCATGGAACCCATCCTGCTGCTGCGTCACCTTGTCGGAATACGACAGCGCCAGTTCGCACAGGCCGGGCTCGACGCGCAGCAGGCGTACCCCCAGGTGGTGCATCAGCCCCTGGCGCTCGAGGCTGGCCAGCACACGGGCATGGAGTTCGTCAGCCATGGCTTACTTGCCGTTCTTCTTGTCGAGCTTGGCCAGCAGGGCCCGGGCCTCGCGCTGGTGGGCCTTGATCTCGTCCAGGTTGGCCTGCAGGTCGGCCATCTGCTCCTCGACCTGGGCGCGGTGCGCGGCCAGCACGTCGAGAAATTTCTTGAGCTGCAGCCCGGTATCCCGCGGGCTGTCGTACATGTCGATGATTTCCTTGGCCTCGCTCAGGCTCAGGCCCAGGCGCTTGGCGCGCAGCGTGAGCTTGAGCCGGGTGCGGTCACGCCCGCTGTAGACGCGGATACGCCCGCCCGGCCCGCTGCGCTCGGGCTGCAACAGCCCCATGTCTTCGTAGAAGCGCATGGCGCGTGTGGTCAGGTCGAATTCCCGGGCCAGATCGCTGATGCTGTAGGTCGTTGCCATGGTCGTGGGTGGTGTAAAACAGGGGCGACAGCGCGGCGTCATGGGCGCGCCTAGAATGCCGGGTGCCCATTGACGTTTACGTAAACGTCAATTATGTCGCAATTCAAACGCCCCATGAACGAACTCGAACGCCAGCTGCACTACCCCCTGGGCGAGACCCTGCCCGAATCCGGCCAGACCCTCGAGGTCGCACCCGGTGTGCGCTGGATCCGCATGGCCCTGCCCTTTGCGCTGGACCACATCAACCTCTGGCTGCTGCGCGACACGCTGGACGGCCGCGAGGGCTGGACCGTGGTGGACTGCTGCATCAGCCGCGACGAGGCCAAAGCCCAGTGGGAGCAGCTCTTTGCCGGCAGCTTCGAAGGCCTGCCCCTGCTGCGTGTCATCGTCACGCACATGCATCCGGACCACATCGGCCTGGCCGACTGGCTGTGTGCGCGCTGGAGCACGCCCGAACACCCCTGCCGCCTGTGGATGAGCGCCACCGACTACAACCTGGCGCGCGTCGGCTCCTCCGGCAGCAATGGCTTTGGCGGTGACAGCTCCGCTCTGTTCTTCGCCGCGCACGGCCTGCGCGATCCGGCCTCGATGGAAAAGATCAGCGAGCGGGCCAGCTACTACCCTACCCTGGTGCCGGCCGTGCCGCGCCAGTTCCGCCGTCTGATGGAGAACGATGTGGTGGCCATCGGCGGACGTGGCTGGCGCTGCATCGCCGGCCACGGCCATGCGCCCGAGCACATTGCGCTGTATTGCGCGGAACTCAAGCTGCTGATCGGCGGCGACATGATGCTGCCGCGCATCTCCACCAATGTCAGCGTCTTCGACATGGAGCCCGAGGCCGACGCGCTCAAGCTCTTCCTGCAATCCATCGACAAGTTCAAGGCCCTGCCCGTCGATACGCTGACCCTGCCTTCCCACGGCAAGCCCTTCACCGGCCTGCACCGGCGCATCGAACAACTGCACGAGCACCACCGCGACCGTCTGGCCGAGGTGTTGCAGGCTTGCGGTGAAAAACCCTGCAGTGCCGCCGACGTACTGCCCATCCTCTTCAAGCGCAAACTCGACCTGCACCAGACCACCTTCGCCATGGGCGAGGCCGTGGCCCACCTGCACACCCTGTGGTTCGAAGGCAAGCTTCAGCGCCAGCGCGATGCGCTAGGGGTCTACCGCTTCAACATCCCGGCCTGAGATCGCCACGCCCTACAATGCCCCGTTTTGGTGCTTGCAGGAGTTTGTCCGTTGCATCCCCTTCTACTCTGGTTGCGCGGTTTCTGGCCTGCGCCGCTGTCGGTCAGCCGGCGTGAAATCTGGCTGGGCTGTCTGGGCGCCGGCCTGGGCCTGCTCGGCACCGAATGGCTGAGCCACCACGCCCTGGGCGAACTCAAGCCCTGGTTCATCGCCCCCATGGGCGCTTCGGCCGTGCTGCTGTTCGCGGTGCCGGCCAGCCCCCTGGCCCAGCCCTGGTCCATCCTGGGTGGCAACACGGTGTCGGCGCTGATCGGCGTGCTGTGTGCATACACCCTGGGCCATGATGGCCTGGCGGCCGGCGTGGCCGGTGCCGGGGCCATCGCCGCCATGTTCGCGCTGCGCTGCCTGCACCCGCCCGGTGGCGCCGTGGCGCTGACCGCCGTGCTGGGCGGGCCGGCCATCAGCCAGCTGGGTTTTGGCTATGTGCTGTGGCCGGTGGCGGCGAACTCCGCCCTGCTGCTCGCCCTGGCCCTGCTCTTCAACAACCTGATGCAGCGGCGCTACCCGCACCAGGCCCTTCCCCAACCCCACCCGCACCGCACAGCCGACCGGCTGCCCAGCGCACGCCTGGGTGTGAGCAAAGAGGATCTGGATGCAGCACTGGCCAGCCAGGGCCAGCTGCTGGACATCAGCCCCGACGACCTGGAACAGATCCTCACGCGCGCGCAGCTGCAGGCCAGCCGGCGCAAATGGGGTGATGTGTACTGCCGCGACATCATGTCGCGCGATGTGGTCCATGTCCGGCCGCTGGACTCGGTGGACGAGGCCTGGGACCGCCTGGCCCGGCACAAGGTCAAGGCCCTGCCGGTGATCCGCCTGGACGGCACGCTGGCCGGCATCGTGTCCCTGCACGACTTCTTCGTCGGGCACAGCGCGCCCGACCCGCGCAAGATGCCCGTCATGAGCACGGCGCGTTATGTGGCCGACATCATGACGCGCAAGGTGCGCGTGGCGCGCCCTGAGCAGCTGATGGTGGACCTGGTGGCCCTGTTCTCCGACGGCGGCCTGCACCACATGCCGGTGGTGGACGCGCAGTTGCACGTGGTGGGCATGATCACCCAGTCCGACGTGGTGGCGGCGCTGTTCAAGACCGGGGCTTAAAGCCCGGCGGGGGCAACGGCGGCCCCCTGGATGGCATGCCGCTGGAGTGCGTCCGCCACGAAGCCGCTGGCCTTCATCTCTTCCACGAAGGCCGTGAGGGCATCGCTCGCCGCCTGCCCGCGGCTCTTGGGACAACCCATGGCCTGGCGGATGACCATGAAACGCTCAGGCAGCAAACGCAGCCCTGGGAAACGCCGCGCATCGGCCTCCAGCTGCTGCCGCACACCGGCGGCTACATCGTGCCCCTGGGCCAGGAAGGTTTCCACCACGGCCGGGGAACTGGGCGCACGCACCAGCTGCGCCTGCTTGATCTCGCGGCTGAGGTAGAGGTCGTAGGCGCTGCCGCCGCCCACCGTCACACGCAGGCCGGGCTGGTCCACCTCTTCGTTGCGCTGCAGCGGGGAGTCCGTGCGCACCAGATAACAGCCTTCGATCAGCACATAGGGGCCGGTGAAGGCGATCTCCTGGCCGCGCAGCGGATCGATGGCAAAAAACCCGATGTCGGCCTGTTCCTGCCGCACCGCGTCCACCGACTTGCCCGCCGTGTCCAGCACCACCAGCTCCAGGGGCACGCCCAGGCGGTCCGCAAACGCCCGGGCCAGGTCCACCGACACACCCACGGCCTCGCCTGTGCGCGCATCCTTGTTGGCCAGAATAGGGTTGCCGAGATTGATCGAGGCGCGCAGGCGGCCCGTCGGTGTGAAGGCGGTGATCAGCTTGGAGTCCATCGTTCCTGTTCCCTGGGAATCATGCACAGGCCGCTATCGTAAGAGGTATCGGCCTGGTCGCAACTCAGGCGACAGGAAAACCCGGCGCCCGCGGTGAGCGGCGGTAGGTGAGCAGCCGTCCCTTGTAGGCCAGTGTGTCCAGGGTCGCGCTGCGGTCCAGGCGCTCCTCGTTCAGATCGAAGCCCTGGGCCTGCATGTGCCGGTTGAAAGCCGGGCGGTTGCCGCGATCCGGGTCGACGATCCACACCTCGGCGTTGAGCTTGGCATGCCGGCCGATGAAGCCGGCCAGGGCCACGCTGGCGTCGGGGTCGTAGAGCAGATCACTGCCGATGATCAGATCGAAGCGGCCGCGCACCATGTCGATGGCCGGTGCCGCACCCTCCTGCTTCAAGGAGCCGGGCTTGCTCCAGTGCCCGTGCCGGTACTTCATGGGAATCATCTGGTTCAGACCCAGATTGGTCTGCAGAAAGTCCTGCGTCAACGGATGGCAGTCGCTTGCGGTGATGTCAGCGCCGCGGCGATGGCACACCATGCTGGGCAAAGCCAGACCGCAACCCAATTCCAGGATGCGTTCGCCAGCCAGCACCGGGCGCAGCATCATGCGTGCGGCCAGTTGCTCGCCCGAAGGCCAGAGCAGACCGAACAGCGGCCAGGTGGCAGACGAGATGCCCTGGCGCAAGGCCGCGCCCAGCGGATCGCTGAACTGTTGCCGGTCCAGCAGAGAGCGGATCAAAAGATCGGCCGCCCCCGTGATGGACACGCATTGCTGCTTGGTCTGGTAGCCGGGCATCGCTGAAGCGTGAAGCCGGCGTGAATGGCTTCGTGAGAAGTGAGTGTAGGCCAGTATAGTCCTGCCCCCTTGCATGCGTGATGGCATGCGCGGATACGACTCGATACACATGCCGGGTCAACGCGATCGTGATGCCTCCCGTTGTGTGAGTGTCTTCAGATCCACTGAAGTCACAACACCCACCGAAAGGCAAATGAAATGAGCAAGATCCTCGCTACCCTGATCGCCGGCCTGTTTGCTGCCAATGTGTTTGCCCAGGCCGCCGCACCTGCCACCCCCGCAACGCCTGCCACTCCGGCCACCGCCGCTGCCAAGCCGGCTGCGAAGACCGAAGCCAAGATGGAAAAGAAGGCCGAGAAAAAGGCTGTCAAGAAAGCTGAGAAGAAGGCTGAAGCCAAGAAGTAATCCGGCTCCGCCGCATTCTGTGCAGCCCGCCCGCATGTGATGCCGGCGGGCTGTCCTCTTGTTCAGGCTGTCAGGCGCAGCCAGCCCCAGCAGGCCCACGCCGCCAGTGCGACCAGAACCAGCCCGGCACTCACGATGCTGCCGTAACGTCCCCCGCCGGTGACGTAGGCCGCCACAATCTTGCTCACGTTGTTGGTGCTGAAAGCCAGCAACACAGCGGTGAGCATGGTGAACGGCTCGATCTCACCGCGCGCTGCCAGCCCCATGACCGCTGCGGCCGACGAATGTGCATCGGCCAGGCCGGCCAAGGCCGCGGCAGCCAGGGTGGCCTGCGTTCCCGCTGCCTGCTGCAGCCAGGCCACGGCGGCGGCGATGCCCATGAACAGCAGAGCCAGCAAGATGGACTGGCGCAGGCTGAAAGCCCGCCCTTGCGCCGGCGCGTCATCCTGGGGAACCGGGCTGCGACGAAAGGCCGCCAGTCCGAGCAGCAGCGCCATGATCAGCGCGCTGCCCATGGCAGGCACGATGAGACGCAGCCCCGCCGGATACAGCAGACCGGCAATCAGCATCACCTGCAGGGCCGTGGAGACCGTGGAGAACCAGGCGCCCGCCACGCAGGCGGTGCGCAATTCCGGATGACGGGCGGCACGTGCGCCCATGGCAGCGATGGTGGCAGTGCTGGAGACCAAGCCGGCCACCAGCCCTGACAGCGGCAGGCCGAGCCGGCTGCCGAACAGGCGCAAGGCCACGTGGCCCAAGGCCTGCACCGTCATGATGAGCACGACGAGTTGCCAGACCACACGCAGGTTGATGCCCCCCAGCCACGGCAGGGGCTGGTCGGGTGCCAGTGGCAGCACCACCAGGGCCGAAGCAGCCAGCAGCAGGGCATCGAGCAGTTCCTGTTCGCTCAGCACCTGGGTCGAGAAACGCTGCAGCGGGGCACGCGCGACCAGCAGCACGGCCACCGTGACGCCCAGCGCCGCGGCCAGGGCCGGCTCGGGCACGCTGAGCAGGCCCAGCAGAAACGTGAGAAAGAGTGCGATCTCGGTGGTGACCCCCGGATCGCGCGAGCGGTCCTTGTAGTGCGACACCAGCGCCAGCCCCGCCACCAGGGCGGCGGCCACGGCCGTCAGCCAGACCTGCCCCAGCACCTGCACACCGGCCCCGGTCAGGGAGGCCAGGGCAAAGGTGCGGATGCCGGCAAAGTGGCGGCCATGCCCGATGCCCTTGCGGCGTTCGCGCTCGACACCGATCAGCAGCCCCAGCCCCAGGGCCAGCGCCAGGCTCGTCAGGGTGGCCGTGTCGAAAACCATCTCAATGCCAGCGCGGCAAGGCTTCGTCGCGCAGTTCGCCGCGCAGGCTCCGGTAGTCGGGCACGACCGAACGCACCGTCTCCCAAAAACGCGGGCTGTGGTCCATCACGCGCAGGTGGCTGAGTTCGTGCGCGACCACGTAGTCGATCACGCTCTGGCGGAAATGGACCAGCCGCCAGTTCAGGCGGATCGCACCGTCACTGCTGGCGCTGCCCCAGCGGGTACCGGCGCTGCTGAGCGAGAGCTTGCGCCACTGCACACCCAGCTGCGGGGCATAGTGCTGCAGGCGTTCGGTGAAGATGCGGTGCGCCTGGCGCATCAGCCAGGCCTGCACGGTGTCGCGGATCTGTTGGGTGCTCGCATGCTGGGGCAGGCCGATGTGCAGCGTCAGGCGCGGCACGCCATCCAGTGTCAGATTGGTCGCCTGCGCATCGGTGTGCAGCACCACCTCCACGTCATCGGCCTTGAGGCTGCCGCCCACCGCGCTGTAGGCATGGGTCGGGTCCAGCACCACGATCACCGTCTCGCCCAGGAAGGGGAAACTGGTTCCGTCGCGCCACTCGATGTGGGTCGAGTCCAGGCGCTGCTGGCGCTCGCGCATCTCGCCGAGCTTGCGCACGATCCACTCGGCCTTTTCCTGCAGCGCCGCTTCCACCTCGTACAGAGGCACCCAGCGCGGCGCGCTGACCACCAGGCCGTCGGGTCCCACCTGCATGCCGATGGTGCGGCGCTTGCCGCGTTTGAATTCGTAGGCCACCTGGGCGTCGCACAAACGCGTCTGCCGGGTGGCACGGGGGTGGCTGAACTGCGCAGGCGCCATCACACTGGCGATGGTCTGGGCCGGCTGCTGCGGCCCTTGCACTTCGGGCCTGGGCTCCGCGACCGGCGGCGGCGCCTGCACGGGCGCTGCATCAAAAAAGTCGAGGGCAAGCTGAAGGAAGCTGCGCATGCCTTGATCTTAGCGGCGCTTCACTTGTAGGCTTCGGGGTCCAGCCGCCGCATCTCGGCTTCGATCCAGGCCTCGACCTCGCGCATCAGTTCGGCCGGTTCACGGCCTACGCTGGAGATGGGGGCACCGATGGACACGTCCACCAGCCCCGGCCGCTTGATGAAGGCCTTGCGCGGCCAGCACTTGGCCGAACTCACGGCGATCGGGATCACGGACGCACCGGTCTCCACGGCCAGACGCGTGCCGCCAGTCTTGTAGGTGCCGGCCTGGCCGCGCGGGATGCGCGTGCCTTCGGGGAACATGATGATCCAGACCCCGCGCGCCAGCAGTTGTTTGCCCT
Source organism: Hylemonella sp. (assembly GCA_040376915.1). Lineage (GTDB taxonomy): Bacteria > Pseudomonadota > Gammaproteobacteria > Burkholderiales > Burkholderiaceae_C > Hylemonella. Next base: position 9,718 of record JBEIPS010000049.1, read on the forward strand.
GGGCCACCACCTTGGAAAACGCTTCGTTGCGCTGCGAGCGGTCGATGTGGATCATGTCCAGCCGACCCATCGCCCAGCCGAAGAAGGGTACGTACAGCAGCTCCTTCTTGAACACGTAGGCCAGCGGGTGCGGCATCAGCGTGGGCATCAAGAAGGTTTCGAAAGTGGACTGGTGCTTGACCAGCAGGATGGCCGAGCTGGTCTCGCCCACGGGCAGATGCTCCATGCCGCTGGTGCGCACGCGTATGCCCAGGATGTGGCGCGCCCCCACGATGGCCAGGCGCAGCCAGAACACGGCGATCCAGTAGAGCGGGTCACCCCGCACGAAGATGGAAGCCGTCAGCAGGACGATGGCCACCGGGATGACGGTGACCGACATCCAGAGCATGTGGAGCAGGGAACGCAGGAAAGACATGACGGGTTCCTCAGGCGGCGTCGCGTGTGACCAGGTAATCGGCAAAGGCCAGCAGGTTCTCGTGCACGCGCGTGCCGGCCGGAAGATTGTCGGGCAGGGGCTTGCCGCGCAGGGCCTCGCCCTTGCCGGTGAGCACCAGGTGCGGCTCGCAGCCCACGGCCGCACCGGCTATGAGGTCGCGCGCCGAATCGCCCACGGTGGGCACGCCCTTGAGCGAGACACCGTAACGCTCGCCGATCTGCTCGAACAGGCCCGGCAGCGGCTTGCGGCAGCGGCAGGTCTGGTCGGGGGCGTGCGGGCAGTAGAAGATGGCCTCGACACGGCCGCCGGCGGCGGCCAGCAGCTTGTGCATCTTGGCGTGCATGGCGTTGAGCGCGGCCACATCAAACAGGCCACGCCCCAGCCCCGATTGGTTGGATGCGACCACCACATGCCAGCCCGCATGGTTCAGTTTGGCAATCGCCTCCAGCACGCCGGGCAGCAGCGTCCACTCGGCCGCGGACTTGACGAACTCGGCACTGTCCTCGTTGATGGTCCCGTCGCGGTCAAGGATGACCAGCTTCATGGTGTGCATGCGTGAAGGCCTGTCAGGCAGCGAGACGCGACAGGTCGGCCACGCGGTTCATGGCCTCATGCAGGCTCTTGAGCAGGCCCTGGCGGTTCAGGCGCAGGTCCAGCTCTTCGGCGTTCACCATGACACCATCGAAGAACGCGTCCACCGAGGCGCGCAGGGCGGCCAGCGTTTTCAGCGTAGCGGTGTAGTCGCCAGCTTCGAACTGCTTGTTCGCCTGGGGCACCACATCTTTGAGTGCGGCGTAAAGCTTCTTCTCGGCCTCTTCTTTCAGCAGCACTTCGCTGACGTGGGCGTCAACTTCCTGCGCCTTCTTGAGGATGTTGCTGATGCGCTTGTTGGCCGCGGCCAGCGCCGCCGCTTCGGGCAGGGCGGCAAAAGCACGCACTGCCGCCAGGCGCTGGGCCACTTCGCCCAGGCGCTGCGGGCGCAGGGCCAGCACTGCATCGACTTCCTGTGCGCTGTAGCCCTGCTCGCGCAGGCTGCCGGCAAGGCGGTCGTAGATGAAATCGGCCAGGGCTGGCGTGGCGTCGGTGATCTTGTCGCCGAAGGCGGGCAAAGTTGCCGTGAGCAACTTCGACAGGTCGAGCGCAAGGTTCTGCTCGGCCAGCATGCGGATCACCCCCAGCGCATGGCGACGCAACGCAAAGGGATCCTTGTCGCCAGTGGGCAGGTTGCCGATGCCGAACATGCCGACCAGCGTTTCCAGCTTGTCGGCCAAGGCCACCACCAGGCCTGCGGTATTGCGCGGCAGTTCGTCCCCGGCGAAACGTGGCCTGTAGTGATCCTCGATGGCGTTCGCCACCTCGTCACCCAGGCCATCGTGGCGCGCGTAGTAGCCGCCCATGATGCCCTGCAGCTCGGGGAACTCACCCACCATGTCCGTCAACAGGTCGGTCTTGGCCAGGCGCGCCGCAGTATCGGCTGCGGCCGCGAGCTTGGCGTCGCCGAGCTGCTGCGCAATCGCCTTGGCAATCGCACGCACGCGTTCGGCGCGTTCACCCTGCGTGCCCAGCTTGTTGTGATAGACCACCTTGCCCAGGCCCTCGACGCGCGACGCCAGCGTCTTCTTGCGGTCCTGGTCGAAGAAGAACTTGGCGTCGGCCAGGCGCGGGCGCACCACGCGCTCGTTGCCACCAATCACCGCGCTGGCATCGGCCGGGCTGATGTTGCTGACCACGAGGAACTTGTTGGTCAGCTTGCCGGCCGCGTCCAGCAGCGGGAAGTACTTCTGGTTGGCCTTCATCGTGAGGATCAGGCACTCCTGCGGCACAGCCAGAAATTCCTTCTCGAATTCGCAGACCAGCACATTGGGGCGCTCGACCAGGGCCGTCACCTCGTCCAGCAGGGCCTCGTCCTCGATGGGTCGCACACCGCCCCCCACCTTGGTGGCAGCTGCGGCCAGCTGGCGCACGATCTCGGCACGGCGTTCGGCAAAGGAGGCGATCACGGCACCGTCGCTCAGCAAGGTGCTCGCGTAGCTGTCGGCATCCTTGAGCACCACGGTCTCCTTCTTCGCCTCGAAGCGGTGGCCCTTGGTGCTGTTGCCAGCTTTCAAGCCCAGGGCCTTGACGGGCACCACGGTGCTGCCGTGCAGGGCCACCAGGCCATGGGCCGGGCGCACGAAATTCACGCTGCTCCAGCCCGGCAGTTCGCAATCGGTCTCGAGCTGGTAGCTCATGACCTTGGGAATGGGCAGCTTGGCCAGCGCCTCGTCGAGTGCCTTCTGCAAACCCGTATCGAGCGTGGCACCTGTGACCAGGCTGTCGTAGTACAGCGCCTCGGCCTTGCCGTCGGGCGCGCGTTTGAGCGCGGCGACCGCCTGGGCCGGGTCGGACACATCGGCCCCCAGGGCCGAGAGCTTCTTGATCAGCGCCTGCGTAGGGTTACCGGCCGGATCCAGCCCCACGCTCACGGGCATGAGCTTTTGCTGTACCGCCTTGTCGGCGGCCTTGAGGGCGATATGGCTGATGTGTGCGGCCAGTCGACGTGGAGAGGCGAACGGCATCACCACCGAATCGGCCCCGGTCAGGCCCTGGGCCTTGAGCTGCTCGAACAGCGTGCCCGCAAAGGCCTCACCCAGCTTCTTGAGCGCCTTGGGCGGCAGCTCTTCGACAAACAGTTCAACGAGAAGGTTTTGGGTCGTCATGGTCTCAGGCTGCCTTCTTCGTCATTTGCTCAACCCACGCGCGCGGTGCCATGGGGAAACCCAGGCGCTCGCGGCTCTCGTAATAACTCTGCGCGACGGCACGCGCCAGGTTGCGGATGCGGCCGATGTAGGCGGCACGTTCGGTCACGGAAATGGCGCCGCGCGCGTCCAGCAGATTGAAGCTGTGCGCGCACTTGAGCACCTGCTCGTAGGCCGGCAGCGCAAGCTGCTGTTCCATCAGGTGCTTGGCCTGCTTTTCATGCGCCGTGAAGGCCGTGAACAGGAAGTCGGCGTCGCTGTGCTCGAAGTTGTAGGCCGACTGCTCTTTTTCGTTCTGCAGGTAGACGTCGCCATAGCTCATGGTCTCGGTCCACTTGAGGTTGTAGACGTTGTCCACACCCTGCAGGTACATGGCCAGGCGCTCCAGGCCGTAGGTGATCTCGCCGGTGATGGGCTTGCAGTCGATACCGCCGACCTGCTGGAAGTAGGTGAACTGCGTCACCTCCATGCCGTTGAGCCAGACCTCCCAGCCCAGGCCCCAGGCGCCCAGCGTGGGGTTCTCCCAGTCGTCTTCCACAAAACGGATGTCGTTCTTCTTGAGGTCGAAGCCCAGGGCTTCGAGCGAGCCCAGGTAGAGCTCGAGAATGTTGCTCGGTGCGGGCTTGAGCACCACCTGGTACTGGTAATAGTGCTGCAGGCGGTTGGGGTTCTCGCCGTAACGGCCGTCCTTGGGGCGGCGGCTGGGCTGCACGTAGGCGGCCTTCCAGGGCTCGGGGCCGATGGCGCGCAGGAAGGTGGCGGTGTGCGAGGTACCGGCACCGACTTCCATGTCGTAGGGCTGCAGCAGCGCGCAGCCCTGGGCGTCCCAGTAGGACTGCAGTTTCAGAATGATTTGTTGGAAGGTCAACATGGTTGTGTCAGGTGCAGGCGCATCCACCCGGCCAACGAGCGTTGAACTGGGGCGCCGAAATGGACGAGTTTCCGCGTAAGCCCTTGATTTTACGGGGCTTTGGGCCCGTCCCAGGGCTGGGTCAGGCTCTTTTGCGCCAGACGGCCCAGAGCAGCCCGCCCAGGCCGGCCAGCCACAGGGGCCACAGCCCGGTGTGCGCCACCCAGCGGGCGTAAGGGGTCAGGCCGGTGCGCCCCTCCACCTCACCCCGCAACACGCCCCGGCTGTGGCGTGGCAGTTCGGCGATGACCTGGCCGCGGTGGTCGATGATGGCAGTGGCGCCGGTGTTGGTGGCCCGCACGAAGGGGCGCTCGAACTCGAGCGCGCGCATGCGCGAGATCTGCAGATGCTGGTCGATCGCCACCGTATTGCCGAACCAGGCGATGTTGCTGAGGTTGACGAACACCGTGGGCGCCTGTGCCGGATCCCGAAAGCGCGCGCCCAGCTCTTCGCCGAACAGATCCTCGTAGCAGATATTGGGCGCCAGGCGCTGGCCCTGCCAGTCGAAAGAAGGCTGGCCCACGTCCCCGCGGTTGAAATCGCCCAGGGGAATGTTCATCATGGCGGTGAACCATTTGAAGCCGGACGGGATGAACTCCCCGAATGGCACCAGATGGTGTTTATCGTAGCGCCAGGGTGCCTGTCCGGGCGCCAGGCCTATCGTCGAATTGGTATAGCCCTCGCGATAGCTGCCCAGGGGCAGACCGATCAGAGCCGCCTGCTGGCCGCCTGCATAACGCTGGCGCAGGGCGTCCCAATACCCCTTGGGCAGTTGATGTGGCAGCAGGGGCAGGGCAGTTTCCGGGGTCACAACCAGGGCCGCCTGCTCTAGTTGCAGTTGGTCGCCGTACCAGCGCAGGGCCATGGGCACGCCGGATCCGGGCTGGAATTTCTCGTTCTGGGGGATATTGCCTTGCAACAGGGCGACCGTCAGGGAGCCCGTGGAGGTGGTGACCGCGGACTGCTCCATCCGATGGACCGAGGGCAGGGCCACCACGACCAGAACCGCGACACGCGGCCAGTGGCCACAGACCCAGATCTGCGGGACGGTCATGGCCAGCCACGCAGCGAGGGCCGAAATCCCGTAGACGCCGGTCCAACCCGCGTAGCCGGCCAGCGGCCCCTCGACATGGGCGTAGCCGCTGCCCCCCCAGCCAAAGCCCGTGAACCAGACGCCACGCGCCAGCTCAGCCAGCAACCACAAGGCGGCAAACAGCAACGCTCGTGCCGCGGGTGAAGCCGGGGTGCAACACCGCTGCAAGGCGCAGGCGACGGCATACAGAAGGGCCAGAGACCCGGCCAGGGCCAGGACCGCCAGCGCGGCCAGTGGGGCGGGCAGGCCCCCATAGGTGTGCATCGATATGTAGAGCCACCAGAAGGTGGCCGCCAGCCAGACCGTGGCAAAGAGCCAGCCGGCCAGGGCGGCCTGCTTCCAGTGCGTGCTGCGTTCGACCTGCCAGGCCAGCAGGCCAAGGGCGAGGAGTTGCAGCCACCAGCGCGGCTGACCGTCCCAGGGAGCGGCCATGGACAGCGCCTGGGCCAGGCCGGCCCCGCCGCTCAGGCCCCAGGCGCCGACGCGCGCCCAGCGCTCACGCATTGAGCGTGGCCTTGGGCGGCACCACAGGCGAGACCTTGAACCATTTCACGGCGCCGCCCTTGGTGTGCAGCACCACGAATTTCAGGCCGCCGATCACAATCTGTTCACCCCGCTTGGGCACATGCCCCATCTCATGGGCGATCAGCCCGCCTATGGTGTCGAAGCTTTCCTCAGGGGCGCTGCCGGTGATCTTCACGTCAAAGGCCTCATTGACCCGCTCCACGGCTGCGCGGCCGCTGACGCGGTAGGTCTGGTCGGCCAGACCGAAGATGTCACCCTCGTCCTCGGAAATATCGAACTCGTCCTCGATCTCGCCCACGATCTGTTCAAGCACATCCTCGATGGTGATGAGGCCAGCCACACGGCCGAACTCGTCGATCACGATGGCCAGGTGGTTGCGGTTGCCGCGAAACTCGTGCAGCAGGTCGTTCAGGCCCTTGCTTTCGGGCACGAAGACCGCCGGGCGCAGCAGGGCGCGGATGTTGAGCTCAGGCGCGCGCTGCAGCTTGAGCAGGTCCTTGGCCATCAGGATGCCGATGATGTTCTCCCGCTCGTTCTCGTAGACCGGAAAACGCGAGTGGGCGGTGTCGATCACGACATTGAGCAGCTCGTCAAAGGGGGCGCCTATGTCGACCAGGTCCATGCGCGGCGCGGGCACCATGACATCACCGGCCGTCATCTCGGCCATGCGCAGCACACCTTCGAGCATGTAGCGCGATTCGGCGCCGATGATCTGGTTGTCTTCGGCCTCGGCCAGGGTTTCGATCAGCTCGGCGGTGGAGTCCGGTCCCGGGTGGATGAACTCTGCGAGCTTCTTCAGAAAGGTGCGCTTGTCCTCCTTTTCAGGGGCTCGCGCAGGGTGAGGGTCAGGCACTGACGTCAGCACATAGGTGCAGTTGTTGCAATCCCCATAGGATAGCGGATCACCCGGCCCCGAAGATGACAGGCCGCCTACCGCCCTCAGGCACCAGATTTGTGCCGCGCGTCCCGCACGCCACGGCGCACGTCCTGCAGGCCGGTCAGGAATTCCCAGAACTGCTTGGCCTGCACCTTGAGCCGGTAGTCTGTCTGGGCCAGTTGCTCCTCGACCATTTCCGTCACCTGGCTCTCGAAGGTGGCGGGCGGAAGCCGCAAGTAGGCACTCGCCTCCGAGCCATCGTATTCCACCGCTGCGCCGGCCTTGCGGGCGATATTGAGCATGGCCTTGTTTTCGCTCAGGGCGTGGATGAACATCAGGTGCACACCCTCGTTGCGGGCATGCCGCACGGCACGCCCGAAGAGCTTGCTGCCGTAACCATGGCCGCGCACCGAAGGCAGCACCGAAACACCGAATTCCGCGCAGGCGTCAAAACTTTTGTCCACAGAATGCGCCAAGTGCGCCATGGCCACCAGCTCCAGCTTGCGGTTATAGATGCCGAAGATGGCGTCGCGCTCGAAATCCAGGGTGTCCACATAGGCCTGGATCTGGACATCGTTGGCCAGGTAGCCAAAACGCAGATAACGATCGCGCTCGTCCAGGGCCTGTAGATGCCTGGCAATGCGGCCCCGGTGCCGGGACCCCAGGCGGCGAATGACGGCCACCCAGGGCGCCCGGGCCGAAGCACTTTGCTCGGCGGGCAGCACGCGCAGCAACTCGCTGCTGCGCTCGGCGTCGCTGGTTTCGTCGTTGGCGTTCATGGCGCGAATGTACGGGCATTTCCCTTTTCCATCCAGTCTACCCCGGACAGGGACCTTGACGCGTGCGTGACAGTTTCGCCCTCCGACCTAGGACAAGCCCGATGTCGCATCAGGCGCCACTGCGTTCCAATAGCCGGATCATGGAGTCATTGATGGAAAAATTCTGGTTGCGCAGCTACCCCGCCGGGGTCCCTCACGATATCGACCCGGGCCAATACAGTTCCCTGGTCCAGTTGCTGGAAGAATCTTTCCGCAAGAACGCCACCCAACCCTTCTCCGTCTGCATGGAGCGCTGGATGAGCTATCGCCGGCTCGACGAGTTGTCGGCGGCGCTGGGTGCCTGGCTGCAACGCCTGGGCCTGGAGCCGGGAGCAAGGGTGGCCATCATGCTGCCCAACGTCCCGCAATTTGCCATCACCATGGCGGCCATCCTGCGCGCCGGCTACACCTGCGTCAACGTCAACCCGCTGTACACGGCCCGGGAGCTGGAACACCAGCTCAAGGATTCCGGCGCTACGGCCATCGTCGTGCTGGAAAATTTCGCGCACACCCTGGAAGAAGTCATCGCCCGTACCCCCGTCAAGCACGTGGTGCTCACGGCCTTCGGTGACCTGCTGGGGCCTTGGTATGGCCGCTGGCTGACTTTTGCCGTCCGTCATCTGGCCAAGATGGTGCCGCCTTTCCGTCTGCCCACGGCCGAGGGCAGCACGGTCACGCCCTTTCGCAAGGCACTGGCTGAAGGCGCCCACCTTTCGCTCAAGCCTGCGGCCACGAATCTGGACTCCGTCGCCTTCCTGCAGTACACGGGCGGCACCACGGGCCTGAGCAAGGGAGCGGTGCTGACCCACCGCAATGTGGTTGCGGCCATCCTGCAGGCCGAGGCCTGGTTCACCCCAGCGCTTGGCCGCGTCGGCAACGTACGCGAGACCAACAGCATCGCTGCGCTACCGCTGTACCACATCTTCGCGCTGACCCTCAGTTTTCTGGCCATACGCTGGGGCTCGCACATCACGCTGATCCCCAACCCACGCGATATCGGCAAGTTTGTCGAGACGCTCAAGCGCCGCCCTTTCCACATGTTGCCGGCGGTCAACACTCTGTTCAACGCCCTGCTACAGCATCCTCAGTTCCGTACGGTCGATTTTTCCCATCTCTGCATTTCGCAAGCCGGCGGCATGGCCGCCTCCGAGGGCACGGCCCGGCATTGGCGCGAGGTCACCGGCTGTCCCATGGTGGAGGGCTGGGGCATGAGCGAGACCTGCGCCATCGGCACCAACAACCCGGTGCTCACGGAGAAGTTCAGCGGCACCATCGGCCTGCCCCTGCCCGGCGTGGAGATCGCCATCAAGGACGACGCAGGCAAATCCCTTGCGGTCGGCGAATCGGGCGAGATTTGCATCAAGGGTGCCAATGTGATGACCGGCTATTACCAGCAGGCTGCCGAAACGGCCGACGCCTTCACCCGTGATGGCTTCATGCGCACGGGTGACATCGGCATCATGGATGCCCAAGGCTATACCCGTATCGTCGACCGCAAGAAGGACATGATCCTGGTCAGCGGCTTCAATGTCTTCCCCAGCGAGCTCGAAAACGTGATTTCCCTTTGCGATGGTGTCCTGGAATGCGCCGTCATCGGCGTGCCGGACGCCAAGCAGGGCGAGGCCATCAAGGTCTATGTGGTGCGCAGCGATCCGACCCTCAGCGAAGACGATGTCGCAAAGTACTGCGGCCAGAACCTGACGGGCTACAAGCACCCCAAATACATCGAGTTTCGCGACGAGCTGCCCAAGTCCAACGTCGGCAAGATACTGCGTCGAGAGTTGCGGGCTGGCAAGTGAGCCTTGCTGCCCTGCCACCGGACATCGTCGTTCTGGAGCGGGGCTGGCTGTCCTCCAACAATATTCTCCTGCTTGGGGACGAGCAAAGCGCCCTGGTCGACAGCGGCTATGGCACGCACGCCGAACAGACACTGGCGCTGGTGCGCGCCCGGCTGGGCGCTCGCCCCCTGGATATGCTGGTCAACACGCACCTGCACAGCGACCACTGTGGCGGCAATGCGGCGCTTCAGGCGGCTTATCCCTTATTGCAGACGGACATTCCGCCAGGCCAGGCAGAAGCTGTCCGCGCCTGGGACGAAGATGCCCTGAGCTATGCACCCACCGGGCAATTTTGCCCACGCTTCTCCTACGACCGATTGCTGGCCCCTGGCGATTCGATACGTTTAGGCGCTCGCGACTGGCACATTCACGCCGCTCCCGGGCACGACCCGGACTCCGTCATCCTTTTCCAGCCTGAACTGCGCCTCCTGATATCAGCCGATGCGCTCTGGGCCAGGGGGTTTGGGGTGGTCTTTCCCGAGATCGAAGGTGTGTCAGCCTTTAAAGACGTCGAACGGACCCTCGATGTGATCGAGTCACTGCGCCCACGGCTTGTGATCCCTGGGCACGGATCGGTCCTGCAAGACGTCCCGGAGGCCTTGGACTACGCGCGGCGCCGCCTGGCCCAGTTCACCGCGGAACCCCTGCGTCATGCGCAGTACGCCGCCAAGGTGCTGCTGAAGTTCAAGCTGCTGGAATTGCAGCAAATCACACGCCAGGATTTGCTGCGTTGGGCAGAGGCGACGAGCTACTTCCACCTGCTGCAGACGCGCCACTTCGCTGGCGCGAACTTCGACAGCTGGATCCACGAGCTGATCCAGGATCTGCTGCGCTCAGGCGCGGCGCTGGCCATCGACATGGCTGGCCAGCCCGGCCTTCAGAACCAATAGGGTTTTCGGTCGCACAAATAAAAACGCCCCGTCAAATGACGGGGCGTTTTCTGCTGTAAGAGCCTGACGATGTCCTACTTTCACACGGGAATCCGCACTATCATCGGCGCTGAGGCGTTTCACTGTCCTGTTCGGGATGGGAAGGAGTGGGACCACCTCGCTATGGTCATCAGGCATAACTTTTTGCCATCCTGACTGGGTCAGGACGACCAATTTATAGAGCTTGAATCAGC
>JBEIPS010000189.1:0-2282 GCA_040376915.1 Hylemonella sp.
CAACGAGCTGGGGCAGGACGTCGATGCCAGCGCGCGTGCCGCCATGGCCGTGGCTGAAAAAGTGCGCGCCACGCTGGACCGGCCGCACCTGATCGACAACTTCAGCTACACCAGCACCGGCAGCATCGGCATCAGCCTCTTTCCCAAGGCCGGCCAGCAGCTCGACGACCTGCTGCGCGAGGCCGATACCGCCATGTACCGCGCCAAGTCCGCCGGGCGCAACCGCATCGCCTTTTTCGAGCTGACCATGCAGCACGAGGTGGAGGAGCGGCTGGCGCTGGAGCAGGAACTCAAGGAGGCGCTGGCCGGTGGCCAGCTGCGCCTGCACGTGCAGTCCCAGGTGGACAGCGCGGGCTGCGAAGTGGCGGGCGAACTGCTGCTGCGCTGGCAGCATCCCACGCGCGGCCTGGTGCCGCCCATGCGTTTCATCCCCCTGGCCGAGGAAACCGGCCTGATCCTGCCGCTGGGCGAGTGGGTGATCGAGCAGGCCTGCCAGACGCTGGCGCGCATGCAGGGCGCGCGGCTCACGCAGTCCCTCTCGGTCAACGTCAGCGCGCGCCAGTTCCGCAGCGACGATTTCGTGCCGCGCGTGCGCGCCATCCTCAAGAGCACCGGCGCGCCGGCCCGCCAGCTGGTCTTCGAGGTGACCGAGAGCCTGTTCATCCAGGACTGGGACCACTCCCTGCGCCGCATCAGCGAACTGGTGCAGATGGGGATACGCTTTTCCATCGACGACTTCGGCACCGGCTACTCCAGTCTGAGCTATCTGCAGCGCCTGCCCCTGTTCGAGCTCAAGATCGACCGCAGCTTCGTGCAGGACACACCCCACGATGTCAACGACACGGCCATCGTCAGTTCCATACTTTCCATGGCGCGGCACCTGGGCCTGGAAGTGGTGGCCGAAGGCGTGGAGAACCGCGCCCAGGCTGACTTCCTGCAGGCCAACCAGTGCGATCGCATGCAGGGTTATCTGTTTTCTCAGCCGCAGCCCCTGGAAGACTGGCTGACGCACATGGGCCTGAGGGGCTAGAACCCCCTGGGCAGGCGGGTTTGACAGCCGCGACGGCCCTGCGGATACTCCCAGTACCAGTCCGTTCCAGGAACAGGAGCCGCCCTTGAACACCACCACCGACCGCCGCCTATTCCTGCGTTCCGTGTTCCATGCCCCGGTGCGCTTGCAGCTGGGCGAGCAGGAAAGCCTGGGGTACCTGCACGACGTCTCGCTCAAGGGTGCGCTGGTCGAAGTCGCGGCCAGCTGGGGCGGGCGGGTGGGCGAGAAATGTCGCCTGGTCCTGAAGCTGGCCCCGCATGCGGCCATCCTCATGGACACCACCGTGGCGCACATCGAGGGCCGTCATGTCGGGCTGCATTGCGAGCGCCTGGACCTCGACAGCATGACCCACCTGCGTCAGCTGGTTGAACACAACGTGGACGACCCGGTCCTGCTGGAGCGCGATCTGGCGACCCTGGTCGCCCAGGGGCGCGACGCCGCCTGACGGCCGCCTGCAGCGCCGACCGCTGCGGGTCACCCCACCGACGATGACTTGAGCGTCCTGCCGGGTGTGTCCCGGCCTCGGGGCTGGGCCGGCCATGCACCAGACGTGTGCACGTTTCCGGTATTTTCTTGTACACAAGCTGGCCCGACATTTGCATACACATTGGCATCCCAGCCCCAGGAGGTGATGCCATGACGACTTACTTCGATCCCTACAACGCCGATCGTCCGCTGATGCTCAAGTGCAGCTGCGGGCGTGACCACACGGCGGCCGAACATGAGGCAGAGTCCGCGGCCGCGACTTTGCGTGCGCGCAGCGAGACGGCCGACTTCGAGGCCTACAGCCAGGAGTTCATCGAGGCCACCCTGGTCAAGGCCCTGTTCCCGCAGGACGCGCTGCGCCGGCGTTTCCTGCGCGCCGTGGGCAAGGGCGCGGCCATGTCGGCCATCGCCAGCGTGCTGCCCGTGGCCAGCCTGCAGGCCATGGCGCAGGAAAAAGGTGCGCTGGAGAAGAAGGACCTGAAGATCGGTTTCATCCCGATCACCTGCGCCACGCCGCTGATCATGGCCCACCCCCTGGGCTTCTACAGCAAGCAGGGCCTGAACGTGGAAGTGACCAAGACGGCCGGCTGGGCGCTGATCCGCGACAAGATGCTGAACAAGGAATACGACGCCACGCATTTCCTCAGCCCCATGCCCCTGGCCATCAGCCTGGGCCTGGGCTCCAACGCCACACCCATGAACGTGGCCACCATCCAGAACACCAACGGCCAGGCGATCACGCTTG
>JBEIPS010000042.1:0-23404 GCA_040376915.1 Hylemonella sp.
GCGGAACCGGCGTTGAAACCGAACCAGCCCACCCACAGCAGGCCGGCGCCGGCCATGGTCAGGCCCAGGTTGAAGGGCTCAAAGGCTTCCTTGCCGTAGTTATGACGGGGCCCCAGAAAGTAGGCACACATCAGCCCGGACACCCCGGCATTGATGTGGACCACCGAGCCGCCCGCGAAATCAAGTACGCCCATCTGCGCCAGCCAGCCACCGGGCTCCCAGACCCAGTGTGCGATGGGCGCATACACCAGGATGGACCACAGGCCGATGAACCACAGCATGGCCGAAAAGCGCATGCGCTCGACAAAGGCGCCGACGATCAGGGCGGGTGTGATGATGGCGAAGGTCAGCTGGAACATCGCGTACACCGACTCGGGAACGTTGGGCGCCACATGGCTGACCGCCACCTTGCCGGCATCCTTCAGATAGTCCAGCCCCGCAAAGCCGATGCGCCCCAGCCCACCCAGCCACTCGCTGCCCGGCATGAAGGCCAGGGAATAGCCCAGGCCGAACCACAGGATGCTGACCAGGGCAGCGATCGCGGTGACACTGGCCAGGGTGTTGATGACACTCTTGCGCCGCACCAGACCGCCATAGAACAGGGCGATGCCCGGCAGCGTCATGAGCAGCACGAGGGCGGTGGAGGTCATCATCCAGGCCGTATCGGCCCCATTGATCTTGTCCACGCTCACCAGGCCGGGCCGCGTGAGCGGCGGCTCCGCCGGGGGCGGGCTGGGAATCGCGACGGGGGCGAGGGGCGCCGGGCTGGCCGGCTCGCCCACGACGGTACTGACAGCGGCGCTGGGCGGCGCACTGGCCGCGGCGGCGGCCGGTTCGGGGGGCATCTGCGCCCCGAGATTCCAACTGAGACCAAGCGCCAGGATGCCCGGAGCAAGCCGTCCAACGATGTGCATTTTTCTTCCCAACCGTGATTTGTAAGCCGGTCAAGCAAAACCTATGCCACCATGCGGAAGGCCTGGGTGCGCGCTGCGGGCAAACCCCTAGGCCCGCAGCGGCTCCGCTGCTTTAAATTACGGCCACTCGCAAGCGCGCCACGAGCGCGGCATGAGAGGAACCGAGGAAGACTTTCGACCACACGAACAACAATATTGATACCATCCAGAGCAGATGGCGTTCCCAAGGCACCGCTAACCCCGGTGCCTTTTTATTTGTTGTATCCGGTTCTTCATGGAATTTTTTCTCGTCACGCTGGCCTCGCTGCTGGCCGGTTTTGTCGATGCCGTCGTGGGCGGCGGTGGTCTGGTCCTGCTGCCCGCGCTCTTCGCCACCTATCCCACGGCCCACGCGGCCACCCTGCTGGGCACCAACAAGTCCGCCTCGGTTTGGGGCACGGCCTTTGCCTCGGTGCAATACGCGCGTCGTGTGGAGATGCGCTGGGGTGCCTTGCTGCCGGCCATGGGCCTGTCCTTTGCCGGTTCCATGGCCGGGGCCTGGGTCGTCACGCTGATCTCGCCGGATTTCCTGCGCCGGCTGCTGCCGGCCGTGCTGATCGGGGTGCTGGCCTACACGCTGATGAAGAAGGAGCTGGGACGCCACCATGCGCCGCGTTTCACGGGCCGCCAGGAGCTGGTGGCCGCCGGCAGCGTGGGCCTGGTGATCGGTTTCTACGACGGCTTCTTCGGCCCGGGCACGGGCAGCTTCTTTGTCTTCCTGCTGGTGCGCTGGCTGGGCTACGACTTTCTGCACGCCTCGGCCAGCGCCAAGCTGCTCAACCTGAGCAGCAACCTGGCCGCGCTGATCCTGTTCGCCATCAAGGGGTATGTCTGGTGGCATTTCGCGCTGGCCCTGGCCCTGGCCAACGTCGTCGGCAGCCTGCTGGGCACGCGCATGGCGCTCAAGCATGGCGCCGGCTTCGTGCGCGGCGTGTTCATCGTGGTGGTCAGCGCGCTGATCCTCAAGACCGGCTACGACGCCTTCCTGCGCTAGGGTTCGACAGACACCATCACGCCGGCCTTGCCCTTGGGCGGCCAGGCCACCTCGGCCGCCAGGCGCGGCTTGCCCAGCGGGAACGCCGCGCGACCCTGCTTGACGGCAGCCAGGTCTTCCTCGCTCGGGTACTGGCCCAGCAGCCAGTAGTCGAAGACACGGCGCGCCATCGGGGCGGCGTGCTCGGCCCCGAAACCGGCGTTCTCGACGACCACCGCCAGCGCGATCTTGGGATCGTCCACCGGCGCGAAAGCCATGTACAAGGCATGGTCGCGCTGGTGCTCTTCCATCTTGCGCGCGTCGTACTTTTCTTTTTGCCCGATGGTCACGGCCTGGGCGGTGCCGGTCTTGCCCGCGCTGAGGTATTTGGCGCCCACGAAGGAGCGTGCCGAGGTGCCCTCCTGTGTCACGGCTGCCAGCGCCCGGCGCACGATGGCCAGGTTCTGCTGGCCGTAGCGCAGATCCTCGGACTTCTTCTTCACCACGTCCTGGATCGTCTGGCTGCCGGCATCCTGGGTGCCGATGACGAGATGGGGGGTGTTCTTGATGCCGTTGTTGGCCAGGGAGGCCGTGGCCGACGCCAGCTGCAGCATGGTGAAGGTGTTGTAGCCCTGGCCGATGCCCAGTGAGATGGTCTCGCCGGCGTACCATTTCTTCTGCTCGGGCCGCTTGTAGGTCTTGCGCTTCCACTCCTGGCTGGGCAGGACACCACGCACCTCGCCCTGGATGTCGATGCCGGTGAGCTGGCCGAAACCCAGGGGTTTCATGAAATCGTGGATGACGTCCACGCCCAGGTCGTTGGCCAGGGAGTAGTAATAGACGTTGCTGGACTTGACAATGCTGCGGTGCATGTCCACCGGCCCCAGCCCGCCGTCGCCGTGGCTGCGGAAGGTGTGGTCACCAAAGGTCCAGGAACCGCCGTCATAGATGATGGCGCTGGGCGAGCGCTTGCCGGTTTCCAGCGCCGCCATGGCCATGAAGGGCTTGTAGGTCGAGCCCGGCGGGTAGGTGCCGCGCAGGGCCCGGTTCAGCAGAGGCTTCTCGATCGATTCGTTGAGCGCCTGCCAGGATTCGGAGTCGATGCCTTCGACAAACATGTTCGGATCGAAGGTCGGCTTGCTGACAAAGGCCAGGACCTCGCCGTTGCTGGGATCGAGCGCCACCAGCGCGCCGCGCCGCTGGCCGAACATCTCCTCGATCAGGTTCTGCAGCTTGATGTCGATGGACAGCACCACGTTGTTGCCCGGCTTGGCCGTGCTGCTGGCGAGCTTGCGCACGGCCCGCCCGCCCGCCGAGGTCTCGACACGCTCGAAGCCGGTGACACCGTGCAGGTGCTTCTCGAAGCTCTGCTCCACCCCGAGCTTGCCGATGTAGTCGGTGCCGCGGTAGTTGGCCTGATCCTCGTCGTCCCACTCCTCCTGTTCCTTCTTCTCGGCCGGGTTGATGCGACCGATGTAACCCACCACATGGCTGCCGAGTTCACCCCAGGGGTAGTTGCGGAACAGGCGCGCGCGGATGTCCACGCCGCTGAAGCGGTAGCGTTGCACGGCGAAACGCGCCACCTCCTCGTCGGACAGGCGCGTGCGGATGGGCAGGGACTCGACCCCCTTGGTTTCCTCCATCAGCTTGCGGAAACGCCGGCGGTCGCGCGGGGTGATCTCCACCAGCTCGGCCAGCTCGTTGATGGTCTGCTCCAGCTTGTCCACCTGGGCGGGCGTGATCTCCAGCGTGTAGGCCGAGTAGTTGGTCGCCAGCGGGATGCCGTTGCGGTCCAGGATCAGGCCGCGCGTGGGCACCAGGGGCACGACCGTGGTACGGTTGATCTCGGCCTGTTCCTGCAACTCGGCATGGCGCAGCACCTGCAGATAGACCAGGCGGAAGAAGAGGATCAGGAAGCAGGCGAAAACCAGCAGCGAGACGACCAGCACGCGCGCACGGAAGCGATGCAGGTCGGCTTCGACGTTGCGCAGTTCGGTCATGGCGGCAGGCTACAGCGGTCGGTTGGCGTCGGGGTCGGGCGCGCGCCGCTGCGGCAGCAGCAGCAGCAGCGATGCCAGCGGCCACAGCAGGGCCTCGATCAACGGGGCCAGCAGCAGGGAAAAGCCCGGGAAATTCCCCCCCACCATCAGGCGCACGGCCAGGGCCACCGCGTGGGCGGCGACCAGCAGGGGCAGCACGTGTACCGACTGCGAGGCCAGGGTGAACCACAGGAGCCGGCGATGGATGGCGATGGCCAGGAAGTTCAGCACGGCGTAGGCCAGGGCGTGCTGCCCCAGCACGCTGCCCTGGTGCACGTCCATCAGCAGGCCGAACATGAAGGCGGCCCCGATGCCGATGCGCTGCGGCTGGTGCACACCCCAGAAGACCAGGGCCAGGGCCAGCAGGTCGGGCGCCCAGGCGGCACGTCCCCACAGCGAGATATTGAGCAGCAAGTTGAGGCCGAAGGCGCCAAAGAGGCTGCCCCAGATGAACAGGGGGTTGGCAGGCAGCAGCAACTGCTGGCCGGGGCGCATGATCATTTCTGCACTCCCCTGTCCTTCTTGGCCGATTTCGCGGCCAGCGGGACCTTGTCCTGCGGCCGCTCGGGCTGCTGGCCGGCCAGCGTGGGCAGCACCAGCACCTGCGAGGCGCCTGCCACCCGGGCCTGCGGCACGCAGTAGATGAGGGCAAAGGGCAGTTCCACGCGGCGCTCGACCTTCTCGACACGCGCGACCGGCAGGCCCGGCGGGAACACGCCGTCGATGCCGCTGGTGGTCAGGATGTCGCCAGGCTGCACGTCGGCATTACTGCCCATGTAACGCAACTCCAGCGCCCCGCCGTGCAGGCTCGGGTCACCAAATGCAACGGCACGCACACCGGTGCGGATGTTGAGCACGGGGATGGCCTGGTCGGCATCGATCACCAGCGTCACCTCGCTCAGCGAAGGGTAGACCCGGGTGACCTGGCCCAGCACGCCGGATTCGTCCAGCACCGGGGAGCCGGCACTCACGCCGTGGATCAGGCCCTTGTCGATGATGACCTTGTGGGCATAGGGATCGGCCGCGTCGTAGAGCACCTGCGCGGCCAGGCCTGGCGTGGGCATGCGCTCGCGCAGGTCCAGCAACTGGCGCAGGCGCTCGTTCTCCTGGGCCAGTTGATCAAACTGCTGCACGCGCGGTGACTGCAGGCGCAGCTGCTCGCGGTAGGTCTGTGCGTCTTCCTGCGCGCTGCGCAGCGACTGCATCTGGCGAAAACCGTCGCGCGTCCAGGTCACGGGCTGCACCAGGGCCCACTGCAGGGGATAGAGCACCGAGGCGATGGTCATGCGCACCGGGCCGGTCAGCTGAAAACGCGTGTCGGCCACCATGAGAAACAGCGCCAGGGCGCTGAACAGCATGAGCTTGGACAGGGCCGAAGCGCCCTGCCGGAAAAAGGGTGGGGGAGTTCTTTCCAGCGTACCGAAAGGCATCGCTGTACCTGCCGCTTATTCGTTCGTGAAGATGGCGCCCAGACGGTCCATGCGTTCGAGGGCGATGCCGCAGCCGCGCACCACGCAGGTCAGTGGATCCTCGGCCACCAGCACGGGCAGGCCGGTTTCCTCGGACAGCAGGCGGTCCAGGTCGCGCAGCAGCGCGCCGCCGCCGGTCAGCATCATGCCGCGGTCGGCGATGTCCGCGCCGAGCTCGGGCGGGGTCTGCTCCAGCGCGTTCTTCACGGCCGAGACGATGTTGTTCAGCGGATCGGTCAGGGCTTCCAGGATCTCGTTGCTGGAGATCGTGAAGCTGCGCGGCACACCTTCGGACAAGTTGCGGCCGCGCACTTCCATCTCGCGCACTTCGCTGCCCGGGAAAGCCGAGCCGATGTTCTTCTTAATGGATTCAGCGGTGGGTTCACCGATCAGCATGCCGTAGTTGCGGCGGATGTAGTTGATGATGGCCTCGTCGAACTTGTCGCCGCCCACACGGACCGAGCCCTTGTAGACCATGCCGCCCAGGGAGATCACGCCGACCTCGGTGGTACCGCCGCCGATGTCGACCACCATGGAGCCGGAGGCTTCCGACACGGGCAGGCCGGAGCCGATGGCCGCGGCCATGGGTTCCTCGATCAGGTAGACGTCGCTGGCGCCCGCGCCCAGGGCCGATTCACGGATGGCACGGCGCTCGACCTGGGTCGAGCCGCAGGGCACGCAGATGATGATGCGCGGGCTGGGCTTGAACACGCCACGCGGGTGGACCATCTTGATGAACTGCTTGAGCATCTGCTCGGTGACGGTGAAGTCGGCGATCACGCCGTCCTTCATCGGGCGGATCGCCTCGATGTTGCCGGGCACCTTGCCCAGCATGGCCTTGGCTTCGTGGCCGACAGCCTGGATGGTCTTCTTGCCCTGCGGGCCGCCTTCGTGGCGGATGGCCACCACCGAGGGCTCGTCCAGGACGATGCCGCGGTCGCGCACGTAGATCAGGGTGTTGGCCGTGCCCAGGTCGATGGCCAGGTCAGTGGAGAAATACTGACGGAAAGCTCCAAACATTACTCGTTCCTCTCTGGAGGCACGGCCGAGCTTCGCTCGCCCGTCGCCCGGTGCGCAGAATGCGCGGTTGTGACTCGGTGCGCAGCGCCGTAATCCCCGGGAGCAGGAAAGGACGCCACTAAAGGCGGGATAATACCCTATCCCCTGTGTATGACCCGCTGTTCCGGGGCCCCTCGGCCCCCGGGATTACACCCGGTTTCAACCTGCCCGCCATGTCCCTGACCTCTGCAGACATCTCGCGCATCGCCAATCTGGCCCGGCTCGAGCTCAGCCCGGCCGAAAGCGAACGCATGCGCACGCGCATCAACGGCTTCTTCGACATCGTCGAGCAGATGCGTGCCGTCGACACCACCGGCATCGAGCCCCTGGCCCACCCCACCATGGCTGCCGTCACCGGTGCGGCCGCCCTGCGCCTGCGTGAAGACAAGGCCACCGAGCCCAACCAGCGCGAGGCCAACCAGCAAAGCGCCCCGGCCGTCGAGCGCGGCCTCTTCCTGGTTCCCAAAGTCATTGAATGATGTCTGAATTGCACCAACTCAGCGTGGCCGAGCTGGCCCGCCAGCTGCGCGAAAAGAAGGTCTCGGCCGTCGAGACGGCCCGGCATTTCCTCGGCCGCATGGCCGCCCACCAGGACCTGGCCGCCTTCGTCGCGGTGGATGAAAACGCCACCCTGGCCCAGGCCCGCGCCGCCGATGCGGCACTGGCCACCGGCACGGCCGGCCCCCTGGCCGGCGTGCCGATTGCGCACAAGGACATCTTCGTCACCAGGGATTTCCCCTCCACCGCCGGCTCGAAGATCCTGGCCGGCTACCGCTCGCCCTTCGATGCCACCGTGGTGGCACGCTTGGCCCAGGCCGGCACCGTGACCCTGGGCAAGCTCAGTTGCGACGAATTCGCCATGGGCTCGGCCAATGAAAGCGTGGCCGTGCCGGCTGTGGGCCACAGTGCGCCCGCCCCGGTGCGCAACCCCTGGGACAAGGGCCGCGTACCCGGCGGCTCCTCGGGTGGCAGCGCCGCTGCCGTGGCGGCCCGCCTGGCCCCGGCCGCCACCGGCACGGACACCGGCGGCTCTATCCGCCAGCCCGCCTCTTTCTGCGGCCTCACGGGCATCAAACCCACCTACGGTCGCGCCAGCCGCTACGGCATGATTGCCTACGCCTCCAGCCTGGACCAAGCCGGCCCCATGGCGCGCAGCGCCGAGGACTGCGCCCTGCTGCTCTCGGCCCTGTGCGGCCCGGACCTGGACCGCGACTCGACCTCGCTGGACCTGCCGGCCGAGGACTACTCGCGGTCACTCAACGACAAGCTCGACGGTCTGCGCATCGGCATCCCCAAGGAATTTTTCGGTCTCGGCCTGGCCCCGGACGTGCGCGCGGCCATCGACGCGGCGCTCAAGGAATACGAGAAGCTCGGGGCCAAACTGGTCGACATCTCGCTGCCACGCACCGAGTTGGCCATCCCCGTCTACTACATCATCGCCCCGGCCGAGGCCAGCTCCAACCTCTCGCGCTTCGATGGCGTGAAGTTCGGGCATCGGACCAAGGACTACACCGACCTGCTTGAGATGTACAAAAAGACCCGCGCCGAAGGCTTCGGCGACGAGGTCAAGCGCCGCATCATGGTGGGCACCTATGTGCTCTCACATGGTTACTACGACGCCTACTACCTCCAGGCCCAGAAGATCCGCAAGCTGATCGCCGATGACTTCCAGCAGGCCTTCAAGAACTGCGACGTGATCGCCGGCCCGGTCGCCCCCACCGTGGCCTGGGCCCTGGGCGACAAGACCGACGACCCGGTCGCCGCCTACCTGGCCGACATCTACACCCTGCCCGCCTCGCTGGCCGGCCTGCCCGGCATGAGCCTGCCCGTGGGCTTCGGCAACGGCAACATGCCCGTGGGCCTGCAGCTGATCGGCAACGTACTGCAGGAGGCCAAGCTGCTCAACGCCGCCCATCGCTACCAGCAGGTGACCGACTTCCACCTCCGCACCCCGGGAGGTTATCTGTGAGCCCCCACGTTCATCACTTCGTGTATTCACTGCCCCCCGAGGGGGCTGGCCTCCCTTGGGGCGGCCCGGCGGGAGTCCGGACATGACCACCAAACTCGTCCAAGGTTATGAAGTCGTGATCGGCTTCGAAACCCACGCCCAGCTCTCCACCGAGAGCAAGATCTTCAGCCGCGCCTCGGTCGCCTTCGGCGCCGAGCCCAACACCCAGGCCTGCGCCGTGGATCTGGCCCTGCCGGGCACGCTGCCCGTGATGAACGTGGGCGCGGTCGAACGTGCCATCCAGCTGGGCCTGGCCATAGGCAGCACCATCGCACCGCGCAGCATCTTCGCGCGCAAGAACTACTTCTACCCCGACCTGCCCAAGGGCTACCAGATCAGCCAGTTCGAGATCCCGGTTGTCCAGGGCGGCGAGATCGCCTTCTTCCTCGGCGAAGAGAAGAAGACCGTGCGCCTGGTGCGCGCGCATCTGGAGGAAGACGCCGGCAAATCCCTGCACGAGGACTTCATCGGCCAGTCGGGCATCGACCTCAACCGCGCGGGCACACCTCTGCTGGAGATCGTGACCGAGCCCGACATGCGCTCCAGCGACGAGGCCGTGGCCTACGCCAAGGAGCTGCACAAGATCGTGACCTGGATCGGCATCTGCGACGGCAATATGCAGGAGGGCAGCTTCCGTTGTGACGCCAATGTCTCGGTGCGCAAACCCGGCCAGCCCCTGGGCACCCGCCGCGAGATCAAGAACCTGAACAGCTTCAAGTTCATGCAGCAGGCCATTGACTACGAGGTGCGCTGGCAGATTGAGCAGATCGAGGACGGTCACGCCATCCAGCAGGCCACCGTGCTCTTCGACCCCGACACGGGCGAGACGCGCGCCATGCGCACCAAGGAAGACGCGGCCGATTACCGCTACTTCCCGGATCCGGATCTGCCCCCGCTGGTGATCGCGCCCGAGTGGATAGCCCGTGTGCGCAGCGAACTGCCCGAGCTGCCGCGCGCCATGGCCGCGCGTTTCGTGGCCGACTACGGTCTGCCCGAATATGACGCCACCACGCTGACCCAAAGCAAGGCCATGGCGAGCTATTTCGAAACCACCGCAAAAGCCTGCAAGCAGCCCAAGCTGGCCAGCAACTGGATCATGGGCGAGGTCTCGCGTCGCTTGAATGCGGAAGACTCAGCCATTGAGGAAGCCAAAGTAAGTCCCCTGCAATTGGCCGTTTTAATTCAGCGCGTTGTAGACGGCACGATCTCAAACAATGCTGCTCGTCAGCTATTCGACACTTTGTGGAGCGACTACAAACACCCAGGCGTTGTCGGAGGCTCATACGAAGAAGTCAACCAGATGATTGGCGTACTCATCGAAACCAAGGGCCTCAAACAGATGAACGACTCCGGCGCGCTGGAGAAGATCATCGACGAAGTCATCGCTGCCAACGCCGACAACGTGGCCCAGTTCAAGGCTGGCAAGGACAAGGCCTTCAACGCGCTGGTGGGTCAGATCATGAAAGCCAGCAAGGGCAAGGCCAACCCGCAACAGGTCAACGACCTGCTGCGTAGCAAGCTGGCTTGAGCGATCGGGGATATACGCGGACCGGCAGACGCCGGTCCGCCGGCTCAGTTGGCCGGCGCGGCGATCTGGGCCCAGAGTTGCTGCAGGCGCAACAGCTCTTCGTCGAAACGGGCATTCACACGCCCCATCTCGGCCTCCTGGTCGGCGATGAAACGCTCCTGCACCGCCATGCTCTTTTCGTTGTCGTCCACCAGACGCAGGAGTGAGGGCGGCACCTTGCTGGGATCCTTGGTGTAGAACTCCAGTTCGGTGGCCAGCTCCTTGCGCTGGCGCTGCAGTTCCTTGACGCGGTTCATGGCGGCCTGGCGTACCACGGTGATCTGGGCCAGGGCTTCGGAGCGCTCCTTGTCATGCACGGAGCGGCTGGGGTAACGCACCAGCAGGGCACGTTCGCGACGTTTTTCCTCGGCCTGGCGCGCCTGATCCTCGGCTTCACGGCGTTTTTTGGCCTCCAGCGCGGCACGCTCGGGGCCGGTCAAGGTGGGGGGAATGATGGCGCGCAGCGTGCCACTGGGGTTGAGCAGCCTTTGCTCGCGGTCGGAACATTCACGGATGGGGCGGTCGGACGTGAGCTTGCGCCCCTTGGCGTCGATACAGGTATAGATGCCACCCTCGACGCTGGCCTGCGCGTACGCCTGCAGCGTACAGCCTGCAAGCAATATGCCCACCCCCACCATCCCTGCCAATCGCTTCATGTTGATCAATCCTGGACACCGTATTTTTGCCGGTAAGCCAGCACGCGCTGATGGTCAGCGGCTAGGCCGGTACGGCTGTGCTGTTCCAGATAGTGCAATAAATCAGCCAGTTTCGCAATGGCGGCCACCTGCAATCCCAAGCGATTTCGTACGTATTGGACCGCGCTGTAGGGCACGTCCTGGCCATTCTCCGTGGCCATTTCCTGCCGGTCCAGGGCGATCACCACCCCGTGGGGCGTGGCACCGGCCGCTTCGATCAGGGCGATGGACTCCCTCGCGGCGGTGCCGGCGGACATGACATCGTCGACGATGAGCACGCGGCCCTTGAGCGGCGCGCCCACCAGGGTGCCGCCCTCGCCGTGGTCCTTGGCCTCCTTGCGGTTGTAGGCGAAAGGAACGTTGCGCCCCTGTCGCGCCAGTTCCACAGCCAGGGCCGCGCCCAGGGGGATCCCCTTGTAGGCGGGGCCGAAGACCATGTCGAACTCGATGCCGGACGCGATCAGGCGGCGGGCATAGAATTCGGCCAGCCGGCCCAGCTTGGCCCCGTCGTCGAACAGCCCTGCATTGAAGAAGTAGGGGGAGAGCCGGCCGGCCTTGGTCTTGAATTCGCCGAAACGCAGCACGCCGCACTCGACGGCGAAAGCCACAAAGTCCTGGGCCAGGCTGTCCTGTCCACTCACCACACCGTCCGCCATGGGAAATTCCTTGTTCAAACTCGTCAGCCTCAACCTCAACGGCATACGCTCGGCCACCAGCAAGGGGCTGGAAGCCTGGCTGGACCAGACTCGTCCGGATTGTATGGGGGTGCAGGAGGTCAAGGCCCAGGCCGACGACGTGGCGGGCCGCTTTGAAGAGCTGGCCGGCCTGCGCGGCTATTTCCACTATGCCGAAAAAAAGGGCTACTCGGGTGTGGGCCTCTACACCCGGCATGAGCCGAGCGATGTTGTCATCGGCTACGGCTCGCCCGAGTTCGACGCCGAAGGCCGTTACGTGGAGCTGCGCTTCGACACCCCGCACAGCAAGCTCTCGCTGGTCAGCTGCTATTTCCCCAGCGGCTCTTCAGGCGAGGAGCGCCAGCAGGCCAAGTTCCGCTTTCTCGACCAGATCTACCCGCACCTGCAGACCCTCAAGCGCGGGCGCGAGTTCATCCTGGTGGGCGACGTCAACATCGCGCACAAGGAAATGGACCTGAAGAACTGGAAGGGCAACCTCAAGAACTCCGGCTTCCTGCCCGAGGAACGGGCCTGGATGACCAGGCTGCTGGACGAGGGCGGCCTGGTCGACGTCTACCGCCAGCTGGAGCCCGAGGCGACCGATGCCGCCTACACCTGGTGGAGCAACCGCGGCCAGGCCTATGCAAAGAACGTGGGCTGGCGCATCGACTACCAGCTGGCCACGCCGGCGCTGGCCGCCTATGCACGCAGCGTATCCGTCTACAAGGGCGAGAAGTTCAGCGACCACGCGCCGCTGACGGTCAGCTACGAAGGCGTGCTGTAACGCCCGCCGGGGCTCAGTTCCCGGCGTGCAGCTTGGCATGGATGCGCCGCGTCGTGCGCCACACCGCCCACAGCACCAGCGGGATCAGGGCGCCCACGGCTATCTCGGGGTTGAGCGGCGCACCCGCGGCCTTGGCCGCCTTGACGACATACAGCAGCAGACTGACCACGTAATAGGAAATCGCCGCGATGGACAGGCCTTCCACCGTGGTCTGCAAGCGCAGCTGCAGTTCCTGGCCGCGCGTGAGCTTCTCCAGCAGCTGCTGGTTCTGTGCCTCGGTGGCGATGTCCACCCGCGTGCGCAGCAAGGCGCTGGCACGTGAAACGCGCTCGGACAGGGAGGTCAGGCGCTGCGACGTGGCGGCCACCGTAGCCATGGCCGGCGAAAGACGGCGTTGCAGGAACTCACCCAGGGTCTGGGTACCCGGCACGGGCTGCTCGCGCAGCTCGGCCAGGCGCTGACCGACCAGAGTGTCATAGGCCCGTGTGGCCGCGAAACGGTAGTCGTGCTCGGCGGTGGCCCGCTCTACGCGCGCGGCCAGTGCGATCAGGGTGTCGAGCAGCTCCTGCTCCGATGCCTGCTTGTTTTCCAGCTGTGCCGTGATGCCGGCGAGTTGCCCCTCGGCCTCGGTCAGCATGGGCCCCAGGCCCTTGGCCACGGGCAGGCCGCGCAGGGCCATGAGCCGGTAGGTCTCCAGCTCCAGCAGGCGCTGCGAAACACGACCGGCCCGCGTCTCTGTCGTCGCGGGCGGCGCGATCACCAGCAGGCGTTCGAAACCGCTGTCGCGCAGCTGGAAGTCCGTGACCACCAGCGAGTGGCCGTTGTTGCCCAGGACCGAAGCCACCACCGGGTGATCGCCGAACCAGCGACGTGCCTGCGCCAGGCTGGCTTCCGGCGGGGACAACTCGCCATGCACCATGGCCAGCTTGATGGCCGCGATGGTACGGCCCGGTATCTCGCGCAACCACTGGGGGCTCACCACCAGCGCGCTCAGCAGTTCCGGATCGTCGGCACCCAGACGCGCATGGGGGGGCAAGGGCTGCACGATGGAGTAACGCGTGAACTCGGTGTGACGCTCCCACTTGACGGTATAGCCCTCGAAACGCAGGCGCAGGAAATTGGCCTGCAGGCGCTCGGGCGTCAAATCCTGCTGGCCCGGCAAGAGACGCAGGTGCTCGCACTCCCGCTCGCGGCTGATGCCCTCGTTGAGCACGGCCACATAGATCACCAGGGCTGGCAGACGGATACGGGCCGAGGGGCGGGCATGGACCTCGTTGTGCAGCACAGCACGCTGGGCATCGTCGGCAGGCAGCAGGCGGGCGGTTTCAGCAGGAGCGTTCGCGTTCATGAGCCGCATTTTGCCGGCATAAGGTGACGCCCACGTGCAAAAATGCGGCTTTCACCGCCTGTTTCACCCTCCCTTTTCCCGGCCATGCTCAAGTACCAGACCGTTCCCGTGACCGCCTTCGAACAGAACTGCTCCATCGTCTGGTGCGATGAAACGTTGGAGGCGGCCGTCATCGACCCCGGCGGTGACCTGCCGCGCATCACCCAGGTGGCCGCCCAGCTGGGTGTCACGCTCAAGGCGATCTGGCTGACCCATGCCCACATCGACCATGCCGGCGGCACCGCCGAACTCGCCCGCCTGCTCCAGCTGCCCATCATCGGCCCGCACCCCGGTGACCAGTTCTGGATAGACCAGCTGGCCGAGCAGAGCCGCATGTTCCGTTTCCCCCAATCGGAGCGCTTCACACCCACCCGCTGGCTGAAGGACGGCGACACGGTGACCATCGGCCACTGCACCCTCCATGTACGCCACTGCCCTGGCCATACGCCCGGCCACGTGGTCTTCCACTCCCCCGAGGCGCAACGCGCTTTCGTCGGTGATGTGCTGTTTGCCGGGTCCATAGGGCGCACCGACTTTCCCCAGGGCAATCACGGCGACCTGATCCGCAGCATCACGGAACGACTGTGGCCCATGGGCAACGACACCGTCTTCATCCCGGGTCATGGCCCCGAAAGCACCTTCGGCCGGGAACGCCAGTCCAATCCATTCGTAGGCGGAACGTAAGCACACGCTACTGTTCGTCCTCTCATGTGGCAGGGCGTACAGAAACCTTGTCCGGCGCTTCAGTAAACGGCGCGGCAGGCCGATCTCCTGAATAATCAAATCCAGTTTGAAACACAGGAATCTTCATGAATCCGCTGCGCGCCCGTCTGCTGGCGCTGGCCCTCTTTACTGCAGCGGCCGGCCCGGCGCCGGCACAAGTCACCCATGTCGGCCCGGGCCTCTACAGCCTGGGTTATGCCCTGCCCGTCGGCGGTAGCTGGGGCCTGCGCAGTGACTACA
This sequence comes from Hylemonella sp., assembly GCA_040376915.1. Classification (GTDB taxonomy): domain Bacteria; phylum Pseudomonadota; class Gammaproteobacteria; order Burkholderiales; family Burkholderiaceae_C; genus Hylemonella. Next base: position 14,572 of record JBEIPS010000042.1, read on the forward strand.
GCCCGGGCCTGAAGTGGAAGGGGCCCGAAAGCAGCCTGGACAGCGGGGCCCCTGTCGACATCAACCGCACCAGCCTGTATGCCGACTGGTTTCCCTTCGGTAGCGGCTTTCGCGTGGTGGGCGGCCTGAGTTTCAACGACGCCCGCAACGGCCAGGGCATCCTGGGCAGTTACACGGCGGCACCCGCCAGCAGCCCCTACCAGTTGCGCGGCAAATACCCCAGCACCTCCACCTACCTCGGTGTGGGTTATGGCCAGCAAGGCCAGGCCGTCAAGGGGCTGGGCTTCTACGCCGACATGGGGGTCTCGCTGGGCGCCCTGCCCAGCGAAACAGATACCAGCCAGGGCAGCAACGCCACCGTGGACATGGATGGATGGCGGACGCAGAGCAGTGGCTGGCTGGGTTTCCGCTACCTGCCCAGCGTGTCGCTGGGCCTGATCTACCGCTACTGAGCGGCGCCCCTGTCCGTTTTTGACCGACAGGATCGGTCGTTCATTTTGCCAACTCGTAAGTCCTTCAAAATGAAAAAACGCCTTTTCAGCTTCATCCTTCTGGCCGGCTTAGGCAGCCATGGTCAGGCGCAGGACATCTATGGCGGCCTCGGCTTGCCCGGCCTGTACACCCTGGGTTATGCCCAGCCCCTCGGTAGCAAGTGGGGGGTGCGCGGCGAATATGCGGGCGGCCTGTCGGCCAGCGCCAGCGGCACGGACAACGGCGTGCGCTACGACGCCACCCTCAAGTCCAGCCGCGTCGGCCTGTTTGCCGACTGGTTCCCTTTCAGTGGCGGGTTCCGTCTGGTTGGTGGCGTCACGGCCAACGACACCAGGCTGGACGTGAATGGCGTGGGCGGCCCCAACACCACCATCGGCAACGTCACCACTGACACCACAGGCAAGAAGTTCAACGTCAGCCTGAAGTACCCGAGCACCACCGCCTACCTGGGCCTGGGCTATGGTCACCACGTTTCGACCAGGGGCCTGGGCTTTTACGCCGATGTCGGCGTCACCCTCGGCACATTCACGGCCGAGATCGATACCGACCTGGTGGGCTACAACGGCATCACCCAGGCCGACGTCGATGCGCAGAAGAAGAAGATGAACGATTCCCTCGGCGGCCTGGGTTACCTGCCCAGTTTTTCCGTCGGCATGGTCTATCGCTTCTGATCCTTGCCTGGCAGCCGATAAGGCGCGGCTCGGGCTGGTCGTTCATGACCGTGGTGGCGCGCGGCGGGCCCGCTCGTAGAGCGGCAGTACCTTGGGCAGGTTCTTCTCGATCTCCGAGATGCGAGTCTTGCCCGAGGGGTGGGTCGACAGCCACTGCGGCGGCGCCCCCTTGCTGGCCGCCCCCATCTTGCGCCACAGGCTGACACCGGCACGCGGGTCGTAGCCGGCACGTGCGGCCAGTTCCAGGCCGACCAGGTCGGCTTCGGATTCGTCGCTGCGGCTGAATTCCAGCGTCAGCAGATTGGCGCCGCCGCGCGCCACACCGTCGGTCAGGCGCGGGTCCACGCCCAGCCAGGCGGCCACCACGGCACCACCCACGCGGGCCACGCCCTGGGTCACCGCACCCTTGCCCATGCGCTCACGCGCATGTTCGCGCAACGCGTGCGCCATCTCGTGGCCCATGACCATGGCCACTTCGTCGTCGCTGAGCTCCAGCCGCTCCAGGATGCCCGTGTAGAAGGCGATCTTGCCACCCGGCATGCAGAAGGCGTTGATCTGGGGCGACTTGATCAGGCTGACCGACCACTTCCAGTCCTGCGCGCGCGGATTCCAGGCCAGCGCATGGGGAATGATCCTTCTGGCAATGGCCTGCAGCCGTTGCGCCTGGGGATGGTCCCTGGGCAACAAGGCATGCTTGTTGGCGGCCTGCATCTGGAGCTGGGCGTATTGCTGCTCGGCCGTTTTCTCGACCTGTTCGGCTGACACCAGCTTGGCGAAAGCCGAGTTCTTGCCCACGTCCACGCCGTCGCGCTGCGGTTCGGGGCGCTCATTGCAGCCCGCCAGCAGGGCAACCGCCAGCAGCAGGACACTCAGGCTTGCAAGGGTAGGTCGTTTAGTTTTGCTCATGGAAGTGAAACGCGAGAGGCTGCGCTTATTATTCCCGCATGACACCAAGTGCGCCCGAACCGGCCCGACTCAAGCCCTCCTGGGCCGACACGCTGCGCGTCTACCTCGAACCCGCCACCCTGCGCATGCTGGCCCTGGGTTTTGCCGCCGGCCTGCCCCTGCTGCTGGTACTGGGCACGCTGAGCTTTCGCCTGCGTGAGGCCGGCATCGACCGCGGCACCATCGGCGAACTGAGCTGGGTCGGTCTGGCCTATGCCTTCAAGTGGGCCTGGGCGCCGCTGGTGGACCGCCTGCCCCTGCCGGGCCTGACCCGCTGGCTGGGCCTGCGCCGCAGCTGGCTGCTGCTATCGCAGGCGGCCATCATGGCCGGGCTGGCCGGCATGGCCCTGAGCAATCCGCAAAGCGGTCTGCAAGCCGTGGTCTGGTGCGCACTGATCGTGGCCTTTGCCTCGGCCACGCAGGACATCGCGCTGGACGCCTTCCGCATCGAATCGGCCGGGGCCGAGCGCCAGGCCGCGCTGGCGGCGGCCTACCAGACCGGCTACCGCATGGCCATGATCTGGGCCGGGGCCGGCGTGCTTTGGCTGGCCGCGCGGGCCGAGGTGCAAACCACCGGTTACCAGGATGTCGCCTGGGCCACGGCCTACCTGATCATGGCCGCCAGCATGCTGCCCGGCATGCTGACCGTGCTGTTCTCGTCCGAACCCGCGCGCCACGAACTGCCGCCGGCACGCAGTGTGGGGGAGTGGCTGCAAGGCGCCGTGGTGGAGCCCTTCACCGACTTCCTGGGCCGCTACAAGTGGCAGGCCGGCCTGATCCTGGCGCTGATCGCGGTGTACCGCATCAGCGACGTGGTCATGGGCATCATGGCCAACCCCTTCTACGTGGACATGGGCTACACCAAGGACGAAGTAGCGGCCGTGACCAAGGTCTACGGCGTCATCATGACCCTGGTGGGCGCCTTCGTGGGCGGCGTGCTGGCCATGCGCCTGGGCGTGATGCGCGTGCTGATGCTGGGCGCCCTGCTCAGCGCGGCCAGCAACCTGCTGTTCGCCTGGCTGGGCTCGCGCGGACATGACGTGACGGCGCTGATCTTCGTGATCTCGGCCGACAACCTCTCCAGCGGCATCGCCTCGGCGGCTTTCATCGCCTACCTCTCCAGCCTGACCAACATCAGCTACTCGGCCACGCAGTACGCCCTGTTCAGTTCCATGATGCTGCTCGCCCCCAAGTTCATTGCGGGCTTCTCGGGCCACTATGTGGACGCCTATGGCTACAGCCACTTCTTCGTCTCCACCGCCCTGCTGGGCCTGCCCGTGCTCCTGCTGGTGGCGCTGGCGGCACGCGCCGCCCGGCGGGCCCGCACCTGAAGCGTTTACCTATCTTTACAGCCGCGACAAGCGCGGCTGACCGCTCGCCCCCACCATGGCGACATGAGCGATAGACTAGGGTCTGTTCCCATTCATTTCTCAAGATGCGTTGCGGATCAAAAAAGTCATGCGGTAGGCGCGTGGACGCCACCGGGGTCGCCCCCGGCAAGTCCGCGCAACACCCCGCATGGCCTTTTTTGGCCGCAACCCGCAGGGAACGTGGTGAAAACAGCGCCACTCGTTGTTGCACTCCTAGCCCAGGCGGCCAGCCTGGGCGTCGTCGCGCGCCTAGATTGGCGCTGTTTTCACCGCGTTCGCACTTGAGAAATGAATGGGAACAGACCCTGACATGAGCCAGCCCCTGCTGATGATCGAAGACGATGCCCGTCTAGCCGCCATGGTCAGCGAGTACCTGGCGCAATCCGGCTACGCCGTCGAGGTCGCCGGCAGCGGCGAGGATGGGCTGGCCCGCCTGCAGGCGGCCAACCCTGCGCCCCAGCTGCTGGTGCTGGACCTGATGCTGCCCGACATGGACGGGCTGGAAATCTGCCGCCGCATCCGCGCCCTGCCCTCGGCCCTGGCGCAGACCCCCATCCTGATGCTCACCGCCAAGGGCGACCCCATGGACCGCGTGATCGGCCTGGAGATGGGGGCCGACGACTACCTGGCCAAACCTTTCGAGCCGCGCGAGCTGCTAGCACGCATCCGCGCCGTGCTGCGCCGCCGTGGCGGCGGCAACGGCCCGGCACCTGCCAGCCAGCTGCGCTTCGGTTCGCTGGCCATCGACCGTGACGCGCGCACCGTCAGCGTGAACAGCCAGGCCTGCGAGCTCACCTCCTACCAGTTCGACCTGCTGGTCACCCTGGCCGAGCGCGCCGGGCGCGTGCTCACGCGCGACCAGATCATGGAAGCCGTGCGCGGCCGTGAACTCGAAGCCTTCGACCGATCGATCGACGTGCACATGGGCCGCATCCGCGCGGCCATCGAGGCCGACCCGAAAGCGCCCAAGCGCATCCTGACCGTGCGCGGCGTGGGCTACGTCTTTGCGCGCCAGCAGGACTAGGGCCGCTCCAGCATGACAACCCCGCTGATACAGCGCCTCTACATCCGCATCTGGCTGGCCGTGGTGGCCACCATCGTGCTGCTCACCTTCATCTTCGGCTGGATCTGGCGCGAGGAAGCGGAGCGTGAACGCGCCCAGCGCCCGGGCCGCGAGATCATCCTGCGCAACGCCCAGGGCGAGGTGCTGGGCCAGGCCCAGACGCGGGGCGCGCGCGTGCCCGGCCAGGGCTGGGAATTTGAAGTGCCGTTGCGCGATGGTCAAACGGTCTTTGTGCAGTTGCCACGTCCCGGCAACCGCCCACCGCCCTCGCCACCGCTGGGCCCGACCGGCCTGCCCCCACCCTACAACCTGCTCGTGATGCTCGGCCTGGTGGCCGCCGCCGTGGCCCTGGGCGCCTACCCCATCGTGCGCCGCCTGACCAAACGGCTCGAGGCGCTGCAACAGGGCGTGGAGCGCTGGGGCGAGGGTGACCTGTCCCGCCGCCTGCCCGAGGATGGACAGGACGAAGTGGCCTTCCTGGCCCAGCGCTTCAACATTGCCGCCGCCCGCGTGCAGGCCCTGCTGCTCTCGCACAAGGCCCTGCTGGCCAATGCCTCCCATGAGCTGCGCTCTCCCCTGGCGCGCATCCGCATGGGCCTGGAACTCATGCAGGCCCAGCCCAGTACCGCCACCCACGAGGAAATCGCCCGCAACATCCGTGAACTGGACCAGTTGATCGACGAGATCCTGCTGGCCAGCCGGCTCGACGCCAGCCCCGACGATCTGGGGCCGCTGGAGCCGGTCGAGCTGGTGGGCCTGTGCGCAGAGGAGTGCGCCCGCACCGGCGCCGAACTGGACGCCCCCGCCGGCACCACCAGCGTGCTGGTCTCCGGCCTGACACGGCTGCTGCGCCGTGCCCTGCGCAATCTGCTCGAAAACGCGCGCCGGCACGGCGGCGGTGAGGTCACCCTGTCCCTGCAGATTCTGGGCACGCAGGCCGAGATCCGGGTCTGCGACCAGGGGCCGGGCGTGCCCCCAGGCCTGCGCGAACGCATCTTCGAGCCCTTCTTCCGTCTGCCCGGCGCCTCCGAGCGTGAGGGTGGCGTGGGCCTGGGCCTGGCGCTGGTGCGCACCATTGCCCAGCGCCACGGCGGCACGGTGCGGTGTGAAGAGCGGCCAGGCGGCGCCTGCTTCGTGCTGCGCCTGCCGCTGGCGGGCTGAGCAGGCAAACGCCCCCGGCGTGAAAAACCGCACAGCGCTGGCCCCGCGAGGGCTGGCGCAAACGGTCGTTGTTTCCTATGGTTGGATTCAGACCCGGGGGAACACGCCATGAACACCACCCTGTCCCACACGCCACCGACCGACCGGTCGACCCTCGTCGCGCAGCACCAGTGCTACCGCGGCCTGAAAGTCGAGCAGAACCTGCTCAGCCAGTTCACCATGTACGTCGTGGAACTGGACCGGTTTGGCCTTTTCATCTCGGATTCCCGGCCCGAGGCCTTCGATATGGCCTTCGAAGCCCTGTTCGGCCCCACCCTCCTGGCTGAAACGGCCTGACAAGCACCCTGAATGTCTTATTTCGCGACACTTCTGATGCCATATCCCCAATTTGTGGGATATGCCGAAAGCAAACAGCTGGCTATATTTGTTTCCGTACTGCTGTCACAGTCAATTTTTTCCAATTACCGCCGGTTTGCGTTTTCCTCTAGCAGCGCAGGCCGACGTCAACGATCCCAACGACGTCCTTTCGAGGACTTTTCAAAGCCACCCGCAAGGGTGGCTTTTTTTTATCCGGGATGGGCTAGGCCAAGGCGCCCAGGGCTGTGCGCACGCGCTCGGCGGTGATGTCGTTGAGGCAGCGCAGGTGGCCCAGCGGGCACTCGCGCTGGAAGCAGGGCGCGCAGTCCAGCGGGGGCTGGTAAGCCGGGTCTCGCTTGAGCCAGAGGACCTGGGCCCGTGCGCTCAGCGGGGGCGTGTGTTCGGGACTGCTGGAGCCGAAGATCGCCACCTGGGGCACGTCCAGCGCGGCGGCCACATGCATGAGGCCGGTGTCATTGCTGATGACACGGCGAGCCGCGGCAATCAGGGCAAAGGCCTCGGCCAGGCTCGTAGCGCCGGCCAGGTTGCGACAGTCGGCACCAGCGGCCAGGGCGGCGATCTCGGTGCCCAGCGGCGCCTCCTTGCCCGAGCCCAGCACGATCACCGGGGCGTCGAGTTGCTGCGCCAGCTCCGCATAACGTTGTACCGGCCAGCGCTTGGCCGGGCCGTATTCGGCGCCCGGCACGAAGACGTAATAGCCGCCACGCGCCAGCCCCTGCTTCGCCAGCACGGCTTCACTCTGCGCCGCATCGATCTGCAATTGCGGCTGGTCGGTCGCGACACCTGCCTCACCGCTGAGTGCCGAATAGAAGGCCACCATGGGCGGTCGCTTGTCCTTGGGCGGGTTCTTCAGGCGGTGGGTGAGCAGACCCACCCGTGCCTCGCCCAGGTAACCCACCCGCTTGGGGATGCTGGCCAGGAAAGGCAGCAGGGCGCTCTTGAGAGAGTTGGGCAGCACGTAGGCCACATCGAAGCGGCCCTCGATCTGCCGGGCCAGCATGCGGCGGGCCTTGAGTTGCAGGCCGCCATGGGCGAAAGGAAATTCGATGACCTCGGCCACCTGGGGCATGGCACGGTAGACCGGCGCCACCCAGGGCAGGGCCCCCACCGTGAGCCGCTCGCCGCGCGCGGCGAGACGACGCAAAAGCGGCTCGGTCATCACCGCGTCCCCGATCCACTGGGGCGCGATGACCAGGGTCGCTGTGACGCGACCCTGGGGCTCAGTGGTGAGCGGCGAAATGCTCACCCGCCTTGAGCTTGTAGAGGGTGCCGCAGTAGGGGCACTTGGCCTCACCGGTGTGGGCCACGTCCAGGTAGACCTTGGGGTGGCTGTTCCAGATCTTCATATCGGCCCTGGGGCTGGGGCAGTAGACCCCGCCCTGGGCGTTCAGGTCCTTGGCCAGCAGCTCGATGGTGGACTTGCTCATCTCTTGTTCCTCAGACTTTGGTTAGCCAGTGGGCGTACTTGGGATTGCGACCGTTCACGATGTCGAAGAAGGCGCTCTGGATCTTCTCCGTGATCGGGCCGCGCGAACCGATGCCGATCTCGATACGGTCGAGTTCACGGATGGGGGTGACTTCAGCGGCGGTGCCGGTGAAGAAAGCCTCGTCGGCGATATAGACCTCGTCACGTGTGATGCGCTTCTGCACGATCTCCAGGCCCAGGTCCTTGGCGATGTGGAAGACGGTGTTGCGCGTGATGCCGTTGAGCGCGCCGGCCGACAGGTCGGGCGTGTAGATCACGCCACCCTTGATGACAAAGATGTTCTCGCCCGCGCCTTCGGACACGAAACCGGACGAATCCAGCAGCAGGGCCTCGTCGTAGCCGTCGTCCGTGGCTTCCATATTGGCCAGGATGGAGTTGGTGTAGTTGCTCACCGCCTTGGCCTGCGTCATGGTGATGTTGACGTGGTGGCGCGTGTAGCTGGAGGTCTTGACGCGGATGCCGCGTTTCATGCCCTCTTCGCCCAGGTAGGCGCCCCAGGCCCAGGCGGCGACCATCAGGTGGATGGTGTTGCCCTTGGGGGAAACGCCCAGCTTCTTGTCGCCGATCCAGGTCAGCGGACGCAGGTAGCAGCTCTCCAGCTTGTTGGCGCGCACGACGTCCTTCTGCGCCTCGTTGACCTGCTCCATGCTGAAGGGAATCTTCATGCGCAGGATCTTGGCGCTGTTGAACAGGCGCTCGGTGTGCTCCTGCAGGCGGAAGATGGCGGTGCCGTTGACCGTGTTGTAGGCCCGTACGCCCTCGAAGGCGCCGCAGCCGTAGTGCAGGGTATGGGTCAGCACGTGGATCTTGGCGTCACGCCATTCCACCAGCTTGCCGTCCATCCAGATTTTTCCGTCGCGGTCGGACATCGAGGTCGTTAGGGGGCTCATCAGTTCTTTCCTAGGTAGGGGCTGCCCGTTTGGCCGGGCCAAAACGCTGATTTTAAGGGGCCGGCAGCTGGGCTGGCATGGTGGTGGATCCGGGGTCGGTCGCGTCCGGGCGACGGAACTCCCAGCGCACCAGTTTGCCCAGCTGAAATTCGCAGGTCACCGAGGCCTCGGAGGGGTCGGTCCAACGGAACATCTCGGGCTGACTGTCGGGCGGGCTTATCTGCTCGCCCAGTGAGCGGGTCATGGCCACCACGTGCATCAGCGTCATGCCGGGCTTGAGCTTGGCCTGCAGCATCACGGCACTGCCCACATAAGCCAGGGGGCTGTCGGCCGCGCGCTTGAGGATGTGCATGAGGCGGGTGAAGTGCAGCATCAGC
>JBEIPS010000100.1:0-7138 GCA_040376915.1 Hylemonella sp.
CGAACTGGTGCTGCTGGCCATCGCCGTTGCCATCGGCATGATCGCCCTGTCGTGGTACATCGCAGCCCTGTTGCAGCGGCGCACGAAGTTGGCGCGGGCCGTGGCGGATCGCGTACGCGACGGGGACCTGACTTGTCCTGTACAAGATGATGCGCTTGACGAATTCAGTCCCTTGCTGGCTTCGCTGGGCGAGATGCAGACGGCGCTGTCCCGTATTGTCTCCAACGTGCGCCAGAGCAGCGAATCGGTGTCCACGGCCAGTGCCGAGATTGCCCAGGGCAACCAGGACCTGAGCGCACGCACGGAGAGTCAAGCCAGCGCGCTGGAAGAGACGGCGGCCTCCATGGAAGAACTGAGCTCGACCGTCAAGCAGAACGCCGACAATGCCAAGCAGGCAAATCAGCTGGCCCAGAGCGCCAGCACCGTGGCCGTGCAAGGCGGTGAAGTGGTGGCCCAGGTGGTGGACACCATGAAGGGCATCAATGATTCGAGCAAGAAGATCGCCGACATCATCAGCGTGATCGACGGCATCGCCTTCCAGACCAACATCCTGGCGCTGAACGCGGCGGTGGAAGCGGCTCGTGCCGGGGAACAGGGCCGAGGTTTTGCCGTGGTGGCCTCCGAGGTGCGCAGCCTGGCTGGCCGTTCGGCCGACGCAGCGAAGGAGATCAAGGCACTCATCTCTGCCAGTGTCGAACGTGTCGAGCAGGGAACCGCCCTGGTGGACCAGGCCGGCGCCACCATGAACGAGGTGGTGGCCAGCATCCGGCGCGTGACCGACATCATGGGCGAGATCAGTGCGGCCAGTTCGGAGCAAAGCGCGGGTGTGTCGCAAGTGGGTGAGGCGGTTACGCAGATGGACCAAGCCACGCAACAGAACGCCGCGCTGGTGGAAGAGATGGCCGCCGCGGCCTCCAGCCTCAGGGGACAAGCCGGGGATCTGGTGCAGGCCGTGGCTGTGTTCAAGGTTGATCACCAGACCGGCCAAGCCGTTGTCCGACCGCTCGTCGTCGCTGCGCAGGCCCCATCAACACCCAGGCCCACAGTACTTCCCGCGCCGCGCCCCACCTTGGCTGGCAACGGTAAGCCGTCGCGAGTTCCGCAAGCGGTCAGTGCCTCGAACTCCGGGGCAGGTGATTGGGAGAATTTTTGAATGTGAGCAGGCCGCGGCTTGAGCTGGATGGTCTGCTCTAGCGCTCTTGCACGAGCGCGTGCCATGTCCGGCCGTGGCGCGGGCACGAATCGCGGTCCCTTGTTGGTTAGTATGTTGCATCGACCGGTTGAATCCGCCCTGGATTGCAGACGTCATCAGCGTGATCAACAGCATCGCCTTCCAGACCAACTTCCGCCGTGTAGCCGAAATCATGGGTGAGATCAGCGCCGCCAGCACCGAACAGATCCAGGCGTATCTCAGATCGGCGCCGCCGTCATCCAGTTGGACCAGGTAAGGCAACAGAACGCCGCGCTGATGGAGGAGATGGCCGCAGCCGCCAGCAGCCTCAAGAGTCAGGCCAGGATCTGGTGCAGGCAGCGGCTGTGTTCAAGGTGGACTGATACGCTCCTGCTGGCGGCGCCCAGCCAGTTGAAGGCCGAGGACTCTGGCGTGTCTCAGACTTCAGCCGCGAAGCGGGCGCGCACGGCATTGACTTCCTTCAGGCAGCCAAGGAAGGCATCCACACACTCAGGGTCGAAATGCAGACCGCGCTGCTCGCGCATGAACTGCAGTGCACGGTCCATCTCCCAGGCCGGTTTGTAGGGGCGCGCCGAGGTCAGCGCGTCGAAGACATCGGCCACGGCCACGATGCGTCCGACCAGGGGGATGGCATCGCCCCTGAGCCCCAGCGGATAACCACCGCCGCTGAACTTCTCGTGGTGGCTCAGCGCAATGGTGGCCGCCATCTGCAGCAGCGGCGAGCTGCTCTCGGACAGGATCTGGTGGCCCATTACCGGGTGCTGCTTCATGATCGCAAACTCCGCGTCGTCCAGCTTGCCGGGCTTGAGCAGGATGTGGTCCGGTATGCCCACCTTGCCCACGTCGTGCATGGGCGCGGCCTCCAGGATCAGCTGCTGCTGCTCCAGCGGCAGGCCCATGCGCACGGCGATCATCCAGGAGTAGTGCGCCATGCGCTGGATGTGGTCGCCCGTCTCCGGGTCGCGGAATTCGGCGGCCTTGGACAGGCGCAGGATGGTCTCCCGCTCGCGCCGCACGATCTCGTCGGTCGCCTTGAGCACCTCCTCGGCCAGCCAGCTGGCGCGGTCTTCCAGGCGCTTCTGGTTGGCGCGCAGGGCCAGCATATTGCGCATGCGCGCCTTGAACTCGATCTTGTCCAGCGGCTTGGTGAGGAAATCGTTGGCGCCGCTTTCCAGTGCACGGTAGCGCACGTCCGTCTCGTCATTGGCGGTCACCATCAGCAGGGGTATGTCGGCACGCCCCGGCACGGCGCGGAAGCGCTGGATGAAGGCCACACCATCGAGCTCCGGCATCATGTAGTCCACGATGACCAGGTCGGGCGTCGCTGCCTGGCACTGGGCCAGGGCCTGTAGCGGGTCCGTGTAGGCCTGCACCTCGTGCGCCTCGCCCAGCTGGGTGATGAAGTGCTTGAGCAACAGCAGATTGGCTTCGACGTCGTCAATGATCACTATCTGCATGGCTTGGCGTCTCCACCTGGCTATTCCCGCCTGCCATCTTACCCCCGCCCCGGCGCGACGGGTCAGCGATTCATGCCGATCATGCGCACTTGTACACGCAGGCCAGCACGGGCAGCCCCAGGCCGAACCAGGCCAGCACATCCGGCAGGCCGTCGCCCAGCAGTCCGGCCACCAGGCCCCCTACCGTCACCGCAGCCAGCAGCAGGGGGATGCGGAAGACAGCCTGGGCCCGCCTGGGAGCCGGTGACGCCAGCTCTGCAACATCCTTGCCACTCATGCGCCACCTCCATTGGTGCGCACGGGGCCTGGGGCCGGCGCCGGCTTGGGGCCGGTTTCGCTGGCGCCGTTCGGCTTGCGCAGCCACAGGTACAGGCCGCTGCCGAGCACGACGATGGTGATGAGGTCCAGCAGCGCCCACAGGACCTTCATCGGCAGGCCGCCATAGTCCCCGAAATGCAGGGGCTGCGAAAGGTGCAGCGTCTTGAGATACCAGGGAGGTTCCACCGATGCGGCCAGCTTGCCGGTCCTCACGTCCACCAGCACGGGCTGGTAGAGCTTGGACGTCAGCGGCGTGTTGCCGCGCATGTAGATTGCATAGTGGTGTGGCGTGCCGCCCAGCACCCCTGGGAAGGCGATGTAGCTGAAGGCCATGCCCGGCTCGGCCGCCTCGGCCTGGCGCACCGCGGTGTCAAGCGAGACAAAGGTGTGCTGCGGCGGCGTTGCGCCGTCCCCGTACTGCTGCAGCCAGGGCGTGAGATGGTGCTCGCGCCAGTAGTTGACCACCGGCTGCTCCAGCGTGTTGATCACACCGGTCAGACCCACCACCAGGGCCCAGGCCGTGGTGGTGATCCCCAGCAGGTTGTGCAGGTCCAGCCAGCGCACACGGCGCGACTTGTCCTTGCGGACTTCACCATAGGGGAGCTTCTGCATGAAGGGGGCGTACAGCACCACACCCGAGACGATGGCGACCACCAGCAACAGACCCATGAAACCCAGGAACAGCATGCCCGGCAGGCCGGCGAACAGGTCGATGTGCAGGCGGGCCATCCAGTACATGAAACCCTCGGAGAAGTTCGGCGCCTTCAGGTCTTCGCCGGTTCTGGCGTCGATGGCGAGCACTTCGAACTTCTCCGTCTCGTCCAGCCGGTCTGCCAGCGACACGTACCAGAAGGTCTGGTCGTCCTCTTCCTGGCTCATGTACATCAGGTACTTGCCCGGAAATCTGGCCTTGGCCTTCTCGACCACCCCGTCCAGGGGGTAGCGCGCTGTGTCGGCCGGCATCTCCGCTGTCGTGACCTCGCTGCCCGTGAGATGTCCGATTTCGTGGTGAAAGATCAGCGGCAGTCCGGTCAGGCACAGCAGCAGCATGAACACCGTGCAGACCAGGCTGCTCCACTTGTGCACCCAGGACCAGGCCCGTATCGTCTGGCTTTTCATCATCTTGTATTCCCCGCAAAAATCAGGCACGCCGCACCTTGGCGTGCGACGTGCCCGACCTCCTTGTTACCCTTGCCGGCCTAGAAGTTCACCGTCGCGCTGACGTTGATCGAGCGCGAATCGCCGGCCTTGACGTAGTCGGCGTACTGGTACATCCAGTACTGCTGGTCCAGCAGGTTGTTCACGCTCACGCGGTAGGTGGTTGCATGACCCTGCAATTTGGTGTCGTACGAGGCCCCCAGGTTGACCAGGGTGTAGGCGTCCACCGACAGGTTGTTGGATGCGCGCAGCGGCGTAGCACCGGTGTACTTGGCGCCCAGGCGCATCTGCAGGCCCGGCACGTCCGGCACGCGGTAGGCCACCTGCGTGGTAGCGACGAGCTTGGGCGCGCCGGCGACATCGTTGCCGTTGTTGGCGGCGCCCGACACGTATTCGGTGTCCAGCAGCATCAGGTTGCCACCCACGCTCCACAGCCTGTTCAGGCGCGCCGTGGCCCCCAGCTCCACGCCCTGGTAGATCGACTTGCCGTCCTGCACCAGGAAGTTGGCCGCGTTCTTGTATTCGGACTTCTTCTCGACACGGAACAGCGCCGCCGTGCCCGACCACTGCGGGCTGTCGGTCTTGACGCCCAGCTCCCACTGCTTGCTGGTGATGGGGTCCAGCATGTCGCCCACGGTGTTGGCGTAGCCGCTGCCCGCCGTGATCACCGTGCCCTGCTGCAGCGACTCCACGTAGCTGGCATAGGCCATGCTCTGCGGCGTCAGCTGGTTCATCAGCGCCAGGGTGGGTGTCACCACGCCGCTCTTCGCATAGGTCGAGGTCACCACGCCGGCGGCATTCATGCTTTTCTGTTCGTAGTTGGTCCAGCGCAAGCCGCCCAGCACCGACCAGCGGTCGTTGAGCTCGACCCGGTCGCTGGCAAAGGCTGTCTTCTGCGTGGTTTCGACCGCGCGGTACAGCTGCAGGGTGTCAAAGGAACCGACGCTGGTGTAGCCCACCGTGTTTTGCGTGTACAAGTTGCCCGTGCCCACTCCGGTATTCCACACGCTGGCGTTGGCGTAGTCGTTCCCCTGCTGCTGCCAGGACACGCCCGCGACCAGCTTGTGGCGCAGGGTGCCGGTCGTCGCGCGACCGGTCGCCATGGCGTCCCAGTAGTTGTACTGGTAGCGTTCGCCGTAGTCGGAGCGGTCGACGCTGTAGTTGCCGGCCGCGTTCTGCACGTTCAGGATCTGTTCGTTGCGGCGCGTCTGGCTGACGCTGTGGCTGAAGTTGGTCTGCGCCTGCCAGTCCGGGCTCAGCTGGTACTTGAGCCCGGTCGCGAGGTAGCCGAACTTGTTGTCGGTGTAGCTGCCCGGCCCCACCAGTGTCTGGTCGTTCTTGACGGTTGCCGGCAACTGGCTGCCGGTGTAGGTCCCGGTCTTGATGGTCGGCTCGGTGTCCTTGGCCAGGCGCTCCTGGTAAAGGCCCTGGAAATCCCAGCTCAGGCGATCGCTGAGCCTGGCGTCCAGGGCCAGCAGCATGGAGCTGCGCTGCAGCGAACCGCCGTTGGCCGCTGTGCCCTGTTCGCGCGTGACGTTCACCCGGTAGCCCAGCGCGCCGTCCCCGCCCGCACGGCCGCCCAGATCGGCATTGGCGCGCACCAGGCTGCTGCTGGTGTAGCCCAGCGTGACGCTGCGTGCGGGGGTGTCGGTGGGTTTCTTGGTGACGTAGTTCACCACGGCACCCGGCGCGCCAAAGCCGTACATGAAACCCGAGGCCCCCTTGAACAGCTCGACCTGCTCGAAGTGCTCGTAGGGCAAGGTCGTTGAATAGCCCAGGAAGGGCTTGCCGTCGATGCGGTAGGAGTTCTGCCAGTCCAGGTCCAGGCCGCGCACCGTGAGGTAGGTGCCCCAGGCGGTGTTGGCGCCGGTGTTGTCGGACACCGAAGCGTCCTGGCTGAACAGATCCCCCAGCTTCTGCGGGGCCTGCTCCTGGATCTGCTCGCTGCTCACCACGGCGCTGGAGAAGGGGCTCTCCTTCTGGCTGACGTTGCCCAGCGCACCGGCCCGCACCACCGAGCCCAGGTTCTGCGTCACCCCGGACGCCGCCGGGGCCACCACCTCCACGCTGGGCAGCACGCCTTCCGAGGTACTCTGGGCCTGTGCCAGGCCGGCAAACAACAGCGCCAACGCTGTTGCAAGCTGGTGCTTACTAAAGGTTTGAGGCCTGTTTTTGCATGATTTCTCAGAACTCCGTTTTCGCACGCTCGCCATGGCTATCCCCGGTTGATGAAAACTGCAGATCTTATTGCAAGTGAGAATGATTTGCAATTAATACTGTTTTTGGGACATCAAAGCCCGGGGAAACTGAAGGGCCAAAAGGACACGCAAGCCCGGGCCAGGCCGGGCTTGCGTGTCCATCCGGCAGCCGCCGTTCAATAGCGCAGCAGCACCGGCGCCCCACCCAGCTGGGCCCGCTGCAGCCAGGCGAAGACCGAGTCCACCGTGACGGTTTCGATGCGGTCGCTGTAGCGCTTCTCGCTGGGGTGGTCGTCGAAGGCCACGTTGGCCGCGCCTATGCGCCCGCCCAGGCGCGTCAGGGGCCGGATGACCAGCACGCTAGGCTGGTAGCCCTTGAACTTCAGCCAGGCCTGGGCCCGCTCACGTGAATACACCGTGGGCTCCATGGCCGCGGCCAGCGTCTCGATGGCCCACTGGTTGCTCTGCTGGTACTTCTGGCTCCAGGGGTAGCTCACGATGTTGTAGGGCCGGTGGTGCAGCGCGGTGGCGCGTTGCTCCTGCAGCAGCAGGGCGTGCAGCTTGGCCTGTACCTCCGGCGTGGGCACCACCCAGGCGGCCTCGAGGCGCCAGAGGTCGTCCAGGAAGAACTCGCCCAGGCCCTGGCGGTAGATCGCGGCCTCCTGCGTGCCGCAGTGGTTGAGCTTGTGCAGCACGCGCCAGACATGACCACCCTGCCCGTCCGGCTGCCTGTAGGCAAAACCCAGGTGCGACCAGCGCAGGCCGTACTTGCTCAGGTCCTGCCCGGCGCGTGCCAGCACCACCACCTGCGCGCC
>JBEIPS010000115.1:0-5890 GCA_040376915.1 Hylemonella sp.
GGTGCGCGCCATCACGGCCGACGCGAACCCCGAACGCGCAGCGGCCAGCCTGATGGCCGCTTGGGCAGCCTAGACGAGATGTTCAGGTACTGGCAATGCGCTTGCTGACATCCACCATGCGCGAGGCCACGATGGCGCCCAAGGCCATGGCCAGCGAGAGTGCCACTGTCGGATGCTTCTTGCTCAGGGCCTCGAAATCCTCCGGGCTCATGGACCAGACCTTGCAGCTGCTGTAGGCCACCACCGAGGCGCTGCGCGGCAGGCGCGAGAAAAAACTGCCCTCACCCACCACGGTACCGGCGCCCAGGATGGCCAGCTGCATGAGCGCCTTGTCGGTCTTGACGTCGACCTTGAGGTTGCCCGTCTCCAGGAAATACAGGTTGCGGTCCTGCGCGCCCTGCGAAATCAGCAGGTGTCCGCGCTCGTACTGGTGCGCATGCAGGTGGTCGGCCACGATGTACCAGGACTGCGCGCCCAGGTGCTTGGCCAGCACACCGTCTTCCGTATTGCGCGCGATGGCCGTGATCAGGCCGTTGACGGCACTGTTCTGAGCCAGCGGATTGAAGGAATTCATCAAACACCCTTTGCTCGGACCTGTCGGGTCCAGTTTTCGTTTTTCGAAGCGCTCGCAGAGTATTGGGTGTCCCCCTGGGACTGTCAAGCTCGCAAGCCCGACACCCGTGCCTGCCCCATCAAGGTGTCTTGTCGACGGCCAGTTGGACCCGGTTGCGGCCCGCCTCCTTGGCCTGGTACAGGGCCCGGTCGGCGCGCGAGAGCACGGCGTCGGCCGACAGGTCGTCGGCGACGATGGCGGCAATCCCGATGCTGACCGTCATGCCGACCTGCTGCTGACCGAAACTCAGGGGGTGTTCGGCCAGCTTGTCGCAGATGCGCTGGGCAAAACCCTGGGACGCCTGCGGTCCGCTGCCCGGCAGGATGATGGCGAATTCCTCACCGCCCATGCGACCGGCGATGTCGGTGGCGCGCAACTCGTGGCGCAGGATGTTGGAAAAATGGCGCAAGACGCTGTCACCGGCGGCGTGGCCGTACTGGTCGTTGATGCGCTTGAAGTGGTCCAGGTCCAGCATCAGCACACAGGCATCGCGCGTCGTGCGGCGGCGCACCCGCTCGAGCTCGTCCTCCAGCCGGCGCAGGAAATGCCTGCGGTTGGGCAGGCCCGTGAGCGCGTCGGTGCTGGCCTGCTCACGCAGATCGACCTCCAGCTTCTTGCGTTCGGTGATGTCGATCCGGCTGCCGACGATATAGCCCTTGGGCGTCCGGTGTTCGCTGAACTGCAGCCAGCGCCCGTCGGCAAGTTCCATCTCGTGCGGCACGCCGTCAGCGATGCGGTGCTGGCGCAGGCGGCGCGCCAGCCAGGCCTCCTCCTGGCCCAGGGCCTCGGCATAGAGCCCGCGCTGCAGGCCGGTGCGCGAAATCTCCTCGAAGCTTTTGCCGGGCTGGATGACATCGCGCAGGCTTTCGAACAGCCGCAGATGCGCCTCATTGCACATCACCACGCGGTCCTCGGGATCGTAGATGGTGATGCCGGCGGACAGGCTGTTGATGCCCTCGCTCAGGAGCTGCAGGGCCTGGTCAGCCTCGGTGCGCGCCGACTCACGCTGGGTCTCGATGAGGGCCATGCGTCGCAGGGTCAGGCCCAGCAGCAGGCCCAGCAGCAGGATGACGATGGCGACGTAGGTCGCGCTCCGGTACCAGTTCTGCAGGGCGTCCCTGGCGGAAATGCCGATCACGACATAAAAGGGATACTGGTCTATCCTGCGAAAGCTGTAGAGGCGCTGCTCGCCATCGGTCACGGCCTGGAACTCGGCCCGACCGGCAATCTCTCCCGCGTCGATGCGGGCCTGGATGGGGTTGCGCACGGGCTTGTTGAACTCGCTCTCCAGCCAGGGATAACGGATCACCAGCTTGTGCTCCTGGCTGCTGCGCACGAAGGCCACGCTGCCCGGGCTCAGGCGCAGGGAGCCGAAGATCTGGTCGAAATAGGCCAGGTTCAGCGAACCGGCCACCACGCCCAGCATCTGCCCCGACTTGTCACGCACGGGGACGTAGGTCGCCACCGTCAGCTGCCCGGACACATTGCCGCGCACCAGCTCGGAGAAGGCAATGCCGGCCTCGGGACGATTCTGCAGGTACTGGAAAGCGGGTCTTTGCGCTATGTTTCCAGAACGCGGGAGGACCGGGGGGCGCCGGGTGTCGTACAGAATGTCGCCCGCGGAATCGTAGACGAAGATGTCGCGCAACTCCGGAAACCGCGCCTTGTAGGGCATGAGGATGTCCGCCACGGCACGCTCATGCTGGGCGCGGACCGCGAGCTGCATGGCGGTTGCCGGGATCCGGATCGCAACCTGGTGCAATGTGGCATCCATGCGCCGCAGGGCCGCCGACAGCTGGCCGTCGAGCGTCTGCGTGAGGTTCTCCGCATGGTCGGAGGCACGCGCCAACGAAGTCTCGTAGCTGCCCTTGAGCTGATAGGCCAGCATCAGCACCAGCCCCGCAAAGCCCAGCGCCAGCATGCGTGTCTGGGCGCGGGGCGTCATCAGCATGGTCCGGCCTTTGGCGCTCAGCCTATCCAGCGCCGCGCATTGCGCCAGATCTGCATCCAGGGGCTGGCGGCGCTCTTGTCCAGCGGCGTCCAGCTCATCTGGATGTTGCGGAACACGCGCTCGGGGTGCGGCATCATGGCCGTGAAACGACCGTCGGCCGTGGTGACCGCGGTCAAGCCGCCGGCACTGCCATTGGGGTTGTAGGGGTAGGCCTCGGTGGCCGAACCTGTGTTGTCCACGAAACGCATGGCCGCAAGGGCCTGGGCGGCATTGCCTCGATAGGCGAAATTGGCATACCCCTCGCCGTGCGCCACGGCGATGGGCAGGCGGCTGCCGGCCATGCCCTGGAAGAACAGCGAGGGCGATTGCAGGACTTCCACCATGGACAGGCGAGCCTCGAAGCGCTCGCTGCGGTTGGTGGTGAAACGGGGCCAGTCTTGCGCGCCCGGAATGATGTCGGCCAGCTCGGCAAACATCTGGCAGCCGTTGCACACGCCCAGGCCAAATGTGTCTTTGCGGCCAAAAAAGGCCTGAAACTGCCCGGACAGCACGGGGTTGAAGGTGATGGAGCGGGCCCAGCCTATGCCGGCGCCCAGGGTGTCGCCATAACTGAAACCGCCACAGGCGACCACACCCTTGTAGTCCTGCAGCCTGGCGCGTCCGCTTTGCAGATCGGTCATGTGTACATCGTAAGCCTCAAAGCCGGCTTCGGTAAAGGCATAGGCCATCTCGATGTGCGAGTTCACCCCCTGTTCACGCAGCACGGCCACCTTCGGCCGGCTCTTGAGCAGCGCCGGGGCCAGACCTTGCGCCGGATCGAAGCTGAGGTGCACGTGCAGGCCGGGGTCGTTGGGCGCGCCGGCAGCGGCGTGCTCCTGGTCGGCGCAAGCGGTGTTGTCACGCTGCTGGTTGATCTTCCAGCTCACGCTGTCCCAGACCTGGTGCAGGTCGGCCAGGCGGGCAGCAAACACGGCCTTGGCGTCGCGCCAGACCTGCAGTTCGCCCACGCCGGCGCTCACCGCACCACCGGCGGGCCGGGTCTTGCCGATGACATGGCTGTGCCTGGACAAGCCATGTTCGCGCAGCACCTGCATGACGGCGTCGCGGTCTACGCTCATCACCTGCAAGACCACGCCCAGTTCTTCGTTGAACAGGGCCTTGAGCGTGAGTTCATCGCGGCGCGCGCTGACCTGGGCCGCCCAGTTCTTGCTGTCGCCCGTGTCCATGCGGCTGTCGGAGATGCCGTCGCCTTCGGTGACCAGCATGTCCACATTGAGCGCCACGCCCACGTGGCCGGCAAAGGCCATCTCGGCCGCGGCCGCCAGCAGACCGCCGTCGCTGCGGTCGTGGTAGGCCAGCAGCTTGCCCTGCGCGCGCAGGTTGTTGACGGCTTTCACGAGTTGCACGAGGTCCTGCGGATCGTCGAGGTCCGGCACCCTGTCACCCGTCTGGTTCAGGGTCTGCGCCAGGATGGAGCCCGCCATGCGGTTCTGGCCGCGGCCCAGGTCCACCAGCAGCAGCGTGGTGTCGGCGCTGTTGTCGAGTTGCGGCGTCAGCGTGCCCCGCACGTCGCCCAGCGTGGCGAAAGCGCTCACGATCAGCGAGACCGGCGAGGTGACCTTCTTCTTGTCCTTGCCGTCCTGCCACTGCGTGCGCATGGACAGGCTGTCCTTGCCCACGGGGATGGAAATGCCCAGGGCCGGGCACAGCTCCATGCCCACGGCCTGCACGGTGGCGTAGAGCGCGGCGTCTTCGCCGGGCTCGCCACAGGCGGCCATCCAGTTGGCCGAAAGCTTGACGCGCGGCAGCTCTATGGGCGCGGCCAGCAGGTTGGTAATACTCTCCGCCACGGCCATGCGACCGGAGGCCGGCGCGTCCAGCGCGGCCAGCGGCGTGCGCTCCCCCATGCTCATGGCCTCGCCCTTGAAACCCGCGTAGTCAGCCAGGGTCACGGCCACGTCGGCCACGGGCACCTGCCAGGGGCCCACCATCTGGTCACGGTGCGTGAGACCGCCCACGGTGCGGTCGCCGATGGTGATGAGGAAACGCTTGGAGGCCACGGTGGGGTGGCTCAGCACGTCGATGACAGCCTTCTGCAGGTCCACGCCCGTGAGGTCCAGCGGTTTGAAGGTGCGTGCGATGGTCTTGACGTCGCGGTGCATCTTGGGCGGCTTGCCCAAGAGAACATTCATCGGCATATCAACCGGCGATTCATGGCCTGCGTCCACCAGTTCCAGCTGACGTTCTTCGGTGGCCACACCGACCACGGCGAAGGGGCAGCGCTCGCGCTCGCAGAAGGCCCTGAAGATCTCCAGCGACTCGGGCGCGATGGCCATCACATAACGTTCCTGGCTCTCATTGCTCCAGATTTCCTTGGGCGCCAGGCCGCTTTCTTCCAGGGGCACGGCGCGCAGGTCAAAACGCGCGCCGCGGCCCGCGTCGTTGGTCAGTTCGGGGAAGGCGTTGGACAGGCCGCCCGCACCCACGTCGTGGATGGCCAGGATGGGGTTCTTCTCGCCCTGGGCCCAGCAGTGGTTGATGACCTCCTGGGCGCGGCGTTCGATCTCGGGGTTGCCGCGCTGTACGGAATCGAAGTCCAGCTCGGCCGCATTGGCGCCCGTGGCCATGGAACTGGCGGCGCTACCCCCCATGCCGATGCGCATGCCCGGGCCGCCCAGCTGGATCAGCAGGGTGCCGGCCGGGAACAGGATCTTGCGGGTCTGGTCGGCGTCGATGGCGCCGACACCGCCGGCGATCATGATGGGCTTGTGGTAACCGCGCTGCACGCTATCGGCGCTGCTGGTCACGGTCTGCTCGTACTCGCGGAAATAGCCTGCCAGGTTGGGACGGCCGAACTCGTTGTTGAAGGCCGCACCGCCCAGGGGGCCCTCGATCATGATCTGCAAGGGGCTGGCGATGTGCTCGGGCTTGCCGCCCATTTCGTCCGACCAGCCACCCCAGAGCTTGGACACCGTGAAACCGGTCAGGCCCGCCTTGGGGCGTGAGCCACGGCCGGTGGCCCCTTCGTCCCGGATCTCGCCGCCCGCGCCCGTGGAGGCCCCCGGGAAAGGCGAAATGGCCGTGGGGTGGTTGTGCGTCTCGACCTTCATCAGCACATGGCTCACGGCCTCGGACTTCTGGTAACCCGGCGCAGCACCCTGCCCCATGCGGGCGACGAAGCGCTCCACCGTGTTGCCTTCCATGATGGAGGCGTTGTCCGAATAGGCCACCACCGTGTGCTGGGGAGCGAGCTGGTGGGTGTTGCGGATCATGCCGAACATGCTGCGCTGCTGGCGCACACCGTCGATGGTGAAGTCGGCGTTGAA
>JBEIPS010000088.1:0-8545 GCA_040376915.1 Hylemonella sp.
AGCAAGCCCGGTCTTCGGACGTGAAGGTGCATTACTTTCGCCTCAAACCAGATGACACGCAAGTCAAGTTTCGGACTGATAGATATAGCAAAATGACATATCTTGCAGGCCGCCATCTGCAGCATAAACGAACACAGGGCCACCCGGGCCCTGTGACGCGAAAACCAGGCGGTGACCACTCAATAGCGCAGCCGGCCCTCCTGGTCCATGACAGCGATGTCCACATACCGGCTGCCGGTATTGCCCTTGGAAAAATCGATGCGATAGCCATCGAAATCGATCTCCCCCATGGCCTGCAGGCTCTTGGCCAGTGCTGCCGGGGTGATCTCACCCCGGATGCGCTTCATGCCCTCAACCAGGATGCGCGCCGAGAGATAACCCTCCATATGGAATGCAGCGTAGGACGGGAGGTCGGGGTAGGCCGCCTTCATGGCCGTCTGGAAATCCCGTATCAGGGTCTTGGTCTTGCCATTGGGATTGGGATAGATCTGGGCCACGCCCACCCCGCGCGCCAGTTCGGGTGTTGCCACCTTGGCGAGCATGCCCGGCGACGTGTCAGCCAGAATGAAGACGGATTGCGAAATGCCGGCCTTGCGCAGGGCCGTCACACCGCCTGCGGTAAAGGGCGGTGCACCAATCACGACAACGCCCTGGGGGTTGTACTTGAAAACCTCCTGCGCCGCCTTGGCCTGATCCTCGGGCTTGAAAACGGATTGAAACCCTTTGATCTCCATGCCCGTGAGACGGGCCGCCTCGTCGGCCACCACCTTGACGCCCCCCGTTCCCATCGGGATATCCTGATGCAGGACAGCCAGCTTGACGATGCCCAGGGTCCGCGCGTGATTGACGATCTTTTCGATCTGCTGTTTGTCGCCGGCGCGCACATGGAAGAGGCGCGGATGCCCGGGATTGCGGAAGGGCTCAGCGCCAGGAACGGCGTTCATGATGACGACATCATGCTTGTCGAGGAGCTTGTCGGCGAACATGCGCTGCAGCGAGGCCGAACCGACCGGCGAAATCAAGGCCACCGGCTTGCGCTGCATGGCCTGCTCGAACGCCGCCACGAAACCGTCGGGCTTGTAGGTGTCGTCCAGCTCGAAGAAGGTGATCTTGCGCCCGTTGATGCCACCGGCCTTGTTGATCTGCGCAAAGTAGGCCTTGGCGCCCTGGTTGAGCTGCGGCGCATCGGGCGCAGGCAAACCCGAGAAAGGCCCGATCTGGCCAACCACGATGTCCTGTGCCTGCGCGCCTGGGCCAGCGCCCAGCAAACCCGCCAAGCCCAGCAACAGGGCCGGCAAACGCCAAGTAATCAGATGCGTGGCTTTCATTCTTGACTTCCTTCTCGTGATACTCGATTCCGCCTGACAAGATAAAGATACGGCATTTGCGCGGCAGACGGGAGTCTTTGTGAGGGGTTCGTGTCGATTTTCTGACAGCCAACCCTCGATTCCGATCGGCATCTGCTTGATAATCCGTATCCTGAATGCGCTTGGCATTCTCACATAAGCCGAATTCAACCGAGGAGTACCACCCGTGACGCTACGTACCACGCCCCCTTTCCGCGCCGACCATGTCGGCAGCTTCCTGCGCCCCAAATACCTGCTCGAGGCCCGTGAGCAGAAGGCCAAGGGCGAAATCACCGGCGAACAGCTGCGCAAGGTGGAAGACAAGGCGATCACCGAGATCGTGAAGTTCCAGGAAGACGTGGGCCTGCAGAGCATCACCGACGGCGAATTCCGCCGCACCTACTTTCACATCGACTTCCTGGAGCAGATCGGCGGCGTCAAGACCGACATCCCGGTCACCATCGTCAAGCCCGACGGGACCAAGGAGCTGGCCCCGCCCGTAATGCGCGTGATCGACAAGGTGCGCCACGTCAAGGACATCCAGCGCGCCGACTTCGAATACCTCAAGAGCCAGATCAGTCCGGGCCGCGGCAGCGTGGCCAAGGTGACCATCCCCTCGCCCACCATGCTGCACTTCCGCGGCGGCCGCGCCGGCATCAGCAAGGAGCACTACCCCGAACTGGATCCGGCCTTCTACGACGACGTGGCCAAGGCCTACGGCGACGAGCTGCGCTCGCTGGCTGCGGCCGGTTGCAGTTATGTGCAGATGGACGACACCAACCTGGCCTACCTGTGCGACGACAAGATGCGCGAAGCCGCCCGCCAACGCGGTGACGACCCCAACGAGCTGCCGCACCGTTATGCCATGTTCATCAACAAGGTCGTGGCCCAGAAACCGGCCGGCATGACCCTGGCCATGCACCTTTGCCGCGGCAACTTCAAGAGCACGCACGCGGCTTCGGGCAACTACGAGCCGGTAGCCGAGGCCCTGCTCAAGGAGATGAACCTGGACGCCTATTTCCTGGAGTACGACGACGACCGCAGCGGCGACTTCCGTCCCCTGCGCTTCCTGGCACCGGGCAAGATCGTGGTGCTGGGCCTGGTGACCACCAAGTTCGGCAAGCTCGAGACCAAGGACGAACTCAAGCGCCGCATCGACGAGGCCGCCAAGTACGTGGCCATGGACCAGCTCTGCCTGTCACCCCAGTGCGGTTTCTCCAGCACGGTGCACGGCAACGACATCGCCGTGGAAGACCAGCGTGCCAAGCTGCGACTGGTGGTGGAGACGGCCCAGGAAGTGTGGGGCAAGGCCTGACAGGAACCGGTACCTGCAGAAGGCGGCCGAGTGCCGCCTTTTTTTATGCAATCGCCTTGGCTGCGCGGTCCTTGACGAAGTTGTACGCGAAGTCCATTGCCGCCTCGAGCGAAAGTTCGATGGCATGGCGTTCGTGTTCGGTCAGATAGAACATCAGGTCCACGTCGTGCCGCACGTAACGCGCAGGCAGACGATTCAGCGCCACGCAGGCCACGTCGGCCAGCATGTCGGGGGTCATGCCCTGCCAGCGGGGGGCACGGCGCAGCACTTCCTCGAACACCAGGCGTTCGTAGTAGTTATGGACCTGCTCGAAATTGCTGATCATGAAAAAACTCCAGGAAACTGCCGCTGACCTTAGCAGTTCCCGCGCGGCCTGACAAGGCCGCGCGCGCCTCGGCGCCGCTTCAGGTCAGGCCCAGCAGGCGCACCGCGTTGCCCTTGAGGATGCCGGGCATGACCTCGGGCTTGAAGCCGGCCTCCTCGAAGTCCTTCATCCAGCGCTCGGGCGTGATCAGCGGGTAGTCCGAGCCGAACAGGATGCGGTCTTTCAGCAGCGTGTTGGCGTACTGCACCAGCTGCTTGGGAAAGTACTTGGGACTCCAGCCCGAGAGGTCGATCCAGACATTGGGTTTGTGCGTGGCCACACTCAGGGCCTCGTCCTGCCAGGGGAAGCTGGGGTGGGCCATGACGATCTGCATGTCGGGGAAAGCAATCGCCACGTCGTCCAGGTGCATGGGGTTGCTGTACTCCAGGCGCAGGCCGCCGCCGCAGCGCATGCCGCTGCCGATGCCGCTGTGGCCGGTGTGGAAGATGGCCGGCATCTTGTGCTCGGCAATCACCTCGTAGATGGGCCAGGCCATCTTGTCGTAGGGGTGGTAGCCCTGAACCGTGGGATGGAACTTGAAACCCTTGATGCCGTGCTCGGCGATCAGGCGGCGCGCCTCGCGCGCACCCATCTTGCCCTTGTGCGGGTCGATGCTGGCGAAGGCCATCATCATGTCGCTGTTGGCCTTGGCCGCTTCGGCGATCTCCTCGTTCGGGATGCGCCGGCGACCCAGCTGGGACTCGCTGTCCACCGTGAACATCACCAGGCCGATCTTGCGCTCGCGGTAGTAGGCGATGGTCTCGGCGATGGTCGGGCGGCGGTTGGAGCGGAAGTATTTGTCCGCGGCGCGGTCGTATTCCTCGCCGTAGTTGTCGAAAGGGTTCCAGCAGCTGACTTCAGCGTGCGTGTGGACATCGATGGCGATGAGGTTCTTGTGGTCCATGACCGTCTCCTGGCGGGGATGTTTGGCTCAACATCCTAGGGTAAACACTGATGAAAAGCGAGTATCGTTTGCTTGAATTGGTTATATTTTATAACCATAATCGATTCCAGAAAGAAACGCAATATGAAGAACCCCGACCTCCATTTCGAACGCCGCGGCGAGCAGCAGGAAGTTGCCGTGATCCGCCTGACGCGCCCGGCCAAGCGCAACGCGCTCAACGACGGCCTGATCCTGGCCATCCGTGATCTGTTCGAGAACCTGCCCGAGGGCGTGCGTGCCGCCGTGATCGATGGTGAGGGTGAACATTTCTGCGCCGGCCTGGACCTGAGCGAGCTGAAAGAACGCGACGCCGGCCAGGGCCTGCACCATTCCCGCATGTGGCACGCCGCGCTGGAGCGCGTGCAGTACGGCCCGGTACCTGTCATTGCCGCGCTGCATGGCGCCGTGGTGGGTGGCGGCCTGGAACTGGCCAGCGCCTGCCACATCCGTGTCGCCGACGAATCCACCTTCTACGCCCTGCCCGAGGGCTCCCGCGGCATCTTTGTCGGCGGCGGTGGCGCGGTGCGCATCCCGCGCCTGATCGGCGCATCCCGCATGGCCGACATGATGCTGACAGGCCGCGTCTACAACGCGGCCGACGGCGAAAAGATCGGCATGGCCCAGTACCTGGTACCGCAGGGCAACGCCTTCGACAAGGCTTTCGAGCTGGCCCAACGCGTGGCCCAGAACGCCCCGCTGACCAACTACGCCCTCATCCACGCCCTGCCGCGTATCGCCGAACAGCCGGCCGACCAGGGTTTCCTGACCGAAGCCATGATGGCCGCCATCGCCCAGAGCGCCCCGGAAGCCAAACAACGCGTGCGCGCCTTCCTCGACGGCAAGGCAGCCAAGGTCAGCAAGGGCTGACATCTTCCCGGATACGAACGACCCATGAGCGAGACGAAAACAGCCATCACCCCGCGGTACCGCCCCGTGCCCTTTGGCGTGACCCGCGTGCAGGTGCGCGAGGGCAAGCCCGGCACACGTTATGTGCAGGCCGAACTGCCGCTGGGCGCCTATGCCCGGCGCCTGAGCGACTTCCTGGTCCACTGGGCCGAGGTTGAACCCGAGCGCAGCTTCATGGCGCGACGCGAGCCGCTAGACGAAGGCCGCACCGGCGAGTGGCAGCGCATCAGCTACGCCCAGTCGCTGGACGCCGCGCGCCGCATCGGCCAGGCCCTGCTGGACCGCAAGCTCTCGGCCGAACGACCCGTGGTGATCCTCAGCGAGAACACGCTGGAACACGCCATGCTGTCGCTGGGCTGCATCTACGCCGGCGTGCCCTACTGCCCGGTCTCCCCGGCCTATGCCACCGTGAGCCAGGACTACGACAAGCTCAGGCACGTGCTGGACACCCTGACCCCGGGGCTCGTCTTTGCCGCCGACGGCGCGCGGTATGGCCGGGCCATCGCCGCCACCGTGGGCAGCGATGTGGAAGTCGTGCTGGCCCAGGGCAGCATCGAAGGCCGCAAGACCACCGCCTTCCAGGCCCTGCGCGACACGGCGGCCAGCCCGTCCGTGGACGCCGCCATGCACGCCGTACGGCCCGACACCATCGCCAAGTTCCTGTTCACCTCGGGCTCTACCAAGATGCCCAAGCCGGTGATCAACACCCACCGCATGTGGTGCGCCAACCTGCAGCAGATCACCCTGTCCATGCCGGTCATCGCCGAGGCACCGCCCATCTTCGTGGACTGGCTGCCCTGGAACCACACCTTCGGCGGCAACCACAACGTGGGCCTCACCTTGATGCACGGCGGCACGCTCTACATCGACGACGGCAAGCCGACCGCAGCCCTGGTCGCCGAGACCCTGCGCAATCTGCGCGAGATTGCCCCCACGCTGTACTTCAACGTGCCAACGGGCTTCGAAATGATCGCCCAGGCCATGAAGACCGACGAGGTGCTGCGCAAGAAGCTGCTCTCGCGCGTACGCATGTTCTTCTACTCGGGCGCCGGCCTGGCCCAGCCCGTCTGGGACAGCCTGCACGCCACCGCCGAAGCCGAAGTCGGCGAACGCATCGTGATGAGCACCGGCCTGGGCATGACCGAATCCGCCCCCTCGGCCATGTTCACCAACAGCCCCAACGTCAAGGCCGGTGACATCGGCGCGCCCGTGCCCGGCATGACGCTCAAGCTGGTCGAGGTGGATGGCAAGACCGAAGTGCGCTACAAGGGCCCCAACGTCACGCCGGGCTACTGGCGCTCCCAACAGGCCACGCGCGAGGCCTTCGACGAGGAAGGTTACCTCTGCACTGGTGATGCCGTGCAATGGATCGACCCGCAGGACATCCACCGTGGACTCAAGTTCGATGGCCGCATTGCGGAAGACTTCAAGCTCGCCACCGGCACCTTCGTCAGCGTGGGCCCCATGCGCGCCAAGGTCATCGTGACCGGGGCGCCCTATGTACAGGACGTGGTGCTCACGGGCCTGAACATGAAGGAAGTCGGTGCGCTGATCTTCCCCTCGCCTGCCTGCCGCGCCGTCAGTGGCCTGCCGGCCGACGCGCCCTGGGCGGACGTGCTGGCCAGCGCGCCGGTGCGTGATCGCTTCCAGGCCGTCCTCAACGAACTGGCCCACCAGGCAACCGGCAGCGCCAACCGGATCGCGCGCGCCCTGCTGCTGGCCGAGCCGCCCTCCATCGACAAGGGCGAGGTCACCGACAAGGGCTCCATCAACCAGCGTGCCGTGCTCAAGCACCGAGATGCGCTGGTGCAGGCCCTGCACGACGACAGCGCCGCTGGCATCATCAAACCTCAAGCCTGAGCAATACCACCATGAAGATCCAAGGACAAGCAGCACTCGTCACCGGTGGCGCCTCCGGCCTGGGCGAAGCCACGGCACGTGAACTGGCCCGCCTGGGTGCGAAGGTCGCCGTGCTCGACGTCAACGCTGCACTCGCTGAAAAGGTGGCCGCAGAGATTGGCGGCGTTGCCTGCGTCTGCGATATCACCAGTACCGACAGCGTGGACGCCGCATTGGCGAAGGCCGCCGCCGCCCACGGCTCCGCGCGCATCCTCATGAACATCGCGGGCATCGGCAGTGCCAAGCGCATCGTCGGCAAGGATGGGAAACCCGCGCCGCTGGAAGATTTCACGCGCGTGATCAACATCAACCTCATCGGCAGCTACAACATCAGCCGCCTGTTCGCGGCCGCATGCGTCAAGCTGGCGCCGCTCGAAGACGGCGAACGCGGGGTGATGATGTTCACCGCCTCGGTGGCCGCCTTCGACGGCCAGGTCGGCCAGCAGGCCTACAGCGCCTCCAAGGGCGGCCTGGTCGGCATGACCCTGCCCATGGCGCGCGACCTGGCCCAGCACGGCATCCGCGTGTGCACCGTGGCGCCCGGCCTCTTCGCCACACCGCTCATGAAGGAGCTGCCCGAAGAAGTGCAAGCCACCCTGGCCGCCTCCATCCCCTTCCCCAAACGACTGGGGCACCCCGAGGAGTTCGCCCAGCTGGCCTGCCATATCGTCAGCAACGGCCACCTCAACGGCGAGGTGATCCGCCTGGACGGCGCGCTGCGCATGGCGCCACGCTGAGCGTAAACCCCGAGCAGAATTCCCAGGCCGTACTCGATACTGTTTTCCGCCCGCGTTTCTCAATCCCAACCCCCAACGAGGAGACAACCATGAAACTACGCTCTACCCTGCTGGCCACCCTGGTCGCACTGGCCTGCGGCACTGCGCTGGCCGACGTCAACATCGGCGTCAGCCTTTCGCTGACCGGCCCCGGCTCCGGCCTGGGCATCCCGGTGAACAACCAGTTCAAGCTGTTCCCGAAGACCATCGCCGGCGAGAAGGTCAACCTGATCATCCTGGACGACGCCTCCGACCCGGGCAAGGGCGCGAACAACGCACGCCGCTTCATCACCGAGGACAAGGTCGACATGATCATCGGCTCCTCCATCACGCCAGTGTCGGCCGCCATGATTCCGCTGGCCGCCGAAGCCAAGACCGTGCAGCTCGCGGTCTCCCCCGTGGGCGGTCCGCCCGATCAGGAGCGCTGGCTGTTCCGCCTGCCGCAGGGCGCCGACGTGATCGCCTACCCCATCGTCGAGCACATGAAGAAGACCGGCATCAAGTCCGTGGGCTTCCTCGGATATGCCGACGCCTACGGCGAAATCTGGCTCAAGGCCATGACACCCGCGCTGGAGAAGGCCGGTATCAAGCAGGTGGCTGTCGAACGCTTTGCGCGCACCGACACCAGCGTCACACCCCAGGCCCTCAAGCTGACCTCGGCCAATCCGGACGCCATCCTGGTGGTGGCCTCGGGTTCGGGTGCGGCCATGCCGCACAAGGGCCTGATCGAGCGCGGCTACAAGGGCAAGATCTACCAGACCCACGCCGCCGCCACGCCGGACCTGATGCGCATCGGCGGCAAGGACGTCGAAGGGGGGTATGTGTCCTCCGGCCCCGCCGTGGTCGCCGAGCAGCTGCCCGACAACCACCCGTCCAAGAAGGCCGCGGTGGATTTCGTCACCAACTACGAAAAGGCCTACGGCGCGGGCAGCCGCAACCAGTTTGCCGCCCACTCCTACGACGCGGCCATCGTGCTGCAGAAGGTCCTGCCGATGG
>JBEIPS010000154.1:0-3563 GCA_040376915.1 Hylemonella sp.
GACGGCCAGGAAGCTGGCATAGAGACGGGTCTCAATGCCCAGGGCGCTCAGCAGAAAAGCCGCGAGCGCGACGATGAAAACCAGGCGCAGGAAAAAGAGCACATCGACCTGGCCGGTACCGACCATGGTGATGCTGCCCACCCAGACCAGTGCCAGCAACACGGACCCCAGCCACTCCAGGCCGAACCAGAGCCGCCCGTAGGCGGCCTGGGTCTGCAGGCGCGCGGCCAGGAAGACGTGGGCCAGCAGGACACGAAAGCTGAGCGCCGCCAGGGCACAGACAGCCCACCACAGCAACTGCTCGCGCGGCTGGGCCGCCCAGTGGGACCAGACGATGAGAAGGACCGGAAAGAAGCCCACCAGGGCCGACTCCCGCGTGCGTGCGAAGAGTTCGCGCAGCATGCGCACCTGCACAGTCTCTTCCTCAAGCGGTGGCAGGTTTTCGGGATAGATCGAGACGGGCGAGGAGTCCATGGATGGACCTGCGGATGGTGGTGGCCTGATTTTCCCAAAAATGAACAAATCCGTCTCGCTTTTCGTCAATTAGCGACACGCAGAGACATAATTACCCGATGGACAAGCTCAAGCAAATGGAGTCCTTCGTCTCGGTGGCCACCCGCGGCAGCCTGACGGCGGCGGCCCATGCCGAAGGCGTGGCACCGGCCATCATGGGCCGGCGGCTGGACGCGCTGGAGGAACGCCTGGGCGTCAAGCTGCTGGTGCGCACCACCCGGCGCATCAGTCTGACCCACGAGGGCAGTGCATTTCTGGAGGATTGCCAGCGCTTGCTCACCGATGTGGCCAATGCCGAAGCCAGCGTCTCGGCCGGGGGCGTCAAGGCAAGCGGCCACCTGCGCATCACGGCGCCGGCCGGTTTCGGCCGCCGCCACGTCGCGCCCCTGGTGCCCCGCTTTCGCGAACTGCACGCGGACGTGACCATCTCGCTGAACCTCAGCGACCGCGTGGTGGACATTGCGGGCGAAGGCTACGACTGCGCCGTGCGCGTGGGCGACATGCCGGATTCGTCCCTGGTCAGCGTGCGCATGGCCGACAACCGGCGCCTGTGCGTGGCCACGCCCGACTTCCTCAAGCGTCACGGCACGCCCGAGCACCCGCAGGACCTGACGCGTTTTGACTGCCTGGTGCTGTCCAGCGACGCCTCGCAGACGCGTGGGTGGGCGTTCCGCGTGCCGCGCAATGCCCAAGGGCGACAACATGGAAACACCCTGGCGGGTGCGGCGTCCCGCGAAAGCCAGGGGCGGCAAAAGGAGAGCGCCCCGGCAGGCGTGGTGTCCGACCAGGACGAAGGCCACGAGGTCATCCACCTGCGGCCCAGCGGGCCCATGGACTGCTCGGACGGCCAGGTGCTGCACAACTGGTGCCTGGCGGGCTACGGCATCGCCTGGCGCAGCACCTGGGAAGTGGAAGAGGAGATCGCCGAGGGCCGCCTGGTGGCCGTGCTGGATGCCTATGCCGCGCCGCCCAACGGCATCTATGCGGTGTTCCCGCAGCGCAAGCACCTGCCGCTGCGCGTTCGGCTCTGGGTGGACTTTCTCAAGCACCACTACGGCCAGCCGGGCTTCTGGCAAACGCGGCGCCAGGCCGGCTGACTCAGAGGCTGGGGGGAGTTCGTGCGTGATCAGCCGGCATCGCAGCGGGACTCCCAGCCGCTCAGGCTGCGAGCCTCTGCTCGACGGCCATGCGCCCCTGTGGACTGGCCAGCACCACGATGGCGTCGCCCGCCTTGACCAGGTGCTCGTCGGAAGGATTGAACAGCCACTCGCCCCGCTCGTGCAGGGCCAGCAGCAGGTATTCACGCGAGCGGGGCAGCAGCGCTCCCACCGACGCACCGGCAAAGCCGGCCGGGACGATCACCTCTTCGACGCGCAGGTGCTCATCACTCTTGAGCATCTTGTCCATGAAGTTCACCACATGGGGCCTCACCATGGCCGAGGCGATGCGCATGCCGCCCGAGAAATCAGGTGAGACGATCTCGTCGGCACCGGCCTTGCGGGCCTTCTGCGTATTGCGCACGTCATGCAGGCGCACCACGACGCGGACCTTGGGGTTGAGCAGCTTGACCGACAAAGCCACCATGAGGTTGTGGCTGTCGTCCGAGGTCACGGCGAACACCCCGGCCGCGCGCTCCACGCCGGCGCGGCGCAAGACATCGTCATCGGCCGCATCGCCATGCAGATGCATGGTGCCCGGGTTTTGCTCCCGCCATTTGTCCAGGGCCGGACGATCGACCTCGACCACCACGAAGCGGCGCTGCGTCTTTTGCAGTTCCTGCGCCACATTGGTGCCGACCCGCCCGATGCCACACACGACGTAGTGCCCGGAAAGCCGGGTGATTTCCTTTTCCATGCGTTTTTCCTTCAGGGCAATGTTCAGGTCGGAGTCGATCAACAGGGCGACCAGCGTGGAGAACAGGTAACTCAGGGTACCAATGCCGATCACGGCGATGAAGACCGTGAACAGGCGGCCGTAGGGATGGGTGTTCAGATCAATGATCTCGCCGAAACCTATCGACGAGATCGTGATGAAGGTCATGTAGAAGCTGTCGATCCAGCCCGCTGTCGGACGCCCGATGTAGCGGTAGCCCAGCGTGCCCAGCAGCAGGACCAGCAGGAGCAACAGCCCGCCGACAACGAGGCCGGACCAGTGCCTGCTGCGGAAGAACGTCTGCCAACCTGAAGCCATGGTGCGAATGATGCAATATAAACGCCGACCACCGCCACGGCCGCCGGTGGTCGGTCTTGCGCTGCGACAAGGCGAGAACGAAAAAACCCCGCCGGCAGCACCGGACGGGGTTTCTGGCTTGGCCTGGAAGCTTATTTGTTCTTGAGGCACTCGCTCATGAATTTCTTGCGATCGTCGCCCTTCTTGTCACCGGCCTCCTTGTTGCACATGCCCATCTTGTTCTGCTGGGCGGTCTGCTTGTCGCTGGCGGCGGGTTTGGCCTTGAGGCATTCGCTCATGAACTTCTTGCGATCGTCGCCTTTCCTGTCACCGGCCTCCTTGTTGCACATGCCCATCTTGTTTTGCTGGGCGGTCGGTGCCTTTTTCTCTTCGTCGGCGTGCGCGACGCCGAGGCTCAGAGTCAGGCCAAGGGCGAGCAGGGAAAGCAGTTTTTTCATGGTATCTCCTCTAGGATGCGGATGATGAATGGACGAAAACCCGTCAGGGATTCCAGCATACAACGGCTTGGGCGGCAAATCTGCTGACAAACGGTTACCCGGTCTGCACAGCACACCGGCAGGCGACACAGCCCCGGTCAGTAGAATCAGGCCCCATGTTGACTGTCAAAAACGAACTGCTCCAGACCCTCGGCATCGTGCTGGAGCAACTGCTGCCCGGCGCTGGTGCGCGGGCGGCCTTTGAATCCCCCAAGGTGGCCGAACACGGCGACCTGGCCACCGCCGCGGCCATGCAGCTGGCCAAACCCCTGAAACAGGCCCCGCGCCAGGTGGCCGAAAGCCTGCGCAGCGCCCTGCTGGCCACCCCGGCCTTCTCGACCTGGGTCGCGGCGGTGGAGATCGCCGGGCCGGGTTTCATCAACA
>JBEIPS010000057.1:0-15062 GCA_040376915.1 Hylemonella sp.
GCCGTCCTGCCGTCTTTCGCGGCCAGCGAGCATATCGTGGCCGGACGCCTGGTCCAGCTGTTTCCGGAGTACACGCTGCAGGAGAGCACGCTGTATGCCGTGTTCCTGCCGGATCGCCGGCTGCCGGAGCGCATCCGCAATTTCGTGCAGTTCCTCGCCGAACGATTTGCCGGGGAACCCTCCTGGGACCTGCCCCTGCTTCAGGCCACGGGTGACCAGGAGGTCCGCAGCGCCAGGACACCGGCCTGAGACCTGCTGCGGGCTTCAGCGGCCCGACTGCCGGGCCTGTATGGCCAGGGCCGCGTCTTTCACCAGTTGTGGCCCCTGGTAGATCAGGCCGGTGTAGATCTGCACCAGGTCGGCGCCGGCGTCGATCTTGCTCACGGCATCCGCGGCGCTCAGGATGCCACCCACGCCGATGATGGGGTAGCCCGGGCCCAGTGCGGCGCGCAGCTGACGGATCACGCGGTTGCTCAACTCCAGCACCGGGGTGCCCGAGAGGCCGCCGGCCTCATCGGCATATTGCATGCCTTGCACGGCCTCACGGCTGAGTGTGGTGTTGGCGGCGATCACACCGTCCATCCTGTGCCGCAGCAGGGTGGCGGCAATCACCTTGATCTGTTCCTCGTCCAGGTCCGGGGCGATCTTCACGAAGAGGGGCACGCGCTTGCCGTGCTGCTGTGCCAGTTGCTCGCGCCTGGCTGCCATGGCGCCAAGCAGGGCGTCCAGGGCTTCGTCACTCTGCAGCGCACGCAGGTTCTTGGTGTTCGGGCTGGAGATGTTGATGGTGACGTAGTCGGCATGGGGATAGACACCGGCCAGGCCGATCAGGTAGTCATCGGTGGCGCGCTCGATGGGGGTGGCCGCGTTCTTGCCGATGTTCAGGCCCAGCAGCAGGGGCGTGCCGCTGCGGCGGCGGAAGGTGGCGCGCTGTACATGGGCCAGGAAGGCATCCAGACCCTCGTTGTTGAAACCCATGCGATTGATCAGCGCGTTCGCGGCCGGCAGGCGGAACATGCGCGGCCTGGCGTTGCCAGGCTGGGCCAGCGGCGTCACGGTGCCGACCTCGACGAAGCCGAAACCCATGGCGCCCAGGCCATCGATGCAGCGGGCGTTCTTGTCCAGGCCGGCGGCCATGCCCACGCGGTTGGGAAACTTCAGCCCGGCCAGGGTGACGGGGTCTTCCACACACGCCATGCTGTAGGTGCAGGCCAGGGGCGTGTTCTGCGTGCGGGCCAGCATGTTGATGGTGAGGTCGTGTGCGGCTTCCGGGTCGAGACGGAACAACATGGCACGGGAAAGCGCGTAGGGGATCAGAGACATTGGATAATTCCTGCAGTTCTCCCGATTTTCCCAGATCATCCACCCCACCTTTTCGACACCCATGCTCACCCAAGACGAACTCAAGACCCTGGTCGGCCAGGCGGCCCTGCATTACGTGGTTCCCGGCGAGATCGTCGGGGTCGGCACCGGCTCCACGGTCAACAAGTTCATCGACGCGCTGGCGGGCATGAAGGGCCAGATCAAGGGCGCCGTTTCGAGCTCGGTGGCCAGCACCGAGCGCCTGAGGGCGCTGGGCATCCCGGTGTTCGACGCCAACGAAGTCGGTGAGCTCTCGGTCTATATCGACGGCGCCGATGAGATCGATGGCCAGGGCAACATGATCAAGGGCGGCGGCGCGGCGCTGACGCGCGAGAAGATCGTGGCGGCCCAGTCGCGCTGTTTTGTCTGCATCGCCGACGAGTCCAAGCTGGTCACGGTGCTGGGCAAGTTCCCGCTGCCGGTCGAAGTGATCCCCATGGCGGCCCAGCGCCTGGTGCGCCAGTTTGCAGCCCTGGGCGGCACGGCCAGGCTGCGCCTGAAGGACGGGCAGCCGTTGGTGACCGATAACGGCCAGCACATCCTGGACGTGACGGGCCTGCAGATCAGGGACCCGCTGGCCTTTGAGTCCGAGGTCAACCAGTGGCCGGGCGTGCTGACGGTGGGGGTGTTCGCGCACCAGCGCGCCCAGGTCTGCCTGCTGGGCACGGCCAGCGGCGTCAAGACGCTGACGTACTGAATGCGCAAGGGGCCCTGCGAGGCCCCTTGTGGTGATCAGAAAACGATGCCGGCCGGATTGTCCGGCGTGGGGCCGGGTGGCGGTGCGCTGGGGGCAGCAGGTGGCACTGCCGGGCGCGCCGCCTGTGCGGGAGCGGTTTCTGCAACGGGTACCAGCGGGCTGGCCGCCGCATTGCGGTAACCAGGCGGCAGGCGTGAAGATTTGGGATAGCCGGCGGCGTCGAGATAGTCACTCCAGTCGCCTTCCGAGTAGCCCTTGAGGCGCTGGCCGCCGATCGTAGCGATGGGCACCGTGGCTTCCATGCCCATGCGCTTGAGGGCCTCGACGTCTTGGGCCGTGGTGATGGTGCGCTCGGTGTAAGGCACGCCCCGCCGGGTCAGCAGGCTGCGCGCGGCACTGCAGGGCTCGCAGTTGTCGCCGGTATAGATCGTGACCGGGTAGCGGTTCATGGCCTCGCGCAGCTCGAAGGGCAGTTCGCCGGAGGCGCTGCTATCGCCGGAGCGGCCGCTCGGGCTCAGGGCTGTGGCCTTTTCGCTGCTTGTGGGCGGCTTGTCGGAAAAAGTGATCCGCCCGTCCGGGCCAACGATGCGATAGATGCCCTGGGCCGATGCCAGAACCGGGAGCAGGGCCAGGACGGCAGCCGCGGCCAGCAGGACGGCTTGGCGGGGTCGGTGTGTGGTCTTCATGCGCCTCATTATTCCTTATGTGCAGATTTCCTAGGAGCGGGCCATGCCCTGATGCCGCAACAGGGCGTCCAGGCTGGGCTCGCGTCCACGGAAGGCCTTGAAGGATTCGATGGCCGGACGGCTACCGCCGGCCTCCAGGATGGCCTGGCGGTATTTTCGCCCGGTTTGCACATTCGGCAAGCCCTCCTTACCAGCTGTTTCCTCGAAGGCGGCGTAGGCATCGGCGCTCAGTACCTCGGCCCACTTGTAGCTGTAGTAGCCGGCCGCATAGCCGCCGGCGAAGATATGGCTGAACGTGTGGGCCGTGCGGCTCCAGGCCGGCGGCTGCAGCACGGCCACCTCGGCGCGCACCAGGTCCAGCAGGGGCATGAAGTCCTGTTGCGGGTCGTGCTCGGTGTGCAGGAGCATGTCGAACAGCGCTAACTCGATCTGGCGCAGGGTCTGCAGGCCGCTCTGGAAGTTCTTGGCGGCGATCATCTTCTCAAAAAGCGCGCGTGGCAGCGGCTCACCGGTGTCGACATGGGCCGTCATGTGCTTGAGCACGTCCCATTCCCAGCAGAAGTTTTCCATGAACTGGCTGGGCAGTTCCACCGCGTCCCACTCCACACCGCTGATGCCCGAGACATCGCGTTCGTTGACCTGGGTCAGCAGATGGTGCAGGCCATGGCCGAACTCATGGAAGAGGGTGATGACGTCGTCGTGCGTGAGCAGGGGGGGTCTGTCTCCCACGCCGTCGGCGAAGTTGCAGACCAGATGCGCCACGGGCATCTGCAGGCGGCCGTCGTCCGGTCGCAGCCAGCGTGAGCGCACGTCGTCCATCCAGGCGCCGCCGCGCTTGCCGGGGCGGGCCGGCTGGTCCAGGTAGAACTGGCCGACCAGGTGCCCGCCACGCTCGATGCGATAGAACTCCACGGCCGGGTGCCAGACCGGGGCCGTGTCGCGCCGGATGGAAACCTCGAACAGGGTCTCGATGATCTTGAACAGGCCGGCCAGCACACGTGGTGCGGTGAAGTACTGCTTGACCTCCTGCTCGCTGAAGGCGTAGCGGGCTTCTTTCAAGCGCTCGGAGGCATAGGACCAGTCCCAGGGTCGCGGGTCGGTCATGCCCAGCTCGTCCCGGGCATAGGCGCGCAGGTCGGCCACGTCCTGCTCGGCGTAGGGACGCGCCTTCCCGGCCAGATCGCGCAGGAAATGCACCACCTGCTGGGGGGACTCGGCCATCTTGGGCACGACCGAGACTTCGCCGAAGTTCAGGTAACCCAGCAGCTGGGCTTCTTCCTGGCGCAGGGCCAGGATTTCGCGGATCAGCGCGCTGTTGTCGAATTTTTTCGCCTCGCCTTCAGCCTGGTCGGAGGCGCGTGTGGTGTAGGCGCGGTAGAGCTTGTGGCGCAGTTCGCTGCTTTTCGCAAACTGCATGACCGGCAGGTAGCAGGGCATCTTGAGCGTGAGCTTGTGGCCGTCCTTGCCTTCGGTTTCGGCGGCCGCGCGTGCGGCCTGACGCACATCGGCTGGCACGCCTTCGAGTTCGGCTGCGCTGGCGTAATAAGACCAGGCGTCGGTGGCGTCCAGGGTGTTTTCACTGAACTTCTGGCCCAGTTCGGCCTGGCGTTCCTGGATCTGGGCGAAGCGCTCTTTGGCGGCGTCACGCAGGTCGGCACCGCCCAGCACGAAGTTGCGCAGGGCGTTCTGGTGTGCCTGGCGTTGCTCCGTGTTCAGGGTGGAAGGATCAATGGCCTTGTACTTGGCGTACAGGCGCTCGTCGGCGCCCAGGCGAGTCCAGAACTCGGTCACCCGCGGCAGGGCCTCGTTGTAGGCGGCACGCAGCTCGGGCGTGTCGGCCACGCTGTTGAGGTGGCTGATGGCGCCCCAGGCGCGGCCCAGTTTCTCGGTGGCCACCTCCAGTTCGCGTGCGATGGCCGACCAGTCGGCCGGGAAGTCCGCTGCCGTGACGTGCTCCAGCGCCGTATTGGAGCTTTGCAGAAGGGCGTCCATGGCCGGGGCCACGTGTTCCGGGCGGACGCGGTCGAAGGGGGGCAGGTCGGAAGCGTCGAGGAGGGGATTGCTCATGTCTTGCATTGTGCGGTTTGCGGGGCCTGATTCAAGCCATGTCCCCATTGCTTTTGCTGATGATGCCGATCAACGCGCCATGCGCTCGGCGGCTTCCAGGGTGTTGACCAGCAGCATGGTGATGGTCATGGGGCCGACGCCGCCGGGCACCGGGGTGATCCAGCCGGCCACCTGCTTCACGCTCTCGAAGTCCACGTCACCGCAGAGCTTGCCTTCGTCGTTGCGGTTCATGCCCACGTCGATCACCACGGCACCGGGTTTGACCATGTCGGCGGTCAGCACCTTGCGCTTGCCCACGGCGGCCACGATCACGTCGGCCTGCAGGGTCATGGCCCTGAGGTCCCTGGTGCCGCTGTGGCAGATGGTCACCGTGGCGTTCTGCTGCAGCAGCATCAGCGCCATGGGCTTGCCCACGATGTTGGAGCGGCCGATGACCACGGCATGTTTGCCCTTGAGGTCGTAGTTGATCGATTCCAGCATCTTCATGCAGCCGTAGGGGGTACAGGGCCAGAAGCCGGTTTGGCCCACCATCAGCGCGCCGGCGCTGGCCACGTGGAAACCGTCCACGTCCTTGGCCGGGGAGATGGCCTCGATGACCTTGTGCGCGTCGATATGGGCGGGCAGGGGCAGCTGCACCAGGATGCCGTGGATGGCCGGGTCCTTGTTCAGGGCATCCACGCGCGCCAGCAGCTGGGCTTCGGTCATGGAGGCTTCGTATTTCTCCAGTACCGAGTGCAGGCCGGCTTCGGAGCAGGCCTTGACCTTGTTACGCACATAGACCTGGGAGGCCGGGTTGTCGCCGACCAGCACCACGGCCAGGCCGGGGGTGACGCCGCGCGCGCGGAGGGCGGCGGCGCGCCGGGCGACGTCGCCCCGCAGTTGCTGGGACAGTGCGACGCCATCAATCAGTTTTGCGCTCATATCTAGGTGGGTTCTATCGTCAAGTAAAAACGCCCGCAAGGCGGGCGTTTGGGTTGGTCGTGCAGGGCTCAGGCCTTGGCTGCCTGGCCCAGGGCGATCTTCAGCAGGTCGGCCACGGTGTTGGCGTTGAGCTTTTCCATGATGTTGGCGCGGTGTGCTTCCACCGTCTTGATGCTGATGCCCAGGTCGTCGGCGATCTGCTTGTTCAGGCGGCCGGCGACGATGCGCTCCAGCACCTGGCTTTCGCGCAGGGTCAGCTTGGCGAGCAGGGCGTCACGGCTGGCAGCCTGCTGGTGCACGCTGAAGGTGTCGCGGGCACGGTCCAGCATGCGCTCGACCAGGGCCACCAGCTGGTCTTCCTTGAACGGCTTCTGGATGAAGTCCATGGCGCCCTTTTTCATGGTGTCCACCGCCATGGGCACGTCGCCGTGGCCGGTGATGAAGACGATGGGCAGGGGAGAGTGGCCTTCGAGCAGGCGGTTCTGCAGTTCCAGCCCGGTCATGCCCTCCATGCGGATATCGACGATCAGGCAGGCGACTTCGCGCGGGTCGTAGCGGTTCAGGAAGGATTCGGCCGAGTCGAAGCAGCGCACCCGGTAGTCCTTGCCCTCGAGCAGCCATTGCAGCGAATCGCGCACGGCCTCGTCGTCGTCGACCACATAGACCGTGCCTTTTTTCGGAATCAGACTCATGCTCTAACCTGAGATTTTCTCTGCTTGCAATTGTGAGGCGGCTGACGCAGCCGTTTGTCCGTCTGCGGGCAACCAGAAGGTGAAGCGGCAGCCCGTGACTTCGGAGCCATTGTAGAGGTTCTCGGCCTTCATCCGGCCCTGGTGCGACTCGACGATGGATCGGCACAGGGACAGGCCTATGCCCATGCCTTCGGCCTTGGTGGTGTGGAAGGCCTCGTACAGGCGGGCCATGACTTCGGGGGCGATGCCGCGGCCGGTGTCAGTCACGGTGAACTCGACCACCGGCTTGCCTTCCACGATGGCGGGCAGCACGTGCAGCTCCACACGGCGCTGCTGGGGCGGGCGCTGGGCATGGACGATGGATTCGGCCGCGTTCTTAAGCAGGTTGACCAGCACCTGCTCGATCAGGATGGGGTCGACCAGCACCGGCGGCAGGTCGGCCATGAAGTAGCTCAGGCGCACGTTGTAACGACGCAGCTCGATCTCGGCCAGCTCCACCGCCTCGTTGACCATGACCGTGATTTCGGAGAGCGTTCGGTTGGGTTCGCTGCGCTTCACGAAGGACCGGATGCGCTGGATGATCTGGCCGGCGCGCTGGGCTTGCCTGGCGGTCTTTTCCAGCGCGCCCAGCAGGTCTTCCTCGGAGATCTGCTGGGCCTTGATGCGCGAGACCATGCCGTTGCAGTAGTTGTTGATGGCCGTCAGCGGCTGGTTCAGTTCGTGTGCCACGCTGGAGGCCATCTCGCCCATGGTGATCAGGCGGCTGGCGGTCTGGGCGCGCTCGGCCTGGGCGGCGGACTGGGCCTCGGCCAGGCGGCGCGGCGTGATGTCGGTGGCGATCACCATCTGGGCGAGACGGCCGTCCACCCAGGTCAGGTAACGGGTACGAACCTCCAGCCACTTGTCGAGTTCCTCCACATAGACCTCGGCGTTTTCGACCTCGGCATCGGGCAGGGCGCTGGTGGGCATGCCCATCAGGCCATCCACGCTGTCCTGGCTGTCCTCGCTGCTCAGGCGGGCCGGCATGCCGGCCTGGGTGGACAGGCGCACATGGCCGCTGCTCTGCTCATGGAACCAGAGGCGGTAGAGCTTGTTGGCGAACAGCAGTTCGTCCGTGCCCAGCGGCGCCACCGAGACCGAGGCGTCCAGGGCCTCCAGCACGGTGGTGAAGCGCTCGTAGGAAGCGTAGAGCTGCTCGCGCACGCGGTTGGGCTCGGTGATGTCGGTCATCGAGGTCATCCAGCCAGTCTGCAGGCCGCGCGCATCGATCAGCGGGGAGACGTAGATACGGGCATCGAACAGGGTGCTGTCCTTGCGCTTGACGCGCACCTGAAAGCCCCCCGGGGTGACGCGACCGGTCAACTCGTCTTCCAGGCGACCCATCAGCATGTCGCGGTCTTCTTCGGGCCAGTAGGGGAAGGGGGCGGTGCAGCCGACCAGCTCGCGCTCGCTCCAGCCCGTCATCTGGCAGAAGGCGGCATTGACGTAGGTGATGCGGCCCTGCAGGTCCAGCGCGCGCATGCCCGTGGGCATGGAGTTTTCCATGGCGCGGCGGAAATTCGTTTCCAGCACCAGGGCCTGCTGGGCCTGCATGCGCCGGCGCGTGTGACGCCAGTTGGCGATCAGCATCCAGGCCGTCATCGCGCTGAGCGTACCCACCAGCCAGAACAGGCCGCTGCCGATCACGCCCAGCGAGGCACGGTAGGCCTGGGCGTGCAGCACCAGGCCGTTGCCCACGGGGGACACCGGCACTTCGTATTCGTTCGCGCTGGCGGCCCAGCCCAGCCACTGGCCCGCGCGGTTGCGCTTGGGGGCGCTGCTGCCGGCCAGCACCTCGCCACGCGAGTCGCGCAGCGAGACGGCGTAGCGGGCCGACACTTCCGATGGGACGCCATAGCGGTAGAGCGTGTCCAGCGAGTATTCGGCCAACAGCACGCCGCTGAAGCGGGTGCGGCTTTGCAGGGGCAGGTGCAGCTCCAGGAGCGAGGTCCCGTCGGGCGTGGCGCCGCGCTGCACGTAGATGGGTTGGCGCAGTTCACGCGCCAGGGCAAAGGCGTTCTCTGTTTCGCCGGGTTTTTCCGGCAGCGTCGCGGCTCGGACGGGGCTGTTGGCCAGGCTGTAGGCCACGCTGGGATTGCCCTGCGCGGCACGCAGGCGGCGGCGCTCATCGAGCCAGCTCAGTCCCTGCAACTCCGGGTACTGGTTGATCAGCACATTGGCGCGGTTGCGGAACTGCTCGGTGTCGATCTCCTGACCGGAGATTTCCTGGGCCAGGCGCACCAGTTCCTCCTGGCGTTCCAGCAGGCGCAGGCGCATGCGCTGCTGGGCGTATTCCACGTCGCGGCGCACGGCTTCCTGTTCCCGCTCCATCTCCTCGAGCCGCAGGTAGCCGAAGGCGGCCACGATGGCGGCCAGGAAGAGCAGCACGGCCAGCAGCGGCGCGAGCATGGCGTAGCGGTCCTGGCGGTGCGGGGACTGCCGTCGCCACCACTGCTGCAGGCGTAGCAGCGCGGGGAGTTCGCGCAGTCTGGCCAGCAGTGTGCTCAGTCGTATGTTCATGTCTGGTTAGTGTATTCCGTATGACTGCTCTGGGTGTTTTGATAATTCATAATATGAAATCGACAAGCACGCCTTGAAATTGCCGAAAAATTATGAGAAACTCCGGGATCGTTCTACATTGACTGAAGAACTTGTCTGCGTACAAGTTTCATGCCTAAAACCAAGAGGAGACACGCATGTCAGCCCTGCCCCAGAACCTGTCTGGACTCAACGCCGAAGATCTAGACAGCCAGGAAACCCTTGAATGGAAGCACGCGCTGGAAGCC
This sequence comes from Hylemonella sp., assembly GCA_040376915.1. Classification (GTDB taxonomy): domain Bacteria; phylum Pseudomonadota; class Gammaproteobacteria; order Burkholderiales; family Burkholderiaceae_C; genus Hylemonella. The sequence continues at coordinate 9,251 of JBEIPS010000057.1, forward strand.
GTGATCGCGCAGGAAGGCCCCGAGCGTGCCCACTTCCTGCTGGAACAACTGCTGGAGCATGCGCGCGAGCACAGCATCGACATGCCCTTCTCGGCCACCACGGGTTATGTGAACTCCATCGAACCCGATCAGGAAGCGCACAGCCCGGGCAATCTGGACCTGGAAGGCCGCCTGCGCGCCTATATGCGCTGGAATGCCATGGCCATGGTGGTCAAGGCCAATCGCCTGGACCCGGCCGACGGTGGGGACCTGGGCGGCCACATCAGTTCCTTCCAGTCTCTGGCCCACATGTTTGCGGCCGGCTTCAACCATTTCTGGCACGGGGACAACACCGATGAAGGCGGCACCCATGGCGGTGACCTGCTCTACATCCAGGGCCACTCCTCGCCCGGCATCTATGCCCGCGCCTATCTGGAAGGCCGCATCAGCGAAGAGCAGATGCTGAACTTCCGCCAGGAAGTGGACGGCAAGGGCCTGTCCAGCTATCCGCATCCCAAGCTGATGCCCGGCTTCTGGCAGTTTCCCACCGTGTCCATGGGCCTGGGGCCCATCATGTCGATCTACCAGGCGCGTTTCCTCAAGTACCTGCATGCCCGTGGCATTGCCGACACGTCCCAGCGCAAGGTCTGGGTTTTCTGTGGCGACGGCGAGATGGACGAACCCGAAAGCCTGGGTGCCATCGGCCTGGCTGCGCGCGAGAAACTGGACAACCTGGTGTTTGTCGTCAACTGCAATCTGCAGCGTCTGGACGGCCCGGTGCGCGGCAACGGCAAGATTATCCAGGAGCTCGAAGGCGAGTTTCGTGGTGCCGGCTGGAACGTCATCAAGCTGATCTGGGGCCGCGAATGGGATGGCCTGCTGGCCCGTGACAAGGACGGTGCCCTGCGCAAGATCATGATGGACACGCTGGACGGCGACTACCAGGCCTTCAAGGCCAATGACGGTGCCTTCGTGCGCAAGAACTTCTTCGGCCGCGATCCGCGCACGCTGGAGATGGTCGCCAAGATGAGCGACGAGGACGTCTGGGGCTTGCGCCGCGGCGGCCACGACGCGCAGAAGGTCTACGCAGCCTTCCACAAGGCCCACAACACCCAGGGCGGCCCCACCGTGCTGCTGGTCAAGACCGTCAAGGGCTGGGGCATGGGCAAGGCTGGCGAGGGCAAGAACACCGCCCACCAGACCAAGAAGCTCTCGGACGACGACATCCGCTACATGCGCGACCGTTTCAACATCCCGATCCCTGACAGCGAGCTGTCCCAGATCCCCTTCTACAAACCGGCCGATGACACGCCGGAGATGAAGTACCTGCACGAGCGTCGCAAGGCCCTGGGCGGTTACCTGCCCAAGCGCCGCACCGTTTCGAGCGAGAAATTCACCGTGCCCCCGCTGGAAACCTTCAAGTCCGTGCTGGAGCCCACGGCCGAGGGCCGCGAAATCTCCACCACCCAGGCCTATGTGCGTTTCCTCACGCAGCTGCTGCGTGACCAGGCCCTGGGCCCGCGTGTGGTGCCCATCCTGGTGGACGAGGCCCGCACCTTCGGCATGGAAGGCCTGTTCCGCCAGATCGGCATCTACAACCCCGAAGGGCAGAAGTACACCCCGGTCGACAAGGACCAGGTCATGTATTACAAGGAAGACAAGGCCGGCCAGATCCTGCAGGAAGGCATCAACGAGGCGGGCGGCATCAGCAGCTGGATCGCCGCGGCAACGTCGTATTCGACGAACAACCGCATCATGATCCCCTTCTACATCTACTACTCGATGTTCGGCCTGCAGCGCGTGGGCGACCTGGCCTGGGCCGCCGGCGACATGCAGGCACGCGGTTTCCTGCTGGGCGGCACCTCCGGGCGCACCACGCTCAACGGCGAAGGCCTGCAGCACGAGGACGGCCACAGCCAGGTGCTGGCCAGCACCATTCCCAACTGCGTGAGCTACGACCCGACCTTCGCGCACGAAGTGGGCATCATCCTGCACCATGGCCTCAAGCGCATGGTGGAGAAGCAGGACAACGTCTTCTTCTACCTGACCCTGCTCAACGAGAACTACGCCATGCCCGGCTTGAAGGCCGGCACGGAAGAACAGATCATCAAGGGCATGTACCTGCTGCAGGAGGCCAAGGCCGCCAAGAAGGCGCCCCAGGTCAACCTGCTGGGTTCGGGCACCATCCTGCGCGAATCCATGTTCGCCAAGGAACTGCTGGAGAAAGAGTGGGGCGTGGCGGCCAATGTCTGGAGCTGCCCGAGCTTCAACGAACTGGCCCGTGACGGCCAGGACGTCGAACGCTGGAACCTGCTGCACCCGACGGCCAAGCAGCGTGTGGCCTTCGTCACGCAGCAGCTGGAGCCGCACGCCGGCCCGGTGATCGCCTCGACCGACTATGTGAAGACCTTCTCCGAGCAGATCCGCCCCTACATCCCCAAGGGCCGGACCTACAAGGTGCTGGGCACAGACGGCTTCGGCCGCAGCGACTTCCGCAGCAAGCTGCGCGAGCACTTCGAGGTCAACCGCCACTACATCGTGGTCGCCGCGCTCAAGTCCCTGGCCGAAGAGGGCACGGTGCCGATGGAGAAGGTGGCCGAGGCCATCGCCAAGTACAAGATCAAGGCTGACAAGATCAATCCGCTTTACGCTTAAAGCGGTTGATCTTGCGGCGGAGACTCATATCGCGCAGCGATGTGATGTCGTAGCCACAAAGTCCCGCTTCCAAGAACAAGGAAGAACAAACATGGCTATCGTAGAAATCAAGGTACCCGATATCGGCGACTTCGAGTCGGTCGCGGTCATCGAGTTGCTGGTCAAGCCCGGCGACACCGTCAAGGCCGAGCAGTCCCTCATCACCGTCGAGTCCGACAAAGCGTCGATGGAGATCCCGTCCAGCCACGCCGGTGTGGTCAAGGAGCTCAAGGTCAAGATCGGCGACAAGGTCGCCATGGGGTCCGTGGTGCTGATGCTGGACGCGGCCGATGCCGGCGCCAGTACCGTACCTGCAGCTGCCCCGGCTCCGGTGGCTGCTCCGGCAGCCGCTGCGCCCGCTGCGGCACCCGCAGCTGCCAAACCGGCTGCCGCACCTGCTCCTGTGGCATCTGTCGCTGTGCCCGCCCACGATCCCACAGCCCCCCAAGGCCAGTTGCCGCACGCCAGCCCCTCGGTGCGCAAGTTCGCGCGCGAACTCGGTGTCCCGCTCGCCGAAGTCAAGGGCAGCGGGCTCAAGGGCCGCATCGTGGACGAAGACGTCAAGAACTTCAGCAAGTCCGTGATGAGCGGCGCCGTGCGCACCCAGGCCATGGGCGCAGCTTCGTCAGGTGGTGGCGATGGCGCCGGCCTGGGCCTGTTGCCCTGGCCCAAGGTGGACTTCGCCAAGTTCGGCCCCGTCGAGCGCAAGGAGCTCTCGCGCATCAAGAAGATCAGCGGCGCCAATCTGCACCGCAACTGGGTGATGATCCCGCACGTCACCAGCTACGAGGATGCCGACATCACCGAGCTGGAAGCCCTGCGCGTGCAGGTGAACAAGGAGAACGAGAAGGCAGGCATCAAGGTCACGATGCTGGCTTTTGTCATCAAGGCGGCCGTGGCTGCGCTCAAGAAATTCCCCGAGTTCAACGCCAGCCTGGACGGTGACCAGCTGGTCCTGAAAAATTACTGGAACATCGGTTTCGCGGCCGATACGCCCAATGGCCTGGTGGTGCCGGTGCTCAAGAACGCCGACCAGAAGGGCCTGCTGGAGATTTCCGCCGAGATGGCCGAACTGTCCAAGAAGGCGCGTGACGGCAAGCTGGGCGGGGCCGACATGCAAGGCGGCACCTTCTCGATCTCCTCGCTCGGTGGTATCGGCACCACCTACTTCACACCGCTGATCAACGCGCCGGAAGTGGCGATCCTGGGCCTGTCCAAGAACACCATGAAGCCGGTCTGGGACGGCAAGGCCTTCCAGCCGCGCCTGACCCTGCCGCTCTCGCTGTCGTATGACCACCGGGTGATCGATGGCGCGGCGGGCGCACGTTTTAATGCCTACCTGAGCCAGGTCCTCGGCGATCTCCGCCGTGTGATGCTGTAAGGAAATCCCATGGCACTCATAGAAATCAAGGTTCCGGACATTGGTGACTTCGAGTCGGTGTCGGTCATCGAGCTGCTGGTCAAGGCCGGCGACACCATCAAGCCCGAGCAGAGCCTGATCACCGTGGAGAGCGACAAGGCCTCCATGGAGATCCCGGCCAGCCAGGGGGGCGTGGTCAAGGAGCTCAAGGTCAAGCTGGGCGACAAGGTGAAAGAAGGGTCTCTCGTTTTGCTGCTCGAAAGCAGCGAAACGATTCCCCCTTCGGTGCAAGCTGGTTCACCCCCGCCCCAACCCTCCCCCGTCACGGGGGAGGGCTCGAAAGTAACGACTTCGCCTGCGCCGGCCGCGGCCAGTTTTGGCGGCAGCGCCGACCTCGACTGCGATGTGCTCGTGCTCGGCGGCGGTCCCGGTGGGTATTCGGCCGCCTTCCGTGCGGCCGACCTTGGCCTCAAGGTCGTGCTGGTGGAGCGTTACGCCACGCTGGGCGGCGTCTGCCTCAACGTGGGCTGCATCCCGTCCAAGGCCCTGCTGCACGTGGCGTCCGTGATGGACGAGGTCAGCCATATGAGCGCGCTGGGCGTGGACTTTGGCAAGCCGGTCGTGAACATCGACAAGCTGCGCGGCCACAAGGAAAAGGTGATCGGCAAGCTCACGGGCGGCCTGAACGCCATGGCCAAGATGCGCAAGGTCACGGTGGTGCGCGGTTACGGCGCCTTTGTCGGCGCCAACCACCTTGAAGTGGAAGAGACTTCGGGCGCGGCCCAGGACAAGACCGGCAAGAAGCAGGTCGTGGCCTTCAAGAAGGCCATCATCGCCGCCGGCTCGCAAGCCGTGCGCCTGCCCTTCATGCCCGAGGATCCGCGGGTGGTGGACAGCACCGGCGCGCTGGCGCTCAAGGAAGTGCCCAAGCGCATGCTGATCCTGGGCGGCGGCATCATCGGCCTGGAAATGGGCACGGTCTACAGCACGCTGGGCGCGCGCCTGGACGTGGTGGAGATGATGGACGGCCTGATGCAAGGCGCCGATCGCGACCTGGTCAAAGTCTGGCAGAAGATGAACGCGCCGCGTTTCGACAACATCATGCTCAAGACCAAAACGGTCGGGGCCAAGGCCACGCCCAAGGGCATCGAGGTGACGTTCGAAGGCGAGGGCGCTCCCGCGCCGCAGACCTACGATCTGGTGCTGCAGGCCGTGGGCCGCGCGCCCAACGGCAAGAAGATCGCAGCCGACAAGGCAGGTGTAAGCGTGACCGACCGCGGTTTCATCCCGGTCGACATCCAGATGCGTACCAATGTGCCGCACATCTTCGCCATCGGCGATATCGTGGGCCAGCCCATGCTGGCGCACAAGGCGGTGCATGAAGGTCACGTCGCGGCGGAAGTCATTGCCGGTGAGTTGCAGGGCAACAAGGAGCTGGCTTCGGCCGCCTTCAACGCCCGCGTGATCCCCAGCGTGGCCTACACCGACCCCGAAGTGGCCTGGGTGGGCCTGACCGAAGACCAGGCCAAGGCGCAAGGGGTGAAGGTCAAGAAGGGCCTGTTCCCCTGGACAGCTTCGGGCCGCGCCATCGCCAACGGACGCGACGAAGGCTACACCAAGCTGCTGTTCGACGAAGAGACGCACCGCATCGTCGGCGGGGGCATCGTGGGCACGCACGCGGGCGACATGATCGGCGAGATCGCCCTGGCCATCGAAATGGGCGCAGACGCCGTGGACATCGGCAAGACCATCCACCCGCACCCCACGCTGGGCGAGAGC
>JBEIPS010000036.1:0-26059 GCA_040376915.1 Hylemonella sp.
AATTGTCTGGCGAAAGAAAAAAGCCTGCAACTTTGCAGTTGCAGGCTTTTCCGTTTTGGTGCGGCTGGCAGGAATTGAACCCACGACCCCTTGGTTCGTAGCCAAGTACTCTATCCAACTGAGCTACAGCCGCGAAGAGCGAAATTATAGCACGGCTTTTCCCGGTGCTTCCCTGGCAACAGGAAGCAATGGTAGGGCGTGAGGGACTTGAACCCCCGACCAAGGGATTATGAGTCCCCTGCTCTAACCAGCTGAGCTAACGCCCCGACCGAAGGCGTGATTGTACGGGGCGAACCTGTTTGCTATTTGCTGTGGCTCAGCGCATTGCCCAGCAGCTTGGAGGTGATATCCACGATCTGGATCATGCGCTCGTAGGGCATGCGCGTGGGGCCGATCACGCCCAGCGTGCCCACCACCTGGCCGTCCACCTCGTAGGGGGCGCTGACCACGGAGAGCTCCTCGAAGGGCACCACCTGGCTTTCACCGCCGATGAAAATGCGCACGCCCTCGGCCTGCCCGGCAATATCCATCAGGCGCATGAGCTGCGCCTTCTGCTCGAACAGGTCAAAAGCCCGGCGCAGGTGGCCCATGTCGCTGGAAAAGTCGGACACGGCCAGCAGATTGCGCTCGCCGGAAATCACCACCTCGTCCTGCACCTGCGTCATGGCATCCGTGCCCACAGTCACCGCGGCCTGCATCAGCTTGGCGATCTCGCCACGCAGCGTGTCCACCTCGCCCTGCAGGCGCTCGCGCACCTGCTCCAGCGTCAGGCCCATGTAGTGGGCATTGAGGTAGTTGGAGGCCTCGACCAGCTGCGAGGGCGAGTAGTCGGTTTCGGTGAAGATGACGCGGTTCTGCACGTCCCCCTCGGGCGAGACCAGGATGACCAGGATGCGGCGCTCGCCCAGGCGCAGGAATTCGATGTGGCGAAACACCGAGGACCGGCGCGGTGCCATGACCACGCCGACGAACTGGGAGAGCGAGGACAGCAGGTTGGCGGCGCTGGAGATGACCTTCTGCGGCTGGTCCGGTGTCAGGCTGGGCGTGGCGATCTGCTCACGCTGTGCCGTCAGCATGGTGTCGACAAAAAGGCGGTAACCACGCGCCGTGGGCACGCGACCGGCCGAGGTGTGCGGGCTGGCGATCAGACCCAGTTCCTCCAGGTCGGACATCACATTGCGTATGGTCGCCGGGGACAGCTCCAGACCGGATGCACGCGAGAGCGTACGCGAGCCGACGGGTTGCCCTTCGGCTATGTAGCGTTCCACCAGCGTTTTCAGCAACAACTTGGCACGGTCATCGAGCATGGGATCATTTTAATGATGTAATTTGCGAATGAACTCCAGATTCCGCCAGGTGGCCCTGATCGGCAAGTACCAGACCGTCGCTGGCGGCAGCCAGGGCAGCCGGGCGCGCCCGGCGCTGGCCGACATTGCCGCCTTCTTGCAATCGCAGGGTTGCGCCGTGGTGGTGGAAGAGCAGACCGCCACCAACGCCGGCCTCGACGGCTACCCGGTGCTGGATCTGGCGGCCATCGCCCAGCAGTGCGACCTGGGCCTGGTGGTAGGCGGTGACGGCACCATGCTGGGGATCAGCCGCAAGCTGGCCAGCTCCGGCGTGCCGCTGATCGGCATCAACCATGGCCGCCTGGGTTTCATGACCGACATCCCCTTCGGCAGCTTCGAGACCGTGCTGCCCCCCATGCTGCGCGGCGAATACGAGGAAGAAAAGCGCCAGCTCATGCATGCCCGTGTGCTGCGCGGAGGCCAATGCGTCTTCGACACCCTGGCCATGAACGACGTGGTGGTGCACCGCGGCAACTCCTCGGGCATGGTGGAACTGCGCGTCGAGGTGGACGGCCATTTCGTGGCCAACCAGCGGGCCGACGGCCTGATCATCGCCACACCGACCGGTTCCACCGCTTATTCCCTGTCGGCCGGCGGGCCCATCCTGCACCCGACCATTGCCGGCTGGGTGCTGGCGCCGATTGCGCCGCACACCCTGTCCAACCGCCCCATCGTGCTGTCCAGCCAGTCCGAGGTGGCCATAGAGATCGCGTCGGACCGCGAAGCCATTGCCAACTTCGACATGCAGTCCCTGTCCGCGCTGCACCACGGCGACCGCATCATCGTGCGGCGTTCGGAGCACAGCGTGCGTTTCCTGCACCCGCGCGGCTGGAGTTATTTCGACACCCTGCGGCAGAAGCTGCACTGGAACGAAGGGATCACCGGTTCATGAGCCTCAAGCGCATCGTCCTGCGGGATTTCGTCATCATCAGCGAACTCGAGCTTGATCTCGAGAGCGGTTTCAGCGTGCTGACCGGCGAGACCGGTGCCGGCAAGTCCATCCTGATCGATGCCTTGCAACTCGTCACCGGCGCGCGCTCCGACACGGGCCTGATCCGTGAAGGTGCCAGCCGCACGGACGTGAGCGCCGAGTTCGGCGAATGCACCGCCCTGCTGGGCTGGCTGGAAGAGGCCGGTTTCAACCCGGGGTTCGACCCCGGTTTCACCCTGCTGCTGCGCCGCACCGTGGACACCCAGGGCAAGAGCCGCGCCTGGATCAACGGCAGCCCGGCCACCGCGACCCAGCTGCGCGAGCTGGGCGAGCGCCTGTTCGACATCCATGGCCAGCACGCCTGGCAAAGCCTGACCCGGGCCGAGGCCGTGCGCGGCCTGCTCGACGCCTACGCCCAGCTGGACACCAGCCCCCTTACCCAGCGCTGGCAGCAGTGGCGTGAGACCCAGACCGCGCTGGAAGAGGCGCGCAAGGCCCAGGACACCTTGCAACGCGAACGTGAGCGCCTGGGCTGGCAGATCGGTGAAATCGAAAAACTGGCCCCCCAGACCGGCGAATGGGAAACGCTCAACACTGACCACAGCCGCCTGGCCCATGCCCAGGCCCTGCTCGACGCGGCCCAGGGTGCGCTGGACGCGCTCGAGGGCGAGGACGGCGGTGCCTCCCACGCGCTGGGCAGCGCCCGTCAGGCGCTACAAAATCAGGAGCATCTGGAGCCCGAATTCAAGTCGCTGGTGGAGGTGCTGAACTCCAGCCTGGCGCAGGTGGAAGACAGCGTGCACAGCCTGCGCACCTACCTGCGCCGCACCGATCTGGACCCGGAGCGCCTGGCCGAGCTGGATACGCGCATGACGTCCTGGATGTCATTGGCCCGCCGTTACAAGCGCCCCCCCGAAGAACTGGCGGCCACCCTGGCCGGCTGGCGTGAAGAGCTGGCCAGACTCGATGCCGCGGCCGATCTGGCCGGCCTGGAAGCCGCCGAGCAGCAGGCCCAGGCCGCGTACATGAAGGAAGCCCAGGCCGTCTCCAAGGCCCGGGCCAAGGCTGCGCCCCAGCTTGCCCAGGCCATCACCCAGGCCATGCAGGGCCTGGGCATGCAGGGCGGACGTTTCGAAGTGACGCTGCAGAAAGCGGAACACCCCCTGCAAAGCGGCCTGGAAGAGGTGAACTTCCTGGTGGCCGGGCACGCCGGCAGCACGCCACGCCCGGTGGGCAAGGTGGCTTCGGGCGGTGAGCTATCGCGCATCGCGCTGGCCATTGCCGTCACCACCAGCCAGCTGGGCACGGCCCAGACCCTGATCTTCGACGAGGTGGACGCCGGCGTGGGCGGCGCCGTGGCCGAGACCGTGGGCCGCCTCATGAAACAGCTGGGCCGCGACCGCCAGGTCATGGCCGTCACGCACCTGCCGCAGGTGGCGGCCTGCGCCGACCACCACCTGGTGGTGGCCAAGCAGCGCCAGGGGCAGGTCACGCTGAGCACGGTGACCCCGGTGCAGGGCGAGGCCCGTGTGGCCGAGATCGCGCGCATGCTGGGGGGCGAGCGCCTGTCCAGCACCACCCTGGCCCATGCCAAGGAAATGCTGCAGTCCGGTGGCTGAGCGGAAGGGGCGCAAGACCATGGCCAGGGAAATCGTCCTCATCACCGGCATGTCGGGCTCGGGCAAGTCGGTGGCGCTCAACGCGCTGGAAGACGCGGGCTACTACTGCGTGGACAACCTGCCACCCGAGTTGTTGCTGCCTTTCGCCACGCTGGAGCGGCAGCACCAGGCCAGCCGTGTGGCCATCGCCATGGACGTGCGCAGCGCCACCTCGCTGCCCCAGGTGCCGGCCCTGCTGGCCACCCTGCGTCAACAGGGCATCGCCATCAAATCACTGTTTCTCGACGCCTCCACCGACACGCTGGTACGCCGTTATTCCGAGACACGCCGCAAGCACCCGCTGTCGCAGGCCATGAGCGAGGGCGTCGACCTCAACCGCGTGCTGGTGGAGGCCATCGAACTCGAACGTGAGCTGCTGGCCGCCCTGCGCGAACAGGCCCACGTGATCGACACCAGCCTGATCCGGCCTTCGCAGCTGCAAGGCTACATCAAGGAAGTGATCCAGCTGCCCGGCAGCCAGCTCACGCTGGTCTTCGAATCCTTCGCCTACAAGCGGGGCATCCCGGTCGATGCGGATTACGTCTTCGACGTGCGCATGCTGCCCAACCCGCACTACGAACCCGAACTGCGCCCGCTGACCGGCCGCGACGAGCCGGTGGCGGCCTTCCTGCGCGCCCAGCCCGAGGCCGGCCGCATGCTGGAACACATCGAGGCCTTCCTCACGCACTGGCTGGACGCCATGTCGCAGAACCACCGCAGCTACGTGACGGTGGCCATAGGCTGCACGGGCGGCCAGCACCGCTCGGTCTATCTGGTGGAAGAACTGGCGCGGCGTTTTGCCGCACGCTGGAACACGCTGCGGCGCCACCGCGAAATCGGCGGCTGATCAGCCCTGTTGCAAGAGCTTGCGCACCGGCGCCGGCAGGCCCAGGCCGGGCCAGGCGTCGGCCGCCTGCCAGGCCCCCTCCTGCGACAGCCTGGTACGCGCCGGCAGCTGCACGCAGACCGGATGCAGATGCAGATCCTTGTGTGTCAACACATGGGTGAACACGGCCAGCTCCTGCAGGCGGTGCTGATGGGTCGCTGGCACTGCTGCACGCAAGGTGTCAAAACTGTCGAACAGCTCCATGCAGTACAGACCGGCCCAGACGCCGGGTGTGGGCCGCTGGCGCAGCCAGACCGCGCCGTCGCGCGTCTGTGCCCACAGCAGCCAGAGCGACTGCGCGCCGCGCTTGAGTTTGCGCGTCTTGACGGGGTAGCTCTCGGGCCGGCCTTCGCGCCGGGCCACGCAGATGTCCAGCACCGGGCAGGCCTCGCACAGGGGCTTGCGTGCCAGGCAGACGGTGGCGCCCAGGTCCATCACGGCCTGGGTGTAGCGCGGCATGTCACGCGCCAGGTCGCGCCGCGGCAGCAGCTCGGTGGCACGGGCCCAGAGTGTGCGCTGGTTGGCCCCCACGGAGAGATCAGCATCGAAGCCCAGCGCGCGGGTGAGCACGCGCTTCACATTGCCGTCGAGGATGGCCACACGTTCGCCAAAACAGATGGAGGCGATGGCAGCCGCCGTGGACGGGCCTATGCCGGGCAGGGTCTGGAGCCGTTCCGCCGTGCGAGGGAATTCGCCCCCATGCACCTGCACCACCTGCACGGCGCAGCCATGCAGGTTGCGCGCACGGCTGTAATACCCCAGACCGCTCCACAGGGCCAGCACATCGTCGAGGCCTGCATCCGCCAGGGCCCGCACATCGGGAAAACGCTGCAGGAAGCGCGCGTAGTAGTCGCGCACCGTGACCACCTGGGTCTGCTGCAGCATGATTTCGGAGAGCCAGACGCGGTAAGGATCCTGCGTGCCCTGCCAGGGCAGGCCCTGGCGTCCGTGCCGGGCCTGCCAGCGCAGCACCCGGGCATCCCAGTCGGCCGGCTGGACCACGGGCGCAGGAGGAGACGGGCGCGAAGGCCGGCTCACGAAGCCAGCAGTTCGGCCGCGACCGTGTCCTTGGGCCTGGTGACGTCCTGTGCCCGGATCAGGTAGGCGGTGAGTTCCAGCAGCTTGGAATCGAGCTGGTCCAGCGAGCGGAACTGCTCGTTGATTTCAGCGATGCGTTCGTCCAGGCCACCCGCGGCCTGCTGGATGCGGTCGATCGCCTCGAGCCGGCGGCTGAAGTTGCGGCGGCGCTCGCGCAGCTGGGCGTCGAGCTGGGCCGCGGCCGACTTGCTCCACAGCTCCACGTCGCCCAGGGCCGACTGGTAGACCGTGCGCAGGCGGGTGGCCAGGGCGCGCACCAGACGGTCGGCGAACTCGGGCTGGGCCAGGCGGAAGGCGTTGCCCAGGCCCAGGTACTGCAGGTGGCCGCGCTCGACCTGGTCCAGGTTGTCGATATAGGCCTGCAGCTGGGGCTCGGCCGGCGGCTGCAACGAGAAACCCTGCTCGGAGTTGAGCTGCTTGAAGGAGCTCCCCAGCATGGTCTGGATCTCGCCGATCAGGGACTGCACACGGCGCAGGTTCTCGCGCAGGCGGGCGAAAGTCTCGCCATAGGATTTCTTGACGCCAAGCTTGAGGCCGGTCTGCAGCAGCGACTGCATGAGCTGGTTCATCTCGGCGCGCAGGCTCTTGGTGCTCAGCAGCGCGAACACGTCGCGCAGCAGCTTGAGATGTACCGAGCGCACGGCATGGATCTTGGCCCCGGCGCGGTCGAACTCGGCCTGCTCCTGCGAGATGCGCAGGCGCATGTGCTTGATCACGGCGGCGTTCTTGCCCTGCAGACCCTTGAGCTCCAGCATCTGCTCGTTGAGGTCACGGCGGCGGATGTTGAGGACCCGACCCACTTCCAGCTGCAGGTCGGAGATGCCGACCGCCACAGCGGCGCCCAGGATGCGCTGGCGCTGGCCCATGATGCGCTGGGCCAGGGCCTCTTCGAGCGCGGGCAGGCAGCTGGCCTGCAGCAGCTTGGCGTCATCGGTGACCTTGGCCACCAGGCCCTTCTGGGCCGAGACGGGAAACACCTGCTCGCGCGTGAGGCCGAGGATCTCGGCCGTGGTGGCACGCTGGCGGTCGATCTGCATCTGGATCTGGGCCGGCGAACTCAGCGCGTCCCAGAGCGAGTCGATCTTGTTGAGCACGACCAGGCGCGTGTCGCCGGCGGTCGACTCGGTGATCAGGTGTTCACGCCAGATCTCGAGGTCGGACTTGGTGACGCCGGTGTCGGCACCCAGGATGAAGACCACGGCGTGCGCCTGGGGCACCAGGCTGACAGTCAGTTCGGGCTCGGCGCCGATGGCATTGAGGCCCGGGGTGTCCAGGATGACCAGACCCTGCTTGAGCAGGGGATGGGCGATGTTGATCAGGGCGTGGCGCCACTTGGGCACCTCGACCTTGCCCTGGGCGTCCATCATCGGTGTGTCACCCGGCACCTGGCTGCTCCAGAAGCCCAGGGCGCGCGCTTCTTCCAGCGAGACGCGGCGGGTCTCGGAGACTTTCTCCAGGGCCAAGGCCAGCTGCTGCGGGTCGTTGACGTCGAGGTCGACGCGGGTCCACTTCTCGGGGACCATGCGCCATTCCATCAGGGACTGGGGCTGCAGGCGGGTTTCGATGGGCAGCAGGCGCAGGCAGGGCGGCACCTCGGCGTCATAGCCCATCTCGGTCGGGCACATGGTGGTGCGCCCGGCGCTGGCCGGCATGATGCGCCGGCCGTAGCCGGCGAAGAAGATGGCGTTGATCAGCTCGGACTTGCCGCGCGAGAACTCGGCGACAAAGGCCACCATGACCTTGTCGGCACGGACCTGCATTTCCAGGCGGTGCAGACGCTCCTCGACGGCTGCGTCGAGCAGGTCGTGGTCTTTCATCCATTCGCCCAGCAGCTTCAGGCGCAGGGCGAACTCCCGCCGCCACGTGCCGTGCTGGTCAAACTGATCGTTGAAAGATGTAGCCAAATCTGCCCCCTAGACGCACTTCAGGTCATTCTGCAAAACAGTCAATATAGCATCTATCTCCTTGATTAGCCTCATGTTTTCTGGCAAATGGGGCAGAAAAACGTCGCTCGCTGACCCTGCAAGATGCGCTTGATCGGCGTGGCGCAAACCCGGCAGGGCTGCCCCTCACGTCCATAGACCTTGGCTTCAAACTGGAAGTTGCCACGCTCGCCGACGGCGTTGGAGTAATTCCGCAGCGTCGTACCACCCGCCGCCAGGGCGCGGCCCAATACTTCACGGATGGCGGCACGCAATTTTTCCGCGCGGGGCCGGCTCAGGCGTGCCGCGCTCAGGGTGGGGCGGATGCCGGCCAGGAACAGCGCCTCGGACGCGTAGATATTGCCCACGCCCACCACCACGTCGCCCGCCAGCAGCACCTGCTTGATGGCGGATCTGCGCGTCCTGAGCGCTGCATGAAAAGCCGCCACGTCAAAGTCGTCTGACAGCGGCTCCACCCCCAGCCCACCCAGCAGCTTGCGCGCCACAGGCGCATCTTCGGCGGGCGCCCAGACCACGGCGCCGAAACGGCGAGGATCGTTCAGGCGCAGCGTGCCTCGGGTCGTGGCGAGTTCGAAATGGTCGTGCATCCCGCGCGGTGGCAGCCGGGCGCCGAAGCTCAGGCTGCCCGACATGCCCAGGTGCAGCAGCAGCAGACCCTGGTCGAGATCCAGCAGCAGGTACTTGCCGCGTCGGCGCACCCCCTGCACCATGCGACCGGCCAGACGCTCAGGCACCGTGCCCAAAGGCCAGCGCAAGGGCTTGCCGCACCAGGCCGAGACGATGCCGGCTCCGCTGATGCGGTCGACAAAACTCAGGCGCGTGGCTTCGACTTCGGGCAATTCAGGCATGACAGTAGGCAGACCAGGGCAGGCTGGCTTGCATTATTATGGTTTGATGTTCTCACGCCTACGCCTCCTCCCACTGTTGCTGACCGCCGCCCTGGCGGCCCATGCACAACAGCCGGACCCGGCTCCCGTCACTCCACCCGCCAGTTCGGCGCTCGACGGCGAGCTTTTCTACCAGCTGATGGTGGGTGAATTCAGCACCCAGCGCGGTGAAGCCGGCGTGGGCTACTCCCTGATCCTCGATGCCGCACGCAAGACCGGCGACGCCCGCCTGTACCAGCGCGCCATCGACATCGCCCTGCAGTCGCGCGCCGGGGACTCTGCCCTGCAGGCCGCGCGCGCGTGGAAGCAGGCCCAGCCCGGTTCACGCGACGCCAACCGTTACGTGCTGCAGATCCTGATCGGCCTGAACCGCCTGAACGAAACGGTGGAGCCGCTCAAGCGCGAGATTGCCTTGACCGAGGCCAAGGACCGCGCCCTCACCATCACCATGCTGCCCCGTTATTTCGCCCGCAGCAGCGACAAGAAACTCGCCACGGAGATGCTTGAGCAGGCCCTGGCCGAGTACCTGACCAATCCCGGCACGGGCCCCGCCGCCTGGAGCGCCGTGGGCCGTATGCGATTGGAAAACGAGGACGGCGCAGGCGCGCTGGAAGCCGCACGACGTGGCCAGGCGCTGGATGCACGTGCGGAAGGGCCGGCCCTGCTGGCCCTGGCCCTGATGTCGCCCCAGCAGCCCGGGGCCGAAGCCATCGTGCGCAAATACCTGGAAGGCCGACCCCTGGTGGAGGTGCGCCTGGCTTATGCACGCGCCCTGCTCGACGCCCAACGTTATGCCGAAGCCGCCAGCCAGGTGCAGATCGTCACCGGCGAAAAACCCGACTACGCCGAAGCCTGGCTGATCCGCGGCACGCTGGAGCTGCAGGACAACCGGATCGACTCCGCGGAGCGCTCGCTCAAGCAGTTCCTTGATCTGATGCAGGCCCGCAAGGGCAACGGCATGGAAGAGCCCAACCGCGCCCTGGCCCAGGCCTATCTGTCCCTGGCCCAGATCGCCGAACAGCGCAAGGACTACAAGCTGGCCGAGGCCTGGCTGGCCAGGATCAGCAGCCCCGAGGACCTGGTGCGCACACAAAGCCGGCGCGCCGGCATCCTGGCCCGCCAGGGCCGTCTCGACGAGGCGCGCGAGCTGATCCGCAACCTGCCCGAGCGCTCGCCGGCGGACGCGCGCGTCAAGCTCTCCAGCGAGGTGCAGCTGCTGCGTGACAACAAGCGTTATGCCCAGGCCTACGAAATGCTGGCCGAAGCCACGAAACGCGAGCCCAAGGACTACGACCTGCTCTACGACCAGGCCACACTGGCGGAGAAACTGGGCAACACGTCCGAGATGGAGCGCATCCTGCGCCGCATCATCACCGAGAAGCCGCAGTACCACCACGCCTACAACGCCCTGGGCTATTCCTTCGCCGATCGCAATGTGCGCCTGAGTGAGGCGCGCCAGCTCATCCTCAAGGCCCTCGAGTTCGCGCCCGACGACCCCTTCATCAGCGACAGCCTGGGCTGGGTCGAATTTCGCACGGGCAACAAGCCTGAAGCCCTGCGCGTGCTGGAAAAGGCCTACCGGGCCCGCCCCGACGCCGAGATCGCCGCCCATCTGGGCGAGGTGCTCTGGAGCATGGGCCAGCGGGAGCAGGCACTGAGCATCTGGCGTGAGGGCCTGCAGCTCAATGCCGAGAACGAGACCCTGGTCGAAACGCTCAAGCGTCTGCGCGTCAAGCCGTGAAGCTCCCTCTGCGTGCCGCGCGTGCGGTCGGCCTGCTCTGTGCCGCCCTGATCCTGCTGACCGCCTGCGCCCAGGCGCCCAGGCTGGCCCCGGCAGCCGAGGCCCAGGCCCAGACCCAGACCTACTGGCGTGGCCGCCTGGCACTGCGCGTGGACAGCAGCCCGGAACCCACCTCCTTCTTTGCCAACTTCGAACTCAGCGGCCGGGCCCCGACCGGCGAGCTGCTGCTGTCCAGCCCCCTGGGCACCACGCTGGCGCAACTGCGCTGGAGCCCTCAACAGGCCCTGCTGCGCAACAACGGGCAGACCCGCGCCTTCGATACGCTCGATGCCCTGGCCACCGAGGCCACCGGCACCGCTATCCCGATCGCGGCCCTGTTCGAATGGCTGCAAGGCCGACCTGCAGTCGCCGACGGCTGGTTGGCCGACCTGACGCAGCTGGACGCGGGCCGCCTGCTGGCCCGGCGCAGCCACCCCGCGCCGGCCGCCGAACTGCGTCTCATCATCGAGCCCTGAGCCTCACCGGATAATCGCGGGCATGCAGTCGCTCCACGACATCCCGGCTCCGGCCAAGCTCAACCTTTTCCTGCACATCACGGGTCGGCGTGCCGACGGCTACCACCTGCTGCAGTCGGTCTTCATGCTGATCGACTGGGCCGATACCCTGCACTTCGACCGCCGCCCCCCGGGCCGGCTCAGCCGCGAGGACCTGCTGGCGCCGCTGCCGGCCGACGACCTGATCCTGCGCGCTGCACGGGCCTTGCAGGCCGCCACCGGCACGACGCACGGCGCGCACATCGCGGTCGAAAAACGCCTGCCGGCCCAGGCCGGCATGGGCGGCGGCTCCTCGGACGCCGCATCGACCCTGCTCGCACTCAACCGCCTGTGGCAGCTCAAGCTCACCCTGGAACAACTCTGCGCCATCGGCCTGCAGCTTGGGGCGGACGTGCCCTTCTTCCTGCGCGGCCACAACGCCTGGGTCGAGGGCATCGGCGAGTCCATCACCCCCGTCGTGCTGCCGCCCCGCCCCGTGCTGGTGGTCAAGCCCCTGGCCGGACTGGAAACCAAGGCGATTTTTTCAGACCCGACCTTGAGACGCGACAGTATTCCTGCTACAATTTCAGGCTTTGCTGCAGACCCGCAGGCTTTTCTGAAGGAGGCCCGCAACGACCTGCAGCCTGTCGCCCAAAGGCTCTGTCCGGGTGTCACGCAGGCTCTCGATTGGCTCGCCACTCTGGGGCTGGAAGGACGGATGACAGGCTCAGGAAGTGCCGTGTTTGCCTGGGCACCGCCCGACTTGCGTGTTCCGACGGCGCCGGACACCTTGCAGGCCCGGTTGTGTTGCAGCCTGGAGGTTCACCCGCTTTGCGGTTGGGCGACCAGCGAAAAGAGTTAGTCGGTGGGCAGCTGTTTCCCAGCTGCCAGCCTGTGTAGGGGAGTCGCCAAGTTGGTTAAGGCACTGGATTTTGATTCCAGCATGCAAAGGTTCGAATCCTTTCTCCCCTGCCAAATTTTTCTGGGTCACTGGTCACTCATCGCTGGATCCGTTCATGCAGGTCGCTCAATCCCCTGATTTCATGATTTTCACGGGCAATGCCAACCCGGCACTGGCCGCCGACATTGCCAAGCACCTCGGCATCACGCTGGGTGCTGCCACGGTCGGCCGTTTTTCGGACGGCGAAGTGACCGTGGAGATCAACCAGAACGTGCGCGCCCGCGACGTCTTCGTCGTGCAGTCGACCTGCGCGCCGACCAACGACTCGCTGATGGAGCTGCTCATCATGGTGGACGCGCTCAAGCGCGCCTCGGCCGAGCGCATCAGCGCCGTGATCCCCTATTTCGGCTACGCGCGCCAGGACCGCCGCCCGCGTTCCACCCGCGTGCCGATCACCGCCAAGGTGGTGGCCAATATGCTGCAGACCGTGGGCGTGGCCCGCGTGCTGACCATGGACCTGCATGCCGACCAGATCCAGGGTTTCTTCGACATCCCGGTGGACAACATCTACGCCTCGCCGGTGCTGCTGGGTGACCTGCGGCTGAAGAAGTACGAAGACCTGATCGTGGTCTCGCCCGACGTGGGTGGTGTGGTGCGCGCGCGCGCGCTGGCCAAGCAGCTGGGTTGCGATCTGGCCATCATCGACAAGCGCCGTCCCAAGGCCAACGTCAGTGAAGTGATGCACGTGATCGGCGAGATCGAAGGCCGCAACTGCGTGATCATGGACGACATGATCGACACAGCCGGCACGCTGGTGAAGGCTGCCGAAGTGCTCAAGGAGCGCGGCGCCAAGAAGGTCTACGCCTATTGCACGCACCCGATTTTTTCGGGCCCGGCCATCGAACGCCTGTCCAAGGGCACGGCCCTGGACGAAGTGGTGGTGACCAACACCATCCCGCTGAGCCCCGCCGCCACCGGCTGCGCCAAGATTCGCCAGGTGAACGTGGCCCCGCTGATCGCGGAAACCATCCACCGCATCGCCAAGGGCGAGTCGGTCATGAGTTTGTTCTCGGACCAGGACGATCTGTTCTGATTCCCGAGCAAAAAGCCGGCCCGCACGCATACTGCCGCGGGCCTTTGTTGAAACGGAGTCTCACTGGTCGCGGTGGACTCTTTATGGAGTGAACTATGAAATTTGTCGCTTTTGAGCGCGCCAAGCAGGGCACGGGTGCGAGCCGCCGTCTCCGCAACACGGGCCGCACGCCCGGTATCGTCTACGGTGGCACCGGTGAACCGCAGCTGGTCGAGCTCGACCACAACGCGCTGTGGCATGCCCTGAAGAAGGAAGCCTTCCATTCGACCGTCCTCGAGATGGAAGTGGGCGGCAAGAGCAACAAGGTTCTGCTGCGTGACGTGCAGATGCACCCCTTCAAGCCCCTGGTGCTGCACATCGACTTCCAGCGCGTGGACGCCAACACCAAGCTGCACATGAAGGTGCCCTTCCACTTCAGCGGTGACGAGAATTCGCCGGCGGTCAAGACCGACGGCTGCATCGCCAACCACGTGCTGACCGAAATCGAAGTGCTCTGCCTGCCGGCCGACCTGCCCGAGTTCATCGCCGTGGACCTGAGCGGCCTGAAGAAGGGTGCGTCCCTGCACCTGTCGGACATCAAGCTGCCCAAGGGCGTGACCGCCGTGACCCACGGCAAGGCCAACCCGGTGGTGGTGTCGGTGGTGATGGTTGCTGGCGCAGACGCTGCCGAAGCCGCACCGGCTGCCGCCGACGCTGCAGCCACCGCAGCGGCCCCGGCCGCCGGTGGCAAGGCTGCACCGGCCAAGGCTGCTGCTCCGGCCGCCAAGGCACCTGCCGCCAAGAAATAAGCCTCGCGGCTGGTACAACGGCCCACTTCGGTGGGCCGTTTTTTTTGGCCATCCGGCTCCCAGGGATGCACCGATAATCCGCGCATGATCAAACTGTTTGTCGGCCTGGGCAACCCCGGCCCCGAATACGAGGCCACCCGGCACAACGCCGGTTTCTGGTGGATCGACGCCGTGGCCCGCGAGCTCAAGCTCGGCCTGCACATGGACAAGAGCTGCCACGGCCTCGTGGCACGCACCACCCTCAAGGGCCAGACCGTCTGGCTGCTGGAGCCGCAGACCTGGATGAACGAATCGGGCAAGTCGGTATCGGCACTGGCGCGCTTCTTCAAGATCCGGCCTGACGAGATCCTCGTCGCCCATGACGAACTCGACATCGTGCCCGGGCAGGTCAAGCTCAAGCTCGGTGGCAGCCACGCCGGCCACAACGGCCTGCGCGACATCCATGCCCAGCTGGGCACGGACGACTACTGGCGCCTGCGCATCGGTGTGGGACACCCGGGCGTGAAATCGGAAGTGGTGAACTGGGTGCTCAAGAAGCCCTCGCCCGAGCACCGCACGGCCATCGAAGACTGCGTCGCCCGCTCGGTCAAGGCCCTGCCTGAGCTGCTGGCCGGCGAGATGGAAAAGGCGATGATGCTGATCCACACGAGCAAGCCACCCCGGCCCAAGCCGCCGCGGCCGGCACCCCTGCCACCCCCCCAGGAAGGAGAGCCTGCATGAAGACGTTGACAGCCATCCTCGCGATCACCGCCCTGACGCTTTGCACCGGGCTCCCGGCGCAGACCGTCTACCGTTGCGGCAGCAGCTACAGCCAGACTCCTTGCCCCGAAGGCAAGACTGTCGAGGCCAACGACAGCCGCACCCCCGAGCAACGCAAGGCGCATGAGGCCAGCGTCAAGCAGGAAAAACGCGCAGGCGACACGCTGGAGAGAACCCGGCATCAGGAAGAAGCGGCGGTGAGGCGCGAGCTGGAACGGACCGACAAGGCCCAACGGGATGCCGACCGGGCGGCACAGAAGGCCGCGGCCAAGAAGAACAGCAAGGAAAAGATCCCGGCCTACCGTGCCCCGGCGGCGAACTAGGGCTCAGGCCGGCGCCGAAGGCTTGCCCGCGGCCAGGGCCTGCGCCTCGGCCTGCAGGCGCCGGTATTTCTGCCACAGGGTCTCGCGGTCTTCCACGAGCTCCGGATTCACCGGAATACAAGCCACAGGACAGACCTGCACACACTGGGGCTCCTCGAAATGGCCCACGCATTCGGTGCAGCGCGCCGGATCGATTTCATAGATCTCCGCCCCGAGATAGATGGCCTCGTTGGGGCACTCGGGTTCGCAGACATCACAATTGATGCATTCGTCGGTGATCATCAGGGCCATGGTGCCCCGATTATCCGCCGGGACCGAAGACCACGGCGGCCTCAGGCGCTATCGGTGGCCTGGGCGGCGGCCTCGCGCTCACGCGCCAGGCGCTGCTGGTCATAGACGGGTTGTGGCGGCAGATCGGCCAAGTGACGGGTATCGGCCCAATCCAGAATCTCGATGGCCTCACCCTGCAGGCGCACCCGGTTGATGCCGGCGTTCGGGATCTCGCTCACACGCGGGCCGGACAGCGACAGGCCGCGCGCGCTGCGGTAGACCATGTCCAGCACCCCACCGTGCGTGACCACCGCCACCGTCTGTCCGATATGGCGCTGCGCCAGGGCACGCAGCGCGCCCAGCACACGTGCGTGAAAGTCGCGGGTGCATTCACCACCCTCAAAGGCATAGTGTTCATCGAAACGCACCCATTGTTCCCAGGCCTGGGGGTGTCGGGTCTGGATGTCGGGTACGCGCAGACCTTCGGCCATGCCGAAGTGCTGTTCGCGCAGGCCGGCCTCGGGCAGCGGCGCTGCGTGGCCGGCACGTTGCGCCAGGGCCTGCGCGGTCTGCAAGGCCCGCTGCAGGTCACTGCTCACCAGCGCATGCAGGGGCTGCAGGGCCAGGCGCTCGGCCACACGGCGCGCCTGCTCCAGACCGACCGCATTGAGCGGCACGTCGAGCTGCCCCTGGAAGCGCAGCTCGCGGTTCCAGTCGGTCTCGCCGTGGCGAATCAGGATGAATTCGGTCATGCGTCAATTATGCGACGCGGTCGTGTCAGCCCGGTGAAGTGCGGGCTGCGGCTTTGCAACAGGATGCTTCGCGGTGCGGCGCTCAGGCGCGGCTGCGGATCTTTTCCTGCAGGCGTGTGGCCACCAGGGGATCCACAAACTTCTCGGCCTCCCCACCCAGGGTGGCGATCTCGCGCACCAGGGTGCTGGAAATGAACTGGTAGCTCGTGCTCGGTGTCAGAAAGACCGTCTCGACCTCGGGCATGAGGCTGCGGTTCATGCCGGCCAGCTGGAATTCATAGTCGAAGTCGGTCACCGCGCGCAGACCGCGGATGACCACCTTGGCACTGCGCCCCACGACGAAGTCGCGCAGCAGGCCGGAAAAACTCTCGACCACCACATTGGGCTGGTCGTGCATGACTTCACGCACCATGGCAATACGCTCGTCCAGCGTGAACATGGTCTTCTTGTGGTGCGCCGCGGCCACGCCCACGATGACACGGTCGAAGAGCTGGGCCGCCCGGCGTATCACGTCGGAATGGCCCAGGGTCATGGGGTCAAAGGTACCGGGATAGACGGCAAGCACGTTGCGGGACATGAGGCGACTCCTTGTTCGCGCCGATTATGCCGCCCCAAGCAAAGAATAAGGCCGCGCCATCGACCATTCCAGGGCTCCCGCGGAGCTGGCTTTGCCAGTCCGCTGGGAGCGCCCCCTTGAGGGGGAGACGCAAAGCGTCTCGGGGGTGTTACCTGTCACGCCGCGCCGATGTTGGGTACCAGGCCGCTGACCGGCTGGCCGGCCTTGAGCGCGGCCGTGAAAGCCAGCATGCGGTCGATGGGCAGACGGGCCCGCGGAATCAGCGCCGGGTCCACCTGGACCTCGTTGCTGCCGTGTTCCAGCACCTGGGCCACACCGGCCAGGCCGTTCATGGCCATCCAGGGGCAGTGCGCGCAGCTCTTGCAGGTGGCGCTGTTGCCCGCTGTGGGCGCCTCGATGAAGGTCTTGCCAGGGTTGAGCGTACGCAGCTTGTGCATCATGCCCTTGTCGGTGGCCACGATGAACTCGGGCGCATCCATCTCCTGCGCTGCCTTGAGGATGCCCGAGGTCGAGCCCACGGCGTCGGCCAGGGCCACCACGGCGGCCGGTGATTCGGGGTGCACCAGCACCTTGGCCCTGGGGTGCTCCTTCTTGAGCTCTTCCAGCTCGAAGCTCTTGAACTCGTCGTGCACGATGCAGGAGCCGTTCCACATCAGCATGTCGGCGCCCGTCTCGCGCTGGATGTAGCCGCCCAGATGGCGGTCGGGTGCCCACAGGATCTTGTGGCCCTGGTCCTTGAGCGCACGCACGATATCGAGTGCGCAGCTCGACGTGACCAGCCAGTCGGCGCGGGCCTTCACGGCCGCGCTGGTGTTGGCGTAGACCACCACGGTGCGGTCGGGGTGTGCGTCGCAAAAGGCAGAGAACTCGTCGATGGGGCAGCCCAGGTCCAGCGAACAGGTGGCGTCCAGGTCGGGCATGAGCACGCGCTTGTGCGGCGAGAGGATCTTGGAGGTCTCACCCATGAAACGCACGCCCGAGACCACCAGGGTCTGGGCCGCGTGGTCGCGACCGAAGCGCGCCATCTCCAGCGAGTCGCTGACGATGCCGCCCGTCTCCTCGGCCAGATCCTGCAGGTCCGGGTGCACGTAGTAGTGCGAGACCATGACCGCGTTCTTTTCCTTGAGCAGGCGACGGATCCTGTCCTTGAGCGCAGCACGTTCGGAAGGACCGGGCTCCACCGGAACGCGCGCCCAGGCATGGTGGGTGGAGCAGGCCGCGCCCTCACCCTGCGCGGTCTCGGGCTGTTCGTATTCGACGTCGATGACTTGGTTTGCGCTCATCACAGCTCCGTAAACCGCATGGAGAAATCCACGGCCTTCACATCCTTGGTCAGGGCGCCGATCGAGATGCGGTCCACCCCCGTGGCGGCAATCCCGCGCACCGTGCCCATGTTCACCCCGCCCGAGACCTCCAGAATGGCGCGCCCGGCATTCAGGTGCACAGCCTCGTACATGGTGTCCAGGCTCATATTGTCCAGCAGCACCATGGAGGCACCGGCCTGCAGGGCTTCTTGAAGCTGGTCCAGGGTTTCGACCTCGATCTCGACGAATTTGGCGGAAGGCGCCACGGCAGCGGCCTGGCGCAACACAGCGCTCACACCACCGGCAGCGGCAATGTGGTTTTCCTTGATCAGCACGGCGTCGTACAGGCCAATGCGGTGGTTGAAGCCGCCGCCGCAGTGCACGGCGTACTTCTGCGCCAGACGCAAACCCGGCAGGGTCTTGCGCGTGTCGACGATCTGCGCACGGTTGCCCGGCACGGCACGGATGGCGTCGACATAGGCAGCCGTCTGCGTGGCGACCGCGCTGAGCAATTGCAGAAAATTGAGCAGGGTGCGCTCGGCGGTCAGCAAGCCACGGGCAGGGCCGCTGATTTCCAGCACCACCTGGTCGGTCGCGCAACGCTGCCCATCGCGTACAAACCAGGTGATCTGCGCCTGCGGCACCACCTGCTGCAAGGTGGCCTCCACCCAGGCTGCGCCGCAGATCACGGCCGCTTCGCGCGCCAGAATTCGCGCGTGCGCCTGGCGTGCGGGGGCTATCAGGCCTGCGGTCAGGTCGCCACTGCCCACGTCTTCCTGCAGGGCACGGCTCACGTCGGTCCGGGCCAGCTCGCGCAGGGTGGCGTCGGAATAGTCAAAAACAGGTTTCATGGTCAACGGGGCCGGAGCAAGCCGGCTTACTTGAAGCGATCGAGCAAGCGGCGGCTCTCGCGGTCCAGCGCCGCGACGTCGCGGATCAGGAACTGGATGCCGTGGGAGTCGGTCACCAGCAGGGTGTTGCCCACCAGGCGGCGTATGTCCTCGTCACCCTTGAGCACGAAGGAAGTGTCACCGCGGTCGGTGCGCACCGTCCAGGTACTGGGGGTGGAAAAGCTGCTGACGCCCGTGATGGCACGGATCTCGGGGATGAATTCGCGCTCGGCCAGCGCGGCACGGATCAGGCCCTGGGCCGGCTCGGGCACACGGGCCAGTTCGTCGACCCAGGCCACCTCGTGGCCATCGGCGTCGAGCAGGGAGATGTCCCGCTCGGGCGCCTGGATGGGAAAGGCACGCACCGGCACCACGCCCGTGCGTACCTGGCCATCGGCCAGGGTCAGGACCAGCTTGCCGTAGGCATTGCGTGTCAGGGGGGCCGCTGTCTGCGTCAGGTTCAGGATGGGGCGCGAGTTCATTTGGCGTCGTCCTTGCGTTCCGGACTCACATCGGTTTCGGCGTCGTCCATGTCGGTATCGACATTGCGGGCCTGGGCCTGGTAGAGGTTGTAGTAGGCACCCTGGCGCGCCATGAGCTCATGGTGCGTGCCCTCTTCCACCACCTGGCCGCGGTCCAGTACCACCAGGCGGTCGGCGCGTTGCAGGGTGGAGAGCCGGTGGGCGATGGCGATGGTGGTGCGGCCCTGCACCAGGTTGTCCAGGGCCTTCTGGATTTCCTTCTCGGTCTCGGAATCCACCGAGGCCGTGGCCTCGTCCAGGATCAGGATGCGCGGATCGATCAGCAGGGCGCGCGCGATCGAGATGCGCTGGCGCTCGCCGCCCGACAGGCCCTGGCCGCGTTCACCCACGATGGAGTCGTAGCCCTGGGGCAGGCGCAGGATGAACTCGTGCGCATGGGCGGCGCGCGCGGCCGCCATGACCTGTTCGCGCGTGGCGTCGGGCTTGCCATAGGCGATGTTCTCGGCAATGGTGCCGAAGAAGAGGAAGGGCTCCTGCAGCACCAGACCGATGTTGCGGCGGTACTCGGCCACGGGCAGGGAACGGATGTCCACGCCATCGATGCGGATCGAACCCTCGGTCACGTCGTAGAAACGGCAGATCAGGTTGACCAGGGTGCTCTTGCCCGAACCGCTGTGGCCCACCAGACCCACCATCTGACCGGGCTCGATGGTGATGTTGATGCCGCGGTTGACCTCGCGGTTGCCGTAGCGGAAACCCACGTCACGCACCTCGATGCGGCCCTGCACCTGCTGCAGGTGCACCGGCTGCGCCGGCTCGGGCACGCTGGAGACGTGGTCCAGGATGTCGAAGATGCGTTTGGTGGCCGAGGCTGAATGCTCGGTCCAGGAAACGATGCGGCTCATGGAGTCCAGGCGCCCGTAGAACCGGCTGATGTAGGCGATGAAGGCCGTGAGCACACCCACCGAGGTCTCGCCTTTTGCGATCAGCCAGACGCCCACGCCCCAGACCACCAGCAGCCCGACCTCGGTCAGAAAGGAGATGCTGGGCGCGAACAGGGACCAGATCTTGTTGATGCGGTCGTTGACCAGCAGGTTCTGGCGGTTGGCCTCATGGAAACGCGCGGATTCACGCTTTTCCTGGGCAAAGGCCTTGACCACCCGGATGCCGGGGATGGTGTCGGCCAGCACGCTGGTGACCTCGGACCAGACGCGGTCGATCTTCTCGAAGCCGGTCTTGAGGCGGTGCCGCACCGAGTGGATCATCCACATGATGATGGGCAGCGGGATCAGCGTGGCCAGGGCGAGCCAGGGGTTGATGGAGAAGAGGATCGCCGCCGTCATCAGCAGCATGATGAGGTCGGTGAAGAAGTCCAGCAGGTGCAGGGAGAGGAAGACGCAGATGCGGTCGGTCTCACTGCCGATGCGGGCCATCAGGTCCCCGGTGCGCTTGCCGCCGAAGTACTCGAGCGAGAGGCGCATCAGATGGTCGTAGGTGGTGGTGCGCAGGTCGGCGCCGATGCGCTCGGACACCAGGGCCAGGATATAGGTCTTGGCCCAGGTCAGGCCCCAGGCCAGCACGGCCGCCCCCAGCAGCCCGCTGAGGTAGAGCACGACCAGCATGGGGTCCACCTGCTTGCCCGCCTCCAGCGGCACCAGCACCTCGTCCATCAGGGGCATGGTCAGGTAGGGCGGCACCAGGCTGGCCGCCGTGCCCAGCAGGGTCAGCGCAAAACCCAGCAGCAGCTGCCCTTTGTAGGGCCGGGCAAAACGCCACAGGCGCAGCAGGGTCCAGGTCGAAGGGGGGGTGTGGATGACCTTGGCGCAGATCGGGCATTCGTCCTGCCCAGGGTCCAGCGGAGCCTTGCAGATCGGGCAGTCATGGCCCACCGGGGCCGGCACGGGCCGGCCGGTGCTCAGGCTGCGCAGCTGGCGGCCGACCTGTTCTGCCAGGCGCACGGCCTGCAGATTTTGTCCCAAGGTGTAACACCAATGCGCCAGCCGGCCCTGGCCATCCAGCAGCTCCAGATGGCCGACACCGGCATGGTCGTGCTGGTTCAGTTTCAGGGTGGGGTGGTAGTCCCAGGCCTGCCAGAGCTGCTGCCCCGGAGCCCGGGTCAGCAGGCGCCGGTCGGTCGCCACCAGCAGGCCGCGACCGAACCGCAGACGGGTGTCAAGGTCAACCTCCAGCACCGCCTGGACGTTCTCATCAGGGTGCAGTTGTGTGCGTATTTCAGCCAGCCATTCCGCCGGAACGTCACTGAAAGATAATAGAGCTGCTGACGGGGTCACACGAGTCATGGAATCCAGAGCCTGGGGTGGGATTTGCTGATGTCGATTGTCCCCGTTTTATGCACGGCACCTTGGAGACCAACCGCAGCCTCAGCACGATCTGGCGATGCCAGCGAGCAAGACCATTGCAGGGACAGATAGTTCGCCCTGCCTAGCCTCATGACTCAAAAAAACCTTCACATTCTGCGGGTCAGCCATCTGCGCGGTCCCAATATCTGGACCTACCGTCCTGTCATCGAAGCCTGGCTGGACCTGGGGGGACTGGAAGACCGTCCTTCCAATGTCATACCCGGATTTTACGAGCGTTTGACCGCCCTGCTCCCCGGCCTGGCCCAGCACCGCTGCGGCGTCGGTGAAATCGGCGGATTCCTGGAGCGCCTGCGCGACGGCACCTGGGCCGGCCATATCCTGGAGCATGTGGCGCTGGAGCTGCAATCGATGGCCGGCATGGCCACCGGCTTCGGCAAGACGCGCAGCACCTCCCGGCGCGGCGTCTACAAGATGGCCTTCCGCACCCGCCAGGAAGAGGTGGGACGGGCTGCCCTGGAAACCGGGCGCGAGCTGCTGATGGCCGCCATCGAGGACCGGCCCTACGATGTGGCCGCCACCGTGGCCCGCCTGCGCGAACTCTGCGACCGGCTCTACCTGGGCCCGAGCACCGCCCACATCGTCGAGGCGGCCACCGACCGCCGCATCCCGCACATCCGCCTCAACGAGGGCAATCTGGTGCAGCTGGGCTATGGCGCCCGCCAGCACCGCATCTGGACGGCTGAGACTGACCAGACCAGCGCCATCGCCGAAAGCATCGCCAGCGACAAGCAGCTCACCAAGGAGCTGCTGCAGTCCTGCGGTGTGCCGGTCCCGGCCGGCGAAGAGGTGGACAGCCCCGAACAGGCCTGGGACGTGACGCAGGACATCGGCGTGCCCGTGACCGTCAAGCCCACGGACGCCAACCATGGCCGCGGCGTGTTCACCGACCTGCACACACGCGAAGAAGTCACCCAGGCCTGGCAGGCTGCGGATGCCGAAGGTAGCGGCGTGCTGGTGGAAAAATACATCGAGGGCGAGGCCCATCGCCTGCTGGTCGTGGGTCGCCAGGTCGTGGCCGCCATGCGCGGCAAGAAGCAGACCATCACCGGCGACGGCCGCTCCACCGTCCTGCAATTGATCAGCAGCCAGATCAACAGCGACCCCCGCTGCGGCGAGGAAGAGGAATTCCCGCTGGAGCCGCTGATCCTGGACAAGGAGCCCATCGCCCAGCTGGAACTCAGCCGTCAGGGCATGGATGGCAACTCGGTGCCGCCGGCCGGCCAGGTCGTGCTGATCCGTCGCCACGGCGATCTCGCCTACGACGTGACCGACCAGGTCCACCCGCAGGTGGCCGCCGCCGCCGCACTGGCCGCGCGTGTGGTCGGCCTGGACATCGCCGGCATCGACCTGGTGACCCCCGATATCTCGCGCCCACTGGCCGAACAGGGCGGCGCCATCATCGAGGTCAACGCCGGCCCCGGCCTGCTGATGCACCTCAAGCCCGCCGAAGGCCAGCCGCGCAACGTGGGCCAGGCCATCGTGGCCCACCTTTTCCCCGGTGAGGACCAGGGCCGCATTCCCATCGTGGGCATCACCGGCAGCCGCCACACCACCCGCATCGCGCGCCTGGTGAACTGGCTGCTGCACATCAACGGCACCCAGGTCGGCCTGGCCTGCCGCGACGGCTTCTTCCTCGGCCCGCGCCAGGTCGAGTCCCGCGACTGTTCGGACTGGGCCACCGGCCAACGCCTGCTGATCAACCGCTCGCTCGAAGCCGCCGTGCTCGAACACAGCCACCGCGCCATCCTGGGCGAGGGCCTGGCCTACGACCGCTGCGCCGTGGGCGTGGTGACCGACCTGGACGGTAACCCGGACGAACTGGCCGAGTTCTACATCGACGACGCCGACAAGCTCTACAACGTGGTGCGCACCCAGGTCGACGTGATCCTGCCCACCGGCACGGCCGTGCTCAACGCCGCCGATCCGCGCGTGGTCGAGATGGCCGCGCTGTGCGACGGCAAGGTCATCTTCTACGGCTCCGATGCCCAGTTGCCGGCCATCGCCCAGCACCGCCAGCAGGGCGAACGCGCGGTGTTCCTGCGCGAGCGACACATCGTGCTGGCCCAGGGCCTGGACGAGATCAGCGAAATCCAGCTGGACACACTCAACCCGGCCAAGGCCGCCAAACCCGATATGGTGATGGCCGCCGTGGCTGCCGCCTGGGCGCTGGACGTGCGACCCGAACTGATCAGCGCCGGCCTGCGCACCTTCAAGGCCAACCTCACCAACGACCACTGAGCCCCATGGAAGTCAAACGCATACGCGCCCTGCGCGGCCCCAATCTGTGGAGCCACCACACCGCTATCGAGGCCGTCGTCCATTGCACGCCGGCCGAGTGCGAGCTGAGCCCGCGCCAGAACTTCGGCCTGCGCCTGCGCACCCGCTTCCCGCAGATCCTGCCGCTGAACCCGACCGGCCACGACGACACCGTGCCCCTGGCCCACGTGCTGGAGCTGGCTGCACTGGGCCTGCAGGCGCAGGCCGGTTGCCCCGTCACCTTCAGCCGCACCACCCCCACGGTGGACCCTGGCGTCTACCAGGTGGTGGTCGAGTATTCCGAAGAGGCGGTCGGTCGCCTGGCGCTGGAGCTGGCGCAGTCGCTGTGCCGCGCCGCCCTGGAGGACACACCGTTTGACCTGGCCGCCGCCCTGGGCCAGTTGCGCGAACTCGACGAGGACGTGCGCCTGGGCCCGAGCACCGGCTCCATTGCCGACGCCGCCACGGCACGCGGCATCCCCTACCGCCGCATGACCTCGGGCAGCATGATCCAGTTCGGCTGGGGCAGCAAACAGCGCCGCATCCAGGCCGCCGAGATGGACGCGACCAGCGCGATCTCCGAATCAATCGCCCAGGACAAGGAACTGACCAAGAAGCTGCTGGCCAGCGCCGGCGTGCCCGTGCCGCTGGGGCGCGAGATCACCACGGCCGAGGATGCCTGGGCCGCAGCCGGCGAAATCGGCCTGCCCGTGGTCATCAAGCCCAAGAACGGCAACCAGGGCAAGGGGGTCACCGTCAACATCACCAACCGCGAACAGCTGCTCAAGGCCTATGCCGCGGCCTCCGAATTCGACAATGAAATCCTGGTCGAGCGTTTCCTGCCCGGCAACGACTTCCGCCTGCTGGTGGTGGGCAACAAGCTGGTCGCCGCGGCCCGCCGCGACCCGCCCACGGTCGTGGGCGACGGCGTGCACACCATCCGCGCCCTGGTGGACCAGGTCAACCAGGACCCGCGCCGCGGCACGGGCCACTCAACCTCGCTGACCAGGATCCGCTTCGACGACATCGCCCTGGCCTGTCTGGCCGGCCAGGGTCTGAACGCCGAGTCCGTGCCTGCGCCCGGGCGACGCGTCGCGCTGCGCCACAACGCCAACCTGTCCACCGGCGGCACGGCCACCGATGTCACCGACGACGTGCACCCCGAGGTGGCGCACCGCGCCATCATCGCCGCCAAGATGGTGGGCCTGGACATCTGCGGCGTGGACATGGTCTGCGACAACATCCTGCAGCCGCTGGAAGAAACCGGCGGCGGCGTGGTCGAGGTCAATGCCGCACCCGGCCTGCGCATGCACCTCTCGCCCTCCTACGGCAAGGGCCGGCCGGTGGGCGAGGCCATCATCTCCACCATGTTCGGCGAGCAGGACAATGGCCGCATCCCGCTGGTGGCCGTGACCGGCACCAACGGCAAGACCACCACCGTGCGCCTGATCGCCCATCTGCTCACGCAGAACGGGCTGCGCGTGGGCATGAC
The DNA here is from genome assembly GCA_040376915.1 of Hylemonella sp. Lineage (GTDB taxonomy): Bacteria > Pseudomonadota > Gammaproteobacteria > Burkholderiales > Burkholderiaceae_C > Hylemonella. Next base: position 25,292 of record JBEIPS010000036.1, read on the forward strand.
CAGCACCGATGGCGTCTACATCGGCGGCGAACGCATCGACACCGGCGACTGCAGCGGCCCCAAGAGCGCGCGCAATGTGCTGCAACACCCGGACGTGGACGCGGCCGTGCTGGAGACCGCACGCGGCGGCATGCTGCGCGAGGGCCTGGCCTTTGACCGTTGCGACGTGGCAGTGGTCACCAATGTGGGCAGCGGCGACCACCTGGGCCTGAACTTCATCACCACGGTGGAAGACCTGGCGGTGCTCAAGCGCGTGATCGTGCAGAACATCTCCGACCGGGGCACCGCCGTGCTCAACGCGGCCGACCCCATCGTCGCCGCCATGGCCAACCAGTGCCGCAGCGGACTGATCACCTTTTTCGCCGCCGACCGCCACAACCCGGTCATGGCCACGCACCTGGCCCAGGGCAAACGCGCGGTGTATGTCGAGGACGGGCATCTGGTGGCATCCGAAGGCAAGGTCCAGCACCGCCTGGCACTCGCTGCCGTGCCGCTCACCCTGGGTGGCGCCATCGGCTTCCAGGTGGAGAACGTCATGGCCTCGGTGGCCGCCGTCTGGGCCCTGGGCCTGGACTGGGAGCTGATCCGCCAGGGCCTGGCCAGCTTCGACAACGACAGCAACAATGCGCAAGGCCGCTTCAACCTGTTCCGCTACAAGGGCGCCACCGTGATCGCCGACTATGGCCACAACCCGGACGCCATGCTGGCCCTGGTACAGGCCGTGGGTGCCATGCCGGCCCAGCGCCGCTCCGTGGTCATCAGCGGCGC
>JBEIPS010000120.1:0-5131 GCA_040376915.1 Hylemonella sp.
AGCCGGGGGTATTGACAGGAAGTCTGCATGCAAACCAGTCTGCTGAAACCCAAAGCAATCAACGTCGAACAACTCGGCCTGAACCGCGCCAAAGTGGCGCTGGAGCCGTTTGAGCGTGGCTACGGCCATACCCTGGGCAACGCGCTGCGTCGCGTCCTGCTGTCGTCGATGCCGGGTTACGCTGCCACGGAGGTGACCATCGCCGGCGTGCTGCACGAGTACTCGTCGATCGACGGCGTGCAGGAAGACGTGGTCAACATTCTGCTGAACCTCAAGGGTGTGGTGTTCAAGCTGCACAACCGCGACGAAGTCACGCTGAGCCTGCGCAAGGATGGCGAGGGCGTCGTCACCGCTGCTGACATCCAGACCCCGCACGATGTCGAGATCATCAACCCCGACCACGTGATTGCCACGCTGTCGGCCGGTGGCAAGCTCGACATGCAGATCAAGGTCGAAAAGGGCCGTGGTTATGTGCCGGGCACCATGCGCCGTTACGGCGACGAGCCGACCAAGTCGATCGGCCGCATCGTGCTGGACGCATCCTTCTCCCCGGTCAAGCGCGTGAGCTACACCGTCGAGAGCGCCCGCGTCGAGCAACGCACCGACCTGGACAAGCTGGTCGTCGAGATCGAGACCAATGGCGCCATCACCGCTGAAGACGCCGTGCGCGCCTCGGCCAAGATCCTGGTGGAACAGCTGGCCGTGTTCGCCCAGCTCGAGGGCAGCGAACTCGCCGCCTTTGACGCACCGGCACCGCGCAGCGGCAGCCAGTTCGACCCGATCCTGCTGCGTCCGGTCGACGAACTCGAACTGACGGTGCGTTCGGCCAACTGCCTGAAGGCCGAGAACATCTATTACATCGGCGACCTGATCCAGCGTTCCGAGAACGAGCTGCTCAAGACCCCCAACCTGGGTCGCAAGTCGCTCAACGAGATCAAGGAAGTGCTGGCTTCGCGGGGCCTGACCCTGGGCATGAAGCTCGAGAACTGGCCGCCGGCCGCGCTCGAGAAGCGGTAAACAAGGTGAGAACGAGGCTGCTGAAGCAGCCTTGCCTGTTGATTTTTTAGAAGACCCGAAACCCCGGGTCGTGTGCACCGGGCAGTACCTGATACGGCTGCCTGTTTATATAAGGAAAGGAAAGCACCATGCGCCACGGACACGGACTCCGTAAACTCAACCGCACCAGCGAGCACCGCCTCGCCATGCTGCGCAACATGATGAATTCGCTCATCGAGCATGAAGTCATCAAGACCACGGTCCCCAAGGCCAAGGAACTGCGCCGCGTTGTGGAACCCATGATCACCCTGGCCAAGGAAGCCACCCTGGCCAACCGCCGCCTGGCTTTTGACCGCCTGCGTGACCGCGACAGCGTCACCAAGCTGTTCAATGATCTGGGTCCGCGCTTCAAGGCCCGCCCGGGCGGCTACACCCGCATTCTGAAGATGGGCTTCCGCGTGGGTGACAACGCCCCCATGGCCCTGGTGGAACTTGTGGACCGTCCTGCAGAAACTGCAGCACCGAAGGCAGAATAAGCATATAATGCTAGATTACCGCGCGATGGAGCAGCCTGGTAGCTCGTTGGGCTCATAACCCAAAGGTCGGAGGTTCAAATCCTCCTCGCGCAACCAAACAAGAAAAGCCCTCTCAGGAGGGCTTTTCTACGTTCCGGTGACATACCATGGTTGGTAGGTCACGATGTCCCCGGGATATCTGATGCGGATCCATCCGCTGCACGGGCAAAACAACAGGAAGCACCATGATTAAACGCCGCCAATTCGGCCTGGCCGCTGCATCGCTGCTGGCCGCGCCCGCTCTGCTCAAGGCGCAGGGCAGCAACAAGATCGTCCTCGGCCAGTCGGCCGCCTTCACTGGCCCCGCGGCTGAACTGGGCATCCAGTTCCACCAGGGGGCCAAGCTCTGGTTCGAGCAGGTCAACGCCCAGGGCGGCATCGGTGGCAAGGTCATCGAGATCAAGTCTCTGGACGATGGCTACGAACCGGATCGCTGCGCGGCCAACACGCAGAAGCTGATCGCCGAGGACGTGTTCGCGCTGTTCGGCTACATCGGCACGCCCACCAGCCTGGCCGCGCTGCCCTTGCTGAGCAAGGCACAAATACCTTTCATCGCGCCCTTCACCGGCGCCATGGGCCTGCGCGAGCCCTTCAACAAGCAGGTGTTCCATCTGCGTGCCTCCTACAACGACGAGACGGCACTGATCGTGCGCCAGCTGACCAATCTGGGCCTGAAGAAGATCGCGGTTTTCTACCAGAACGATGCCTACGGCAAGGCTGGTCTCGACGGAGTGATTCTGGCGCTGGACAAGCTGGGCCTCAAACCGGTGGCCCAGGCGACGGTGGAGCGAAATTCGGTGGACGTTGCCGGGGCGGTGCGGACCATCAATGCCGCGGCGCCCGATGCGGTGGTACAGATCAGCGCCTACAAGTCCTGCGCCGCCTATATTCGTGCGGCCCGGGCCGCGGGTTTCGGCGGCACCTTCTTCAACGTGTCCTTTGTGGGCACCCAGGCCCTGGCGGACGAGCTGGGCAAGGACGGCGCCGGCGTCGTCGTTTCCCAGGTCATGCCCTCCCCCTACTACCCGGCTCGCCCGATCGCCCGCGAGTTTTCCGATGCGGTCAAGAAGGCGGGCAATGTGCAGGCCAACTTCTCGAGCATGGAAGGTTATCTGGCCGCCAAGGTCGTGACCGAAGGCCTGCGCCGCGCGGGGGCGCGCAGCGGCAGCCGTGACGGCCTGATCCAGGGCATCGAAGCCATAGGCAGCCAGAGCCTGGGCGGTTTCCAGGTCAACTTCTCGGCAGCCAATCACGTGGCTTCCAGCTTTGTCGAACTGTCCATGCTGACCGGCGACGGACGCGTGCGCACCTGAGCGAAATCGCCGGCCGTGGGGATTCCCCCGGCTGGCAGAGGGGCAGGCGAAGGAATAGACTCTCACCTATGAAGGTCATCGATTCCATCGTCGCGCAGGCTGCCGGCATCTCGGCCATCCGGCGTGACATCCACGCCCATCCCGAACTGAGTTTCCAGGAGCAGCGCACGGCCGATCTGGTCGCGGCCCGCCTGACCGAATGGGGCATCCCCGTGCACCGTGGCCTGGGCGGCACCGGCGTGGTCGGCATCGTCCGGCAGGGCACCTCGAAACGCGCCATCGGCCTGCGCGCCGACATGGATGCCCTGCCCCTGCAGGAGGGCAACACCTTTGCCCACGCCAGCCGCCACGACGGCAAGATGCACGCCTGCGGCCATGACGGCCATACGGCCATGTTGCTGGCAGCCGCACAACACCTGGCGCAGCAGCGCAACTTCGATGGCACCGTCTACCTGATCTTCCAGCCCGCCGAAGAAGGCGGCGCGGGTGCCAACGAGATGATCAAGGACGGCCTGTTCGAGAAATTCCCGATGGAGGCCGTGTTCGGCATGCACAACTGGCCGGGCATGCGTGCCGGCACCTTTGCGCTGAGCCCGGGGCCGGTCATGGCCTCGAGCAATGAATTCAAGATCACCATCCACGGCAAGGGCGGGCACGCCGCCATGCCGCACAACGCGGTGGATCCGGTGCTGGTGGCCTGCCAGATGGTGCTGGCCTTCCAGACCATCATCAGCCGCAACATCAAACCCATCGACGCGGGTGTGATCTCCGTCACCATGGTCCATGCGGGCCACGCTACCAACGTCATCGCCGACAGCTGCGAGCTGCAGGGCACGGTGCGCACCTTCACGCTGGAGGTGCTGGACCAGATCGAGGCGCGCATGCGCGAAGTGGCGCAGCACACCTGCGCGGCCTTTGGCGCGCGTTGTGACTTCGAGTTCGACCGCAACTACCCGCCCACCATCAACGCCGAACGCGAAGTCGAGTTTGCCCGCGAGGTTATGGCCAGCATAGTGGGTGAGGCCGGTGTTCTGAGACAGGAGCCCACCATGGGCGCCGAGGACTTTGCCTACATGCTGCTGGCCAAGCCCGGCGCCTATGCCTTCATCGGCAACGGCGACGGCGTGCACCGCGAGATGGGCCACGGCGGCGGCCCCTGCACCCTGCACAACCCGAGCTACGACTTCAACGACGATCTGATCCCTCTGGGTGCGACCTACTGGGTGAAGCTGGCGGAAGCCTGGCTGGCGCCAGGCCGTTGAGACCCTTCAGAGCGGCGCTTGCAGGCCGCGGTGCGCGGCGATCTGCAGCAGGCCGTCGAAGATCAGGGTGTCGACCAGGTCGAAGCGGGTGGCCAGGCTGGGGGCCATCTTCCAGCCCGCGCCACCGGCCATGACGCACCAGGGCTCGGCGCCACAGTGTTCCCGCACATGTTCCACCATGCGTTCCATGGCCCCGGCAATGGCATAGGTGCCGCCACTGGTCAGGGCGTCGCTGGTGTTGGTCGGGAAAGGGCGCACCTCGCCCGTGGGCACGTGCAAGCCGGCCGTGCCGGACTCCAGGGCGCGCAGCATGATGCCGTGGCCTGGAAGGATGTAGCCCCCCAGAAATTTGCCGCTCGGATCGATGGCTTCCACGGTCACGGCCGTGCCCACCATGGCGACCACGATGGGACGCGTGGGGCCCATGGACAGCATGTGATGCCAGGCACCTATCATCGCCACCCAGCGATCCGGGCCCAGGCGGGCCGGATGGTCATACCCATTGCTCAGGCCGGCTTCCTGCCCGCTGGAGATGACCCAGTGCGGAGAAACGTCCCAGTGCTCCATCTGTGCTTCGACGCGGTGCTTGACCGCGTCGCTGGCGACGACGCAACCCAGCATGCAGCTCGGTGTCGGCAGGTCCGCCCAGGCGGTCTCGGCCAGGCGGTCGATGTGGTCCAGAAATTCGGCGCCCTGGGCCAGCACGCGGGCGCCGGGTTGGGGCGTTTCGTAAAGGGCCCACTTGAGGCGGGTGTTGCCAACGTCGATGGCGAGAAAGGACATATCCTGGATTCAGTTGGCGAGTGCCCGCATCATAAAGGAGGCTGATGTCTAGGGCCTGTTCACACTAATTTCGCAAGTGCGAACGTGGTTAAAACCGCGCCAATCTAGGCGCGCGACGACGCCCAGGCTGGCTGCCTGGGCTAGGAGTGCAACAACGAGTGGCGCGGTTTTAACCACGTTCCCTTCGGGTTGCGGCCAAAAA
>JBEIPS010000073.1:0-10684 GCA_040376915.1 Hylemonella sp.
CATCACGCCCGGGGACGACTATGCCGCCATGCGCCAGGTGCTGACGCGCCGTTACGCCCGCCTGGCCCAGGCCCTGCGCGAAGGAAGCGAAGGCGAGGGTGGCATGGCCACCGAGGGCACGGACCGCCTGCCCGATCTGGTACTGGTCGACGGCGGCAAGGGCCAGGTCGCCATGGCGCGCGAGGTCTTCGAGCAGCTGGGCCTGGACCTGGGGCTCATCGTGGGCGTCGAGAAAGGCGAGGGCCGCAAGGTCGGCCTCGAAGAGCTGGTCTTTGCGGACGGACGCGAGAAGGTCTACCTGGGCAAGGACTCGGCGGCCCTGATGCTGGTCGCGCAGATCCGCGACGAGGCGCACCGCTTCGCCATCACCGGCATGCGTGCGGCCCGGGCCAAGGTGCGCACGGGGGGCAGCAGGATCGAGGAGATACCGGGCGTGGGCCCGAAGCGGCGCGCCCGGCTCCTGCAGCGTTTTGGCGGGGTGCGCGGGGTGGAGGCGGCCAGTGTCGAGGACCTGACTTCGGTGGACGGCATTTCGCACGAACTGGCCGAGGCAATCTACCGCGCGCTGCACTGAGCGCGCGGGCCGCGGCCGGCCGGTCCCGCAGGCATGCCACAATCATGCAAATGTTCTTCACCATCCCCACCCTCATGACCTGGACGCGCATCGTCGCGATCCCTCTGATCGTCGGGGTGTTCTACCTGCCGCTGGAGCCGGCGACACGCAATCTGATCGCCACCGTGATGTTCGTGGTGTTCGCGCTGACCGACTGGCTCGACGGCTACCTTGCGCGCAAGCTCAACCAGATTTCATCCTTCGGCGCCTTCCTGGACCCGGTGGCCGACAAGTTCCTGGTCTGTGCCAGCCTGCTGGTGCTGGTGCATCTGGGGCGTGCCGACGTCTTCGTGGGGCTCATCATCATCGGTCGCGAGATCGCCATCTCGGCCCTGCGCGAATGGATGGCGCAGATCGGCGCCTCGCGCAGCGTGGCGGTGCACATGCTGGGCAAGGTCAAGACCACGGTGCAGATGGTGGCCATCCCCTTCCTGTTATTTGACGACATGCTGTTCGGCCTGATCGACACCCATCTGTGGGGTACGGGCCTGATCTGGCTGGCGGCCGTGCTGACGGTGTGGTCCATGGTGTACTACCTGCAGAAGGCCCTGCCCGAAATCCGTGCCCGTGTGAAATGAAGCCGGCCACGCGATGAGTCCCCGCCGTGACAGTGAGGTCCTGTTGCGGGCCATGCCGCTGGTCTTCGTGCTGATCTGGAGCACGGGTTTCATCGTGGCGCGGTATGGCATGCCCCATGCGCCCCCGCTGGGTTTCCTGGCCTGGCGCTACGTTTTCTCCATCCTCTGCTTCCTGCCCTGGATCCTGCTGGCCCGTGTGGCCTGGCCGGCCACGCGCACGCAATGGTTGCATCTATCGGTCACGGGTGTGCTCATGCACGCGGGCTATCTGGGCGGCGTGTGGGCAGCGGTGAAGGCCGGCATGGGCTCGGGCCTGGTGGCCCTGATCGTCGGCCTGCAGCCCGTGCTCACCGCCATCTGGCTGTCGGCGCGCGGCTCGGCCGTGACGCGGCGGCAGTGGGCCGGCCTGGCCCTGGGCTTTGCAGGGCTGGCGCTGGTGGTGGCACGCAAGTTCGGCCAGGGCAGCGAAGCCGACCCCTTGAACCTCGCACTCGCCCTGCTGGCCCTGCTGAGCATCACCACCGGCACGCTGTACCAGAAACATTTTGTTGCGCCTTGCGATGTGCGCAGCGCCAATGCGGTGCAGCTTATCGCGGCGTTGGCGCTCACCCTGCCGCTGGCCTTGTTTGAAAATGAAACCATGCGCTGGACGGCAATGAGCGGCGGCGTGAACTGGGAACTGGTCGCGGCCATGGCCTGGTCGGTGCTGGGCCTCACGCTGGGGGGCAGTTCCCTGCTGTACCTGCTGATCCAGCGGGGTGCGGCCACCAGCGTCACCAGCCTGCTCTATATGGTGCCGCCCACCACGGCCCTGATGGCCTGGCTGCTGTTCTCCGAACCGATCACGCTGCTGACCATCACCGGTACGGTGCTGACGGCGGTGGGCGTGAGTCTGGTCGTGCGCTCGGCGCGCTGATGTGGTGCGCTGGGAGTGCCGACGTGCATGGCGTCTGCGGCGCTAAACCATTTTCACAACGACGCCTAGTCGTGAATGACCGGGTCCGGAAGATTTATTTGTGAGCGAGTGATAACGGCGGCCGGAAAAATACGTCTAGAATTCGCCCCCGCGCTGTTGTAATGCCGCATGCCATGTTGACACGGGTATCATCCGTGGCTCTAATCGCATGCAGCAGCAAAAACTGCACGGCCCAGCCATCCGCGACCGGTTTGCCCAACCGGAGCGGCAAGCCAAAATTTCTGACAAGACCAACTGACTAACGCAGTTTCAATACAAGGGGATCTTTGTGAACAAAACCGAACTGATCGAGCACATCGCCAAGCATGCCGACATTTCCAAGGCCGCCGCTACCCGCGCGCTGGAGTCCACCATCGGTGCCGTCAAGACCACGCTGAAGAAGGGCGGCTCTGTTTCCCTCGTGGGTTTCGGTACTTTCGCCGTGGGCAAACGTGCCGCCCGCACCGGTCGCAATCCCCGCACCGGCGCTGCGATTAAAATCAAGGCAGCCAAGGTGCCGAAGTTCCGTCCGGGCAAGGCCCTGAAGGACGCGCTGAACTGATGATCCTGTTTCGGTGGGGTGCTTAGCTCAGTTGGCAGAGCGGCTCCTTTACACGGAGTAGGTCGGCGGTTCGACCCCGTCAGCACCCACCACCCAGGCAAAGGCGAACGATGTGTTCGCCTTTTTTCTTTTTTTGCTGGAGAGCGTTCCCATGTTTGATTACGTACGCAAGCACAACAAGATCATGATGATCGTTCTGTTCCTGGTCATCATCCCGTCTTTTGTGCTGGTCGGCATCGACGGCTACAACCGTTTCCTCGAGAAGGACCGGACGGTGGCCCGCGTCGGCAGCGCCGAGATCACGCGCGGTGAATGGGATGCGGCACATCGCGAGGAGGTCGAGCGTGTGCGCCAGCTTATGCCCACCATCGACGCCAAGCTGCTGGATTCCGATCAGGCCCGCTACGCTACGCTGGAGCGCCTGGTGCGCGAGCGCGTGCTGGTGCAGGCCGCGCAGGCCGCGCACCTGGGCGCCAGCGACGCGCGCCTGGCTCGTGAGCTGCAGTCCATCCCGGCCATCGCCGAACTGCGCCGCCCCGATGGCACGCTGGACATGGAGCGCTACCGCCAGTTGCTGGGTCGCCAGGGCTTGAGCCCCGAGATGTTCGAGGCCCGCATGCGCAACGACCTGGCGGCACGCCAGGTGCAGGCCGGCGTGGCCCAGACCGCCTTCATCCCGGCAGTCCCGGCCGACCTCGCTCTGAACGCCTATTACGACCGGCGCGAAGTGCAGCTGGCACGTTTTGCCACGGCCGAGTACGCAGCGCGCGTCAAGCCCGAAGACAAGGAGCTCGAAGCCTTCTACCAGGCCAACCAGGCCCTGTTTCAGGCGCCCGAGCAGGCCAGCATCGAATACATCGTGCTGGACATCGATGCGGTGCGCAAGACGATCAAGCTCAACGAGGCGGACCTGCGCAGCTACTACGAGCAGAATGCCGCACGCCTGAGCGGCCCCGAGGAGCGCCGTGCCAGCCACATCCTGATTTCTGCGGCCAAGGACGCACCGGCCGCCGAGCGCCAGAAGGCGCGTGAGCGCGCGCAGGAACTGCTGGCCCAGGTGCGCAAGGCGCCTGACAGTTTTGCCCAGCTGGCACGCAAGCATTCGCAGGATCCCGGCTCGGCCCCCAATGGCGGCGATCTTGACTTCTTCTCGCGCGGTGCCATGGTCAAGCCTTTCGAGGACGCTGCCTTCGCCCTGAAGAAGGGGGCGATCAGCGAGGTGGTCGAGTCCGATTTCGGCTTTCACATCATCCGTGTGACCGATATCAAGGCGTCCAAGCAGAAGAGCTTTGCCGAGCTGCGTGCCAGCCTGGAGGAAGACCTGCGCAACCAGCAGGCGCGCGCGCGTTATGCCGAGGCCGCCGAACTCTTCACCAACGGTGTCTACGAGCAGTCCGACAGCCTCAAGTCCGTGGCCGACAAGCTCAAGCTCGAGATCCAGACGGCCAGCGGCCTGGGGCGCCAGCCCTCACCCACAGCCAAGGGCGTGCTGGCCAGCCAGAAACTGCTTGAAGCGGTTTTCTCCACCGACAGCGTGAGCAACAAGCGCAACACCGAAGCGGTGGAGATCGCCCCCAGCCAATTGGCCGCGGCACGCATCACCGCCTACACGCCGGCGCGCACCCTGCCGCTGGCCGAAGTACGCGCCACGGTGCGCGAGCGCGTCGTGCAGGCGCGCGCTGCTGAACTGGCGCGCCAGGACGGCCAGCAGAAGCTGGCGGCCTGGAAGGCCAACCCGGCGGGCGCCGCTGCGGCCACCACCCAGGTGGTGTCGCGCGACCAGACGCAGAACCTGCCGGCCGCCGTGGTTGACGCCGTGTTGCGCGCCGATACGGCCCAGCTGCCGCAGTGGGTGGGTGTGGACCTCGGTGCCCAAGGTTATGTCGTGGCCCGTGTCATCAAGCGCGTGGAGCGCGCGGCCCCTGCGGCTGACGCCCAGCGCCAGGAACGGGCCCAGTACGCCCAGTGGTGGATGCAGGCCGAGGGCCAGGCCTACTACCAGTTGCTGCAGGAGCGGCTCAAGGTTCAGATCAAGGTGCCGCGCCCGGTGAATGCAGTGCGCAGCGCCTCGTGAGCGACTGAGGTTATAATTTCGGCCTTACGGTGGCTGTAGCTCAGTTGGTAGAGTCCAGGATTGTGATTCCTGTCGTCGTGGGTTCGAGTCCCATCAGCCACCCCAACGAATCACGTTGAATCAAGGCCCTTCGGGGCCTTGTTTCATTTCAGGCTCTGGGTGGCGTCAACATGCGCCGCACCAGCAGGGCTGCGATGACCAGCAGGGCGGCGCCTGCCGCGGCCGCTGCATGCAGAGCGTCGGTGAAGGCCAGCCGCGCCGCGTCGCGCAGCAGGGCGCCCAGCGTATCAGGCAAGGCAGAAGCAGCGGCCAGCGCACCGCCCAGGGTGGCGCCAGCGGCGGCCGCGCTGTCGGCCGGCACGTCAGCCGAAACGATGTCCATCAGACGTTCTCGGTAGAGCAAAGTGCCCAGGCTGCCAAAGATAGCGATCCCGCAGGCCCCGCTGAATTCGGAAGCGGTTTCCGCCATGGCGGAGGCCGCGCCGGCGCGTTCGGGCGGTGCCGAGGTCACGACGATCTCCGTGCCCACGGTGAAGACCGGTGCCATGCCCAGGCTCATGACCACCGTGGCCACGATCAGCACCGGCAGGGTGGCCAGGTCATGGCTGGCCAGCAGCAGGACAAAACCGAAGGCCGCCACCAGCAGCGCCGCTGCCAGCAACTGGTGCGGGGGCCAGCGCCGCGTCAGCCGGGGCGCCAGCATCGAACCCACGACGAAACCCAGGGCCCAGGGCACTGTGGCCAGGCCGGCGGCCAGCGGGCTCAGGCCCAGCACCCCCTGCAGATACTGCGTGATGAAGATGTAGACACCGAACATGGCCAGGCAGGACAGGGCGTAGATGGTCAGCGCCGCGGCGAAGGCCGGCCGACGGAACAGGCCCAGGTCCAGCAGCGGATAGGCCAGCCGGGACTGGCGCCGCACGAACACCAGGCCCATGGCCGCACCGCCGGCCAGCGCCGCGAAGGCGGGCGTGCCCGGGCCGTTCTCGGCCAACTGCTTCAGGCCCCAGATCAGGGGCAGCACCGTGGTCAGCGAGAGGGCTACGCTGGGCAGGTCCAGCTGGCCGGCCTGCGGGTCGCGGTACTCGGGCAGCAGGGAGGGGCCCAGCAGCAGGAGCAGCAGCATCACCGGCACGGCGGCCAGGAAGACCGAGCCCCAGGGGAACCATTGCAGCAGCAGGCCCCCCGCCAGCGGCCCGATGGCGCTGCCGACCGAGAAGGCGGTGATCCAGATGCCGATGGCGAACTGGCGTTGCCGCTCGTCATGGAACATGTTGCGGATCAGCGAGAGCGTCGAGGGCGCCAGCGTGGCCCCCGCCACACCCAGCAGGGCGCGCAGGGCGATCAGGGCTTCGGCGCTGTGCGCGAAGGCGGCCAGGGTGCTGGCGGCCGCAAAGGCCGCGGCGCCGATCAACAGCAGGCGGCGGCGCCCGATGCGGTCGCCCAGCGTACCCATGGTGATGAGGAAACCCGCCACCAGGAAACCGTAGATGTCGACCATCCACAGCAGTTGCGAGGGCGTGGGGCGCAGGTCGGCGCTGATGGCCGGCAGGGCCAGGTTGAGCACCGTGAGGTCCATGGCGTAGACGGCACAGGGCAGGGTGATCAGCGCCAGGCCGGTCCATTCGCGCCGGCCGGCGAGGGGGACTTCGGCGTCAGGGGTGAGTGCGGCGTCGGTGTTCATGCGGGCAGGTGTTGCATCAGGGTTCATGATGCATGACGAACGAAGCCCGGTGTTTTCGACAGGTATCCCCGGGCGGCCCCTGGGCCGACCGGTCCTCGTCGCGCTTTATAGCTTTAGTTCACCATGACCAGCTTGCCCTTCACATCGCGCGCACCCATGCGCGCGTACGCGGCCTTGAGCTCGGCCATGGGCAGGGTGCTGTCGATCACGGGCTTGATCTTGCCCTGGCCGTACCACTGGGCCAGAGCCATCATCATGGCGGCGTTGGCCTGCGGTTCACGGCGGGCAAACTCGCCCCAGAACACGCCCACGATGGAGGCCCCCTTGAGCAGGGGCAGGTTCAGCGGCAGGGCGGGGATGGGGCCGGCGGCAAAACCCACCACCAGGTAACGGCCGCGCCAGGCGATGGAGCGCAGGGCCGGCTCGGCCAGGTCGCCGCCCACGGGGTCGTAGATCACATCCGGGCCCTTGCCGCCGGTGAGGGCCTTGAGCTGCTCGCGCAGGTCCTGCGTGCTGTAGTTGATGGTGTCGTCGGCGCCGATGGTCTTGCACAGTGCGCATTTCTCGTCGCTGGAGGCTGCGGCGATCACGCGAGCACCCATGGCCTTGGCGATCTGGATGGCCGCCGTGCCCACGCCGCCGGCCGCACCCAGCACCAGCAAGGTTTCGCCGGCCTTGAGCTGGGCCCGGTCCACCAGGGCATGGTGCGAGGTGGCGTAGGTCATGATGAAGGCCGCCGCGTCGGCAAAGGGGAAACCCGCCGGCAGGGGCAGGCACAGGGCGGCCGGTGCCAGGGTGTGGGTGCCGAAACCGCCGGTGCCCGAGAGGCAGGCCACATGCTGGCCGAGTTTCAGATTTGTGACACCGTCGCCCAGGGCTTCGACCACCCCGGCGTACTCGGCACCCGGCACGAAGGGCAGAGGCGGCTTGATCTGGTACTTGTTCTGCACGATCAGCAGGTCGGGGAAGTTCAGGCTGGCGGCCTTGATCGCCACCAGCACCTGGCCGGGGCCGGGCTGGGGGGTGGGCTGTTCCGTCCACGCCAGAGCGTCCACTCCCGTGGGGTCCGTGCATAACCATGCGTGCATGCTGAGTCTCCTGTGTCTGTACCGATGCGTGTCGGGCATGATACGTGCAACGTCGTCTGTCCTCTTGTCCCTCGCGTGACGCAGATCAAGACGACGGGCCGGCCACCTACAATGAGCACGTGATATCGCCACCATGAAAATCCTGATCTCCAACGACGACGGCTACCAGGCTCCTGGCATCGTGGCGCTGCACGAGGCCTTGCAGGACGTGGCCGAGGTCGAGGTGGTGGCGCCCGAGCACAACAACAGCGCCAAGTCCAATGCGCTCACGCTGCATTCGCCGCTCTACGTGCACCGCGCCGCCAACGGCTTTCGCTACGTCAACGGCACGCCGGCCGACTGCGTGCACATCGCGCTGACCGGCCTGCTGGGCTACCGGCCCGACCTGGTGGTCTCGGGCATCAACAACGGCGCCAATATGGGCGACGACACCATCTACTCCGGCACCGTGGGCGCGGCCATGGAGGGTTATCTCTTCGGCATTCCCGCCATCGCCTTTTCCCAGACGGAGAAGGGCTGGAAACATCTGGACGCTGCCGCGGCGCGCGCGCGCGAACTGGTGGTGCAGATGATGGCGCACCGCATGGTGGGTGCCCAGCCCTGGCTGCTCAACGTCAACATTCCCTGCCTGCCCCTGGCCCAGCTCAAACCCGCCAAGGTCTGTCGCCTGGGGCGCCGCCACGCGGCCGAGCCGGTCATCACCCAGACCAGCCCGCGCGGCGAGACCATGTACTGGATCGGCGCGGCCGGCCCCGCCATGGACGAGAGCGAAGGCACCGATTTCCATGCCACCTTGCAGGGCCATGTCGCGGTGACGCCGCTCAAGGTCGACCTGTCGGACCACGAACGCCTGGGCTACTGGGCGCAGTCGATGGCGCAGCTGGGTCGCAAGGAGCCCGCATGAGCGCGCGGCCGCGACCCGGTTTTCCTGCACGCCTGGACAGCCGGCCGGCCCGCGCTGCCGAGCCCTTGGTGCGTCCCGGCGCGCCGTCCCGTCCTTTGCAGGCTGCCACGACGTCGCAGGGCCTGGGCCTGGACTCCCAGGCGGTGCGCCTGGCCATGGTGAACAAGCTGGGGGCTCAGGGCATCAAGGATGCGCGCGTGCTCGAAGCCATGGGCCGCGTGGAGCGGCACCGTTTTGTCGACACAGCCCTGGCCACCCAGGCCTATGAAGACACCAGCCTGCCCATCGGCCTGGGGCAGACCATTTCCAAACCCAATGTGGTGGCGCGCATGATCGAACTGCTGCTGGCCGGGCGGACGGAGACCATGGGGCGCGTGCTGGAGATCGGCACGGGCTGTGGCTACCAGGCCGCTGTGCTGAGCCTGCTGGTGAAAGAGGTCTACAGCATCGAACGCCTGCGCGGCCTGCATGAGAAGGCGCGCGAGAACCTGCGCCCGCTGCGCCTGCCCAATGTGCATCTGCTGTTTGGCGATGGCATGGCGGGCTTTGCCCAAGGGGCGCCCTACGCCGGTATCATCGCGGCGGCGGGGGGCGAGGCCGTGCCGCCGGCCTGGGTCGAGCAGCTCGCCGTGGGCGGGCGCCTGGTGGCACCGGTGGCGCGGGCTGCCGGTGGCGCCCAGGCGCTGATGGTGGTCGACAAGACGCCTGCGGGCCTGCAACACACGCTGCTTGAGGCGGTGCACTTTGTCCCTCTAAAATCGGGCATCGCATGAAGGAAACAGCTATGACGGTTTATTCGCGACGGGCAGGGATCCAGGGGTTGCTGCTGGTGGCCACATTGGTGCTGGCTGCCTGCGGCACGGGCCTGAGCACCGCCCCGGTGGAAGATAGGCGCACCAGCGTCTCCCGGCCGGTCATGGACCCGAACACCACGCCCGTGAAGCAGCCCCCGGGCTTCGAGAACGCTGGCAAGGTCGGCTACTACACCGTCAAGCCCGGCGAGACGCTGATCCGCATCGGCCTGGAGACCGGACAGAACTGGAAAGACATCGCGGTCTGGAACAATCTGGAGCAGCCCAACCAGATCAGCGTGGGCCAGGTGCTGCGCGTGACGCCGCCGCCCGCGGCAACGACGGCCGCTGCCACCGAGGGCAATGGTGTCGTGACCCGCCCCATCGGCTCTGGCAGCATCGCGTCTGCCCAGGTGCAGCCGGGTCAGAACTCCAGCGCGGCGGCAAAACCGGCAGCGACGACGGCGGCCGAACCTGCGGCCGCAGCCGCGGCGGCCGAATCCGGCCTGAGCTGGATCTGGCCCGTGCCCGGCCCCGTGCTGGCCGGCTTTGACGAAGTGAAAAACAAGGGCCTGGACCTGGGTGGCAATGCCGGCGAGCCGGTGCTGGCCGCGGCCGAGGGCAAGGTGGTCTATGTCGGAGCTGGCCTGCGGGGTTATGGCAACCTCATCATCCTCAAGCACGACAACACCTATCTGACGGCTTACGCGCACAACAAGACCCTGCTGGTCAAGGAGGACCAGGCGGTGCGCAAGGGCCAGAAGATTGCCGAGATGGGCAACAGCGACGCCGACCGCGTGAAGCTGCACTTCGAGGTGCGGCGCCAGGGTAAGCCGGTCGACCCGATCAGGTACCTGCCGCCGCGCTAGCCCGCAGGACGACCGTGAGGAAACGCCATGCCCCGACGCTCCCCTCACGGCAAAAACGATACGCGTGCCGCCTCTGCCAGCCCTGAGCAGGGGACAACGCCCCCCGCCCTCCTTGAGACTGACATGGCACCGACGGCGGTGGCCGAGCTGGCTGCGGACTCCGGCGACGCACTGACGGCCTATCTGCGTCATATCCGGCGCACCGAGCTCTTCACCCCCGCGCAGGAGTACGAGACGGCCTTGCGCGCACGCGCCGGTGACTTTGCCGCACGCCAGAGCATGATCGAGCACAACCTGCGCCTGGTGGTCAGCATCGCCAAGCTCTACCTGGGGCGCGGGGTGCCGCTGTCGGACCTGATCGAGGAGGGTAACCTCGGCCTCATGCACGCCATCGAGAAGTTCGAGCCCGAGCGGGGCTTCCGTTTTTCCACCTACGCCACCTGGTGGATACGCCAGGCGGTGGAGCGCGCGCTGATGCAGCAGGGCCGGGTGATACGCCTGCCCGTGAATGTGGTGCGCGAACTGCAGCAGGTGCTGCGTGCGCGGCGCGAGCTTGAGAACGATGC
>JBEIPS010000071.1:0-10929 GCA_040376915.1 Hylemonella sp.
ACCGACCACGACCTTGACGCCGCTGTCGTTCAGGTTCTGGGCGTGGGCATGGCCCTGGCTGCCGTAACCGATGATGGCCACGGTCTTGCCCTTGATCAGGCTCAGGTCACAGTCCTTGTCGTAGAAAACTTTCACTTCTTTTCTCCTAGGTAAAACTTGATATTCAGACGCGCAGAATGCGCTCGCCGCGGCCGATGCCGCTGCTGCCGGTACGCACCGTCTCGAGGATGGCGCCACGATCGATGGCTTCGAGGAAGGCATCGTTCTTGGACTGGTCACCCGTCATCTCGATGGTGTAGCTCTTGTCGGTGACGTCGATGATACGGCCGCGGAAGATGTCGGCCATGCGCTTCATCTCCTCGCGCTCCTTGCCCACCGCACGCACCTTGACCATCATGAGCTCGCGCTCGATGTAGGCGCCTTCGGTCAGGTCGACCACCTTGACCACCTCGATCAGGCGGTTCAGGTGCTTGGTGATTTGCTCGATCACGTCGTCCGAACCGGTGGTCTGGATGGTCATGCGCGAGAGGCTCGGGTCCTCGGTCGGCGCGACGGTGAGGGATTCGATGTTGTAACCGCGGGCCGAGAACAGGCCCACCACGCGGGAGAGCGCGCCAGGCTCGTTCTCCAGCAATACTGCAATGATGTGTTTCATGTAGGGATTCCTCTTTTCGCCGCCCTCCCCCGGTCGCGGTAACGACCGGGCTTGGCGGGCAATAGATTCGTCGTCAGTTGAGAGTGGCGTGGCAGAACTGCCACACCACGGCTTACAGGTCTTCAGCTCCCAGCAGCATCTCGGTGATGCCCATGCCGGCCTTGACCATCGGGAACACGTTCTCGGTGGGGTCGGTGCGGAAGTCCATGAAGACCGTACGGTCCTTGAGCTTGCGTGCTTCGCGCAACGCCGGCTCGACGTCTTCGGGCTTCTCGATCAGCATGCCAACGTGGCCATAGGCCTCGGCCAGCTTCACGAAGTCGGGCAGCGCGTCCATGTAGCTATGGCTGTAGCGGCCGGAGTACTCGATCTCCTGCCACTGGCGCACCATGCCCAGGTAGCGGTTGTTCAGCGACAGGATCTTGATCGGCGTGTTGTACTGCAGACAGGTGGAAAGCTCCTGGATGCACATCTGCACCGAACCCTCGCCTGTGACGCAATAGACCTCGCTCTCGGGCTTGGCCAGTTTGATGCCCATGGCGTAGGGGATGCCCACGCCCATGGTGCCCAGCCCCCCGGAGTTGATCCAGCGGCGCGGCTCGTTGAACTTGTAGTACTGGGCGGCCCACATCTGGTGCTGACCTACGTCGGAGGTGATGTAGGCCTCCACGTCCTTGGTCATGTTCCAGAGCGTCTCGATCACGTGCTGCGGCTTGATCACATCCTTGTTGCCGCGGTCGTACTTCAGGCAGTCGCGCTTGCGCCAGCCATCGATGGCCTCCCACCAGGCGCCCAGCGCACTCGCATCGGGCCGCGCCGGGCTTTCCTTGATCATGGCGATCATCTCGGTCAGCACGTCCTTGACGTCGCCGACGATCGGGATATCGACCTTGACGCGCTTGGAGATGCTCGAGGGATCGATGTCGATATGGATGATCTTGCGCTCGTTCTGCGCGAAATGCTTGGGGTTGCCGATCACGCGGTCGTCGAAACGCGCGCCCACGGCCAGCAGCACGTCGCAGTTCTGCATGGCGTTGTTGGCCTCGATCGTGCCGTGCATGCCCAGCATGCCCAGGAACTTGGGGTCGGTGGCCGGGTAGGCCCCCAGACCCATCAGGGTGTTGGTACAGGGATAGCCCAGCATGTCCACCAGAGTACGCAGTTCGGCCGTGGCGTTGCCCAGCAACACACCGCCGCCGGTGTAGATGTAGGGGCGCTTGGCCGTCAGCAGCAACTGCAGCGCCTTGCGGATCTGGCCCGCATGGCCCTTGCGCACCGGGTTGTAGGAGCGCATGGTCACCGACTCGGGGTAACCGTTGTAGGGCACCTTCTTGAAGGACACATCCTTGGGGATATCCACCACCACAGGACCGGGACGGCCGCTGCGGGCGATGTGGAAGGCCTTCTTCAGGGTCTCGGCCAGGTCCTTGGCATCCTTGACCAGGAAGTTGTGCTTGACGATGGGGCGCGTGATGCCCACGGTGTCGCACTCCTGGAAAGCGTCCAGACCGATGGCGGCCGTGGGTACCTGGCCAGTGATGATCACCATCGGGATGCTGTCCATATACGCCGTGGCGATGCCGGTGATGGCATTGGTCACGCCGGGACCCGAGGTCACCAGTGAGACGCCCACGTCGCCCGTGGCGCGTGCATAACCGTCGGCGGCGTGCACGGCCGCCTGCTCATGGCGCACCAGGATGTGCTGGATGGTGTCTTGCTTGTAAAAAGCGTCGTAGATGTGCAGGACGGCGCCGCCGGGATAACCCCAGACGTACTTCACGCCCTCAGCTTGCAGGGCCTTGACGAGGATCTCGGCGCCACGCAACTCTTCTCCCTGACCGGCTGCACTGGCTGCAGCGGCGGAAGTGATTTCAGCCTTGGAAATTTCCATGATGAACCTTTGTGAATTTCTCTGACGAAAAACCTAGGGTGCCCCTTCGCAAATGCTTGTGGCATCGCGTCGAGACTTGAGATCAAAGCCATGGGCGCCTTGGATAACCGCGCCGGACCGTGATCCGTTTGCTTTTTGATTCGCAGCTTTCATTATCGCACTGCAGCATTCAAATTCACGGAGACGAGCGCATAAATGTGCGTCTCGGTGCCATAATCCAGCCCCAAAGTGGCCTTTTGAGGTCGCCGCCCCCTTCAAAGACGCCGTCGCGCCCCCCTGGTTCCAGCCCTTGGCCACCGAACAAGAACTGTCCGCATTCCTCAAAAGCGTGGAAAAACGCGCTTTCAAGCGCTCGGTCTACCATGTGCGCAACGACGAGGCCGCGCTGGACATCGTGCAGGACAGCATGATGAAGCTGGTGGAGCATTACAGCCACAAGCCGCCTGACGAGCTGCCCATGCTCTTCCAGCGCATCCTCTCCAACACCACCCTGGACTGGTTTCGCCGGCAGAAGACGCGCAATGCCCTGTTCTCCAATCTCAGCGACTTTGAATCAGATTCGGATGACGGCGAGTTCAATCTGTTGGAAAATCTCGACAGTTCGGATCAGGCCACCCAGGTCGAAAGCGCGGAAACCTCGACCCAGCGGGCCCAGATCTTGCGTGAAATCGAGCTGGAGATCCAGGAACTGCCCGCCCGTCAACGGGAAGCCTTCCTGATGCGTTACTGGGAGGAATTGGACGTGGCGGAAACCGCTGCGGCCATGGGCTGCTCCGAAGGCAGTGTGAAAACACACTGTTCCAGGGCGGTTCAGGCTCTGAACAAAGCCTTGAGGGCCAAGGGAATACAACTATGAAACAGATGATCACCGACGACTATCTGTCCATCCAGGACCGTTATGGCCGCCAACTGGCTGCCCGCTTGGATGCGTCCGCCGCGGCCCTTCCGCACGACATCAGCGAGCGCTTGCGCGTGGCACGCCTGCAAGCCATGGACAAGTACCGCGCGGCCCAGGCCCGGGATGCCGTCACGCTGTCCCTGGACGGGGGCGTGGCCACGCTGGGCGGCGGCGAGAGCGACCGCGGGCTCTGGCCCCGGCTGGTGTCCCTCGTTCCCCTGCTGGCCCTGATCGCCGGCCTGGTGGCCATCCAGATGGTGGGGACCGACCAGATTGCGGAAGACCTGGCCGAACTTGATGCGGCCATCCTGACCGACGATCTGCCGCCCGACGCCTATGCCGACCCAGGCTTCGCCCAGTTCCTCAAGGCGCGGCTCGACCAGTTGCAGCAAAACTGAGCCTATGTATTCCATGGCCCGTCCGATGCACACCATCCCCCGCCCTGGCTTTGTTCGCCTGAACGGCTGGATGTCCTTGCTCCTGCTGGTCCTGTGCCTGCCGGTTCAGGCAGCGCCCTCCGAGGGCACGGCCGGCCAGACTGTCACCGGGCGCTCCCTGCAGCGCCATGACAGTACGGTGCGCGGCGCTGGCGTCGGCACCATCGTGGCCGCCACCCCAACCCAGAGCAAGCCGGCCTGGAAAGACCTGCGTCCGGCGCAGCGCCAGGCCTTGCAGCCGCTGGCCCCGCATTGGGACCAACTGACCGAGCGACACAAGCTCAAATGGCTGGCACTTTCCAAGAACTACCCGACCTTGAGTTCCGAAGAGCAGGTCAAGCTGCATCTGCGCATGAGCAACTGGGCGACGCTCAGCCAGCAGCAACGCACCCAGGCCCGCCAGAACTTCAAGGAAATCAAGGGTTTGAGCCCCGAGAGGAAAGCCAGCGAGTGGGAGGCGTACCAGGCCCTGAGCCCCGAGGAAAAACGCAAGCTCGCCCAGCAGGCTCGTCCCCAGGCCGCTGGCGTGACCACCACCATCAAGCCTGTTACTGCCCCCAAACTGACCCAGATCCCCCGCCGGGCAGTGCTGCCACGGCCCCATCTGGCCGAGGCTTCCTTCCCGGTCCAGCAGCACACCCTGCTGCCGCGCGTGGAAACCCGCAGCGAGGTCGAGCGCTCCCCCTATGAGGACGAGCCCGCCGAGTGAGCCCTGATCCTCGAGTTATCGCCCCTCAGGCGTCGGGGGCTGATCCGCTACCGCGTCGAGCTGTTCTTGCCACTCCCGGGCTTGCGCGCCGCATGGCCTGCTGGCTGTACGAGGGCATGCTGCTTTTTGGTGTCATTTTCATCGCCGGGTATCTCTTCAGCGCGCTGTCGCAAACCCGTCACGCGCTGGACAATCGCCTTCTGCAGCAGGCTTTCCTGTTTGTTGTGCTGGGTATCTACTTCACCTGGTTCTGGGCCAGAGGCCAGACCTTGGCCATGAAAACCTGGCATATCCGCGTCCTGGACCGCCAGGGCCGTCCGATCGGCCAGCCGCGTGCGCTCTTGCGCTATGTGCTGAGCTGGCTCTGGTTCCTGCCCCCATTGGCCGGGATCGCCCCCTTTCACCTTTCAGCCGGCGAGTCGGCTGTGATCGTGCTGGGATGGATAACCGTCTGGGCGTTGCTGAGCCGCTTTCATCCCCAGGGCCAGTTCTGGCACGACGCGCTGGCCGGCACACGCCTGGTCGACGCGCGGCCAAGCCCCCCCTGATCCGTCACGAAGCTGGGGGACAATCCATCCCATGCCCGAGATTCAACCCCCTCCCCCCGTCAATCCGCAAAAAGGCCGCATCGGTCTGAACCGCGTCTGGCACGCGCTGGGCTACTCCATCGAGGGCCTGCGCGCCGGCTGGCATGAAACGGCCTTCCGCCAGGAAGCCGTGGCCGCCATCGTGCTGTTGCCGCTTGCGTTGTGGATAGGGCGCAGCTGGACCGAAACGTCCCTGCTAGCCGCGTCCGTGCTGCTGGTCATGATCGTCGAACTGCTCAACACCGGCATCGAAACCGCCATCGACCGTATCGGCCCCGAATGGCATGATCTGTCCAAACGCGCCAAGGACATGGGCAGTGCCGCCGTGCTGCTGAGCCTGCTCCTGTGTGCCGGCATCTGGGCCGCCGCGCTCTACCACCGCTTCCTCGCATGAACCCGAATTTCTCGCTTTGCGTCTATTGCGGCTCGCGGCCCGGTCTGGACCCGCAATTTGCCGCCCTTGCGCGTACCGTGGGACTGTGGATCGGCCAACACGGCGGCCAGCTCGTCTATGGCGGCGGCAAGGCCGGCCTTATGGGTGCCGTCGCCCAGGCCACGCTCGAAGCGGGCGGTCGTGTCGTCGGCGTCATCCCCAAGGCCCTGGTGGAGAAAGAGTGGGCTTACCACGACTGCACCGAGTTGCACATCGTCGACACCATGCACGACCGCAAGCGCATGATGGCCGAACGCGCCGACGCCTTCCTGGCACTGCCCGGTGGAATCGGCACTTTCGAGGAGTTGTTCGAGGTCTGGACCTGGCGCCAACTGGGCTATCACGACAAGCCGGTCGGTCTCCTCAACGCCGGCGGCTATTACGACGGCCTGCTGGCCTTCCTGGCCACGTCTGTTGAGCATCAGTTCATGAGCGACTGGCAGATGGAACTGATCCAAGCCGGCAGCGAAGCCACCGTACTGCTCCAGAGTCTGGTGCAGGCAGCCGGTCTCGCACCGGCAGCCCGCCTGGAGGGCATTTAGATCGCCGACTCGTCCTGCTCGCCGGTGCGGATGCGCACCACGCGCTCAACGGCCGTGATGAATATCTTGCCGTCGCCAATCTTGCCGGTACGGGCAGCCTTGACGATGGCGTCCACGCAACGGTCCACGTCGCCGGACTTCACCGTCACTTCGACCTTGACCTTGGGCAGAAAGTCCACGACATACTCGGCACCGCGATAGAGTTCGGTATGCCCCTTCTGGCGGCCAAAGCCCTTGACCTCGGTCACGGTCAGACCCGTCACACCGCACTCGGCCAGCGCCTCGCGCACTTCTTCGAGCTTGAATGGCTTGATGATGGCGGTAATCTGCTTCATGGTTCTTTTTCCTTCTTCTGTCGGTGGGTAAACTGAGAGTCAGCCGGCTTGCGATGCAAGTCAGGCCCTGAACTTGTTGGTAATAGGATAACGCCAATCCTTGCCAAAACTGCGGTGGGTCACGCGGATGCCCACGGGCGCCTGGCGGCGCTTGTACTCGTTGAGCTTGATCAGGCGCGTGACCTTCTCCACATCGGCACGCGCATATCCCTGGGCCACGATCTCCTCGATGCCCTGGTCGTTCTCCATATAACGCTCGACGATCGCGTCCAGCACCTCGTATTCGGGCAGGCTGTCCTGGTCCTTCTGGTCCGGCCGCAATTCAGCGCTGGGCGGGCGCGTGATGATGCGCTCGGGTATCGGATTCGCACCGCTGCCATGCGGATCATGCGCATTGCGCCAGCGCGCCAGCCGGAAGACCGTGGTCTTGGCCAGGTCCTTGATCACGGCAAAGCCGCCCGCCATGTCGCCGTAGAGCGTGCAGTAACCCGTGGCCATCTCGGACTTGTTGCCCG
This sequence comes from Hylemonella sp., assembly GCA_040376915.1. GTDB lineage: Bacteria > Pseudomonadota > Gammaproteobacteria > Burkholderiales > Burkholderiaceae_C > Hylemonella. Next base: position 7,003 of record JBEIPS010000071.1, read on the forward strand.
TGGTCAGCACGATGCGCCCGCTCTTGTTGGACAGGGCCATCAGCAGCGTGCCGCGAATGCGGGCCTGGATGTTCTCTTCGGTCGTGTCCTCCGGCAGGCCCTTGAACTCCTGCGCCAGCGAGGCCTTGAAGGCCTCGAACTCGGGCACGATGGAAATCTCGTCGTACTGCACGCCCAGGCGCCGGGCCATGTCTCGTGCGTCGATCCAGCTGATGTCGGCCGTGTAGGGCGAAGGCATCATGACCGTGCGGACCCGGCTGGCGCCCAGCGCGTCCACGGCAATGGCCAGCACCAGGGCCGAATCGATGCCCCCGGACAGGCCCAGGATGGCTCCCGGAAACCCGTTCTTGCCTATGTAGTCGCGCACACCCAGCACCAGGGCATCCCAGAGGTCCGCATCGGCGCTGCGATCAGGCCCAACGGTTCCCCCCGCGCGCAGACCGGCCGCGGTACGCTCCACGGCGAGCATGAACAGGTCCTCCACGAAACTCGGGGCCCGTGCCGCCAGGGCGCCATCGGCCTGCAGGGCAAAGGAGTGCCCTTCGAACACCACCTCGTCCTGCCCACCCACCAGATGGGCGTAGACCAGGGGCAGGCCACAGTCGCGCACCCGCTGCCGCATCATCTCCTCACGTTCGCCACCCTTGCCCACATGGAAGGGCGAGGCATTGATCACCGCCAGCAACTCGGCCCCGGCGACGCGCGTCTCGCGTGCAGGGGTTTCGTACCAGGCATCCTCGCAGATCAGCAGGCCCACCTTGACCCGTGCACCCGTCTCGCCGGCCTCAAAGACGCAGACTTCGCGACCCGGCACAAAATAACGGCGCTCATCAAAAACCTGGTAATTGGGCAACTCACGCTTGGCGTAGCTGGCGACCACCCGGCCTTCGCACAGCACACTGGCGGCATTGACGCGGTTGGGCACGGTCACCGAACGGGTGCGCAGACCGTCCGCTTCGACGGCAGCGGGGTGCCCCACCACCACCGTCATGTCCTTTAACCCGGCCAGCTCGCGGGCCACTGTTTTCACGGCATCATCACAGGCAGCGATGAAGGACGGGCGGAAAAACAGGTCCTCGGCGGCATACCCGCAGATGGAGAGTTCGGGTGTGAGCAGCAGGCGTGCGCCCTGGGCATGGGCCTGGCGCGCGGCGGCAATGATTTTCTGGGCATTGCCTGCCAGGTCGCCGACGACGAAATTGAGCTGGGCAAGACAGATACGCAGGGTCATGGAAGGCAAGAGAAGTCGGGAAGCAGCGTGAGTAAAAGCAATTATGTCATCCGGGTGCTCGACACACCTTTGCAGATTGAAGCCCAGCCCTGGGATGAGTTGCTGGCGCTGCAGGCCCGGCCTACCCCGTTCATGCAGCACGCCTACCTGGCCGCGCTGCACAGCAGCGGCAGCGCCGTGCCGGCCAGCGGCTGGACGCCGCGTTTCCTTACCCTGTGGGACGCCGCAGGTCGACTGCAAGCCGCCTGCCCGCTCTACCTGAAGAGCCACTCGCGCGGCGAATACGTGTTCGACTGGGCCTGGGCCGATGCCCACCACCGCCATGGCCGCGCCTATTACCCCAAGGCCGTGGTGGCCGTGCCTTTCACACCGGTACCCGGCAGCCGCCTGCTGGCCCGCGACGCAGCGGCACGCGCGGCGCTGATGGCAGCGGTGCTGGATCTGTGCCGCGAGGCCAGGCTCTCGTCCCTGCACCTGCTGTTTGGCACCCCTGACGATCTCAGTTGCGCGGAGCAGGCCGGCCTGCTGCTGCGCCATACGGTGCAGTTCCATTGGCAAAACGGGGCGTCTGCGCCTTACCGCGACATGGAGGACTTCCAGTCCGCCCTGAACCAGGAAAAGCGCAAGAAGATCCGGCAGGAGCGGCGCAAGGTCCTGGAAGCAGGCGTGACGCTGCGCCACGTCCGGGGGCTGGACATCAGCGCCGAGGACTGGGACTTTTTCTACCGCTGCTATGAGCAGACCTACCTGGAGCACGGCAACCCGCCCTATCTGAGTCGCAGCTTCTTCGAGGAAATCGCCAGGACGCAGCCGCAGCACTGGCTGCTTTTCATTGCCGAGCGCCAGGGCCGGCCCATGGCCAGCAGCCTGATCGCCGTCAGCGATGACGGAACGGAGAAGGTGGCCTGGGGACGCTACTGGGGTGCGCTGGAACGGGTGGACTGCCTGCATTTCGAAGCCTGCTACTACAGCCCGATCCAGTGGTGCATCAGCCAGGGCTACCACCGCTTCGAGGGGGGAGCGCAAGGCGAACACAAGCTGGCCCGGGCCCTGCTGCCCGTGCGCACGAGCAGCGCCCATTGGCTGTCCCATCCGGAGTTTGCCCAGGCCATCGAACGCTTTCTCGAGCGTGAAACCCTGGGCGTCCAGGACTATGTGGATGAACTGGAGCGGCACTCCCCACTGCGGGTGGAGAGCAGCTGAGTCCGCTTCAGAAGCTTTCCCAGTCTCCGTCGTTGCTGCCAGCCTTGGCGCTCAACTTGGGAGGAGAGCCGGGCGGTGCCTTGGCAGCGACGGTCTGGCCGCCTCCCGCGCCGCCCGTCGGCCGGGGTGGGCGGACCGGCAAAGCGGCGGGCTTGGCAGGACGCGTCACGGTAACCGCTGCCGAAGCACCGAATTCCTGCTGCTGCGCGTCCACCTTGAACACGGCCACGGTCTGCACCAGATCGTGCGCCTGGCTCTTGAGGCTGCTGGCCGCGGCGGCCATCTCCTCCACCAGAGCGGCGTTCTGCTGCGTGGCCTGGTCCATCTGTTGCACGGCTTCGCCGATCTGTGCCACACCCTGGCTCTGCTCGGAACTGGCCGCGCTGATCTCGCCCATGATGTCGGTCACCCGGCGGATGCTGGCCACAACCTCGTTCATGGTGCTGCCGGCCTGATCTACCAGGGCACTGCCCTGTTCCACCCGGCCCACGCTGTCGGTGATCAGCAGCTTGATTTCCTTGGCCGCCTCGGCACTACGGCCTGCAAGTGAACGTACTTCAGATGCCACCACGGCAAAGCCCCGGCCCTGCTCGCCCGCACGTGCAGCTTCCACCGCGGCGTTCAACGCCAGGATGTTGGTCTGGAAGGCGATGCCGTCGATCACACTGATGATGTCGGCGATCTTCTTGGAACTGTCGTTGATGCCCTTCATGGTGTCCACCACCTGGGCCACAACTTCGCCGCCCTGCACTGCCACGGTACTCGCGCTCTGGGCCAGCTGATTGGCCTGCCTGGCGTTGTCAGCGTTCTGGCGCACAGTGGAGGACAGCTCCTCCATCGAGGCAGCCGTTTCCTGCAGGGCGCTGGCCTGGCTTTCCGTACGCGAACTCAGATCGTGGTTGCCCTGGGCAATCTCGGCGCTGGCGGTCGATACGGAATCACTGCCCTGGCGCACCCGGCTGACGATACGGGCCAGGTTGTGCTGCATCGCGGCCAGGGACTGCAGCAACTGGGCCACTTCATCGGAACCGTGTGCCGGGATATGCGTGGTCAGATCCCCTTCGGCGATATGCCGTGTGGATACCGCTGCTTGCTGAACCGGGCGAACGATCGAACGCGTGACCAGATAGGCCAGGACCACGCCCAACAGCACCGCAAGAACTGTTCCGCCGGCCTGGGCCAGCTGGCTGCGGCCCGCCGTGGCCTCGGCCTCCTTCTGTGTCTCGTTCAGGATCTGTCGGGCATGAGCTGCCACCTGGTCCACCGCCTTGAGATAGGTTTCCGCCAGCGGCCGCAGATCATTGTCGACCGCGCCAAGAATATCCTCACCGGCCTTTTGCCGTTTGATCAGGGCGGCACGCGCATCGACATAGGTCTTGCGGTCTTTGGCGACAAGCGCCAGCAAGTCCTTGCCCGCGGCGTCTTCCATCAGGCTTTCGAGCTGCTTCTGGTCGTCGCTGATGGCCTTGGACGTGGCGGCCATGTCCTTCTGC
>JBEIPS010000173.1:0-2801 GCA_040376915.1 Hylemonella sp.
CCGAGGCGCCCACCACCACGGGCACGCGCCCGGCCACACGGGCCAGCACCTGCCTGACGTAGGTGCGCGACTCTTCCATGGTGAGCTTGGGCGCCTCGCCCATGATGCCCAGCACGGTCAGGCCGGTCACGCCTTTTTCGAGGCAGAAGTCCACCATGCGGTCGGTGCTGGCCAGGTCCAGCGCGCCGCTGTCAGTGAACGGGGTCACGGTGATCAGGTAGACGCCCTGGGCGCCGGTGTCGAGTTTGCTGTTCACTGAAAACGCTCCATCTCATTCGGAATCTGAACGCGAGCATACAGGCAGGTCCATCCGACCGCTGCAAACAAAACGGCACCAGGGGGTGCCGTCTTTGGGTGGGAGACTGGTCGATGGTCCTAGAAACTTTCCCAGTCGCCGTCCGCACTGGCCTTTGAGGCGGCTGCCGCCGTTGCCTGCCGCTTCGGAGCTGCTTGGGCCGGCAGCCGCGCCGGCGTGGCAGCGCCGCCGCCGGTTTCGTTCTTGAACTGCACGATCAGGCGCGTGACCTTCTGCGAGGCGCGTGCAAAAGCCGTTTCGCTTTCCAGCATCTTCTCGGCTTGCGCACCGGCGCCGTTGTTGATGCTGCGCGCCACCTTGCCGGCCTCATCGTGGAATTCGCGATGCGCCTCGACCAGACTGACAAACGACGGCCTGCTGCCGTATTTGCCCTGGCCGCTGCCGTGCAGCCACTTGCCCAGCGGGCACTGGTCGTCCCGGCAGATGGCGTCGGCGTCGACCTGCTCGCCATGCATGGCCGCCGAGCGCAGCTTGCTGCGCCAGTCGGCGTGCGCCTTGATGGCACTGTCCAGGTCTATGCCCACCGCCGCGCTGTCTGACACAGGCGTACGGCGCTCGGAGGCGCCTGGCCCGGCCTGACGGGGTGCTGGCAAGCGCCCAGGCACCCTGTCGGCGGCCGGCATATGCCCGCTGCCCGATTGCGCATCGAGTTTGAAAACCGCCACGGTCTGCACCAGTTCCTGGGCCTGGCCGCGCAGGCTGCCGGCCGCGGCCGCCATCTCCTCCACCAGCGCGGCGTTCTGCTGCGTGGCCTGGTCCATGCTGGTCACGGCCTCGCCGATCTGGCCCACGCCGGCGCTCTGTTCGGCGCTGGCCGCGCTGATCTCGCCCATGATGTCGGTCACCCGGCGGATGCTGGCCACCACCTCGCTCATGGTGGCGCCGGCCTGGTCCACCAGGGCGGTGCCCTTGCCCACGCGCTCCACGCTGTCGCTGATCAGGGTCTTGATCTCCTGGGCCGCCTCGGCGCTGCGGCCCGCGAGCGAACGCACTTCAGAAGCAACCACGGCAAACCCGCGGCCCTGCTCACCGGCGCGGGCCGCTTCCACGGCGGCGTTCAGCGCCAGGATATTGGTCTGGAAGGCGATGCCGTCGATGACGCTGATGATGTCGGCGATCTTCCTGGAGCTGTCGTTGATGCCCTTCATGGTGTCCACCACCTGGGCCACGACTTCACCACCCTGCACCGCCACGGTGGAGGCGCTCTGGGCCAGCTGGTTGGCCGTGCGGGCGTTGTCGGCGTTCTGCTTGACGGTGGAGGACAGCTCTTCCATGGAGGCCGCCGTTTCTTCCAGCGCGCTGGCCTGGCTTTCGGTGCGGGCGCTCAGGTCCTGGTTGCCCTGGGCGATCTCGGCGCTGGCCGTGGAGACGGACTCCGACCCCGAGCGCACACGGCTCACGATCTGCACCAGGTTGTGCTGCATGGTGGCCAGGGCCTGGAGCAGCTGGGCGACTTCGTCACGCCCGTTGGCCTGGATGGTCTGGGCCAGGTCGCCGTCGGAAATATGCCGCGCGCTGTCCACGGCGGATTCGATGGGTTTCACGATGGAGCGCGCCAGCAGATAGGCCAGCAGGCCGCTGAGGATCAGCGCCAGCACGCCGCCCGTGATGAGCAGCTGACGACCGGTGGCGGCACTCTGCTCGGCGGCAGCCAGGGTGGCATCGAAGATGGCCTGCTGCCGTTTTTCCAGTTGCAGGATGGAGTCGATATAGGCTTCGGAGAGCGGGCGCAGGTCTTTTTCCAGGGCGGCCTGCACGTCTTCACCGGCCGCCTTGCGCTTGAGGATGGCCGCGCGTGGCGTGCGGTAGGCCTCGCGCGCGGCGTCGATCTTGGCGATCAGCGCCTTGCCTTCGTCCGATTGCACCAGCTCGATCAGACGTTTGCGCGAAGCCAGACTGATTTCGGATGTCTTGTCCATCTCGGCCTGCCACATGGGCATGCGGCTGTTGTCGGTATCGAGCATGGACGCCTTAGTACGGACCCAGTTCAGGTCGATGGTCTGGCGCCATTGCACGGTCATCTTGAGTTTCTCGCTGTCCACCGTGCCCAAGGCGTGGGTGGTGGTGGCGAGTTCCTGCAGGCGCCAGTAACCCAGGCCCACACAGAGGATCAGGATCAGCAGGATGGCGCCGAAGGCGAGGCCCAGGCGGGTGGCGATTTTCAGGTCACGTATGGCTTGCATGGCTGTTTTCTCTTCTGGTGGTCGACCGCATCAGCCCGGGGCTGAGGCCCGGGTCCATAGATACGCACTGTTCCAGAATAGCAGCTTCGCCCGCGTGCCGCAGTGGAAAAAGCAGGGAAGGCGCCCGCCTTCTATCGGCGCTGTACCGTGCGTCCCAGCGCCAGCCACAAGCCCAGCAGCGCAAACGCCACGAACCACAGGAAGGACCAGTTGGCGATGGTACCGCCCAGGAAAGTCCAGTCGATGGCCGTGCAGTCGCCCGAACCCTTGAAGATCATGGGGATGGCGCGCTGCAGGGGGAA
>JBEIPS010000184.1:0-2412 GCA_040376915.1 Hylemonella sp.
ATGCGGTCGTAACGGTCCAGCTCCACCCCCATCAGGGCGATGGCCTGCGTGGCCTCGCCGCGCAGCGCCAGGCCCGAGCCCGAGACCATGGGCGAGACCGCGGCGATGGCGTCCATCTGTTCCAGCAGCGGCAGCAGGGCCTGCCAGTTGGCCACCGAGCGCAGGCGCTGAACACGTGGCTGGGTTTCGGTCAGGGCCTGGGTGCCGTCGGGCAGGCGCGCCGGTGTCACCGCGTCGTCGGGGGCACGCAGGGTGATGTGGGCCTGCGCGCCCAGGGTCTTGGTCAGGGTGCTGCCCTGCAGGCCGGAGATCAGCGCCGAGATATAGGCCACCACGGCCACGCCGGCCGCAACGCCGACGATGATGAGCAGGGTCTGCATGCGGCCTTCGCGCAGGAAGCGCAAGGCGACGCGGAGTTCGAAACCCAGCCATCCTGTCATGGCCGGGCCCTCACCTTCCCATGGCGTTGGTCATGGCCGAACCGGCGTCCTCGCCCTTTGCGGCGAGTGGCACAGCCGTCTGCCAGGACACCACCAGCGGCGTGACGCGCTGGCCGGGTTTGTGAACCGTGCTGGTCAGCACGAGCTCGCCGATGCGCAAGCCCTCCACCACTTCCGCGGCCGCCAGGGTGCGCAGGCCCAGGCGCAGCGTGCGCTCCTGCACCACGCCATCCACCGCCACCCAGACCCTGGCCGTGTCGGCGTTGGCCTGGCGCAGCACGGCCAGTGGCAGGGCCAGGGCCTGTTCGCGACGGGCGGTCTCCACCTCGACCGAGAGGGTCATGTCCTCGCGCAGGAAGGCCGGGGGCTCCTGCGCCAGGTTGAACTTGACCTCGATGGCGCCGCGCTGTGCGTCGACCACCGGGGCGATGCTCAACACTTTCGCCGCGAAGCGCTGGCTGGCAAAGGCGTCGGCCACCACCTGGGCGTTCTGTCCCACCTGCAGCTGGTCGAGGAAACGTTCGTCCACCTGGGCCACGAGTTGTGTAGGGCCGGACAGGGCCAGGTTCATCAGGGCCTTGCCCGGCTGCACGATCTGGCCCGGCTCGACCATGCGCGCGAGTACGCGCGCATTCGCCGGGGCTTCGATGCTGGCCTGTTCCAGCCGCGCCCGCGCGGCGGTGACAGCGGCGCGGGCCGCGCCCTGCTGGGCCAGGGCCACGTCGACGGCGCGCCGTGCCTCGTCGAGTTGCGCGGCGCTGTAGAAATTCTGCTTGACCAGCTGTTCGGCCCGCGCGTAGCTGGCCCGCGCGGCCTGCAGCGTGGCCTCGGCCTGGCGCTCGGCCGCCACGGCCTGGGCCTCGGCCGCCCTGAGCTCGTCCGTCTCCAGGCGCACCAGCATTTCGCCGCGCCTGACCTGGGCGCCCTCGCGCACCAGCACCCGCTCCACCCGTCCTGTCACGGTGCTGCCCACCTCGACGCGGGAGAGCGTGGCCACACGTGCCGAGAACTGCAGGGTACGCAGCAAAGGGCCGGGCTGCATGAGCAGGGCCTCGGCACGCGGCGCCCGCAGCGCCAGCGCCGTCATGCCCAGCAGGGCCAGCACCAGCACGACGGCCAGCACGATCCAGCGCGTCTTGCCTGCCAATTTAATCATCGCCATGGCTCCATCATGCACCCGGCAACCCGAGGCGCATGAAGAGGGCTAACCGGGGAACGCCGTGGAACCGGCTTTGCCGGGCCACTGGCGTTGCCCCCTGCAAGGGGGGTGGCGGAGCGACACGAAGTGCGCAAAGCCTGGGGGTGTTTCATATCACGCCTCGAAGAGGCTGCCGTCGGTCTTGGGTGGGGCCACGCCCAGGTGGCGGTAGGCTGCCAGGGTGGCGATGCGCCCGCGCGGCGTGCGCTGCAGGAAACCCTGCTGGATCAGGTAGGGCTCGATCACGTCTTCGATGGTGCCGGCTTCCTCGCCGATGCTGGCGGCGATGTTGTCCAGGCCCACGGGGCCGCCGTCGAAGCGGTGGATCACGGCTTCCAGCAGCTTGCGGTCCATCAGATCGAAACCCTGCGGGTCCACGTCCAGCATGGCCAGGGCCTTGTTCGCCATCTCCACGGTGATGCGACCCGTGCCCTTGACCTCGGCGTAGTCGCGCACGCGGCGCAGCAGGCGGTTGGCGATGCGCGGCGTGCCGCGCGAGCGGCGCGCGATCTCGAAGCCGCCCTCGGGGTCCATGGGCGCGTTGAGCAGGCCGGCGCTGCGCTTGACGATGCGGCCCAGCTCCTCCGAGGAATAGAACTCCAGCCGCGCCACGATGCCGAAGCGGTCGCGCAGCGGGTTGGTCAGCATGCCGGCGCGTGTGGTGGCGCCCACCAGGGTGAAGGGCTGCAGGTCCAGCTTGATGCTGCGCGCGGCCGGGCCTTCGCCGATCATGATGTCGATCTGGTAGTCCTCCAGCGCGGGGTAGAGGATTTC
>JBEIPS010000061.1:0-12247 GCA_040376915.1 Hylemonella sp.
AGCATTGCTGGCGGTGGCGACACGCTGGCGGCGATTGCCAAGTACGGCATCGAGAAGCAGGTGGGCTATATCTCCACGGGCGGCGGTGCCTTCCTGGAGGTGCTGGAGGGCAAGACCCTGCCGGCCTTCGAGATCCTGGAGCGGCGCGCCCGGGGCTGATTCATTTTCATTCGGTTCACGACGGCCTCCGCCCGGGGTCGCAGAGGACTGTTTTCAAAATTTCATAAACGACAGGACGACACCATGGCATTCGCATCACTCCGACAGGTTCTCGATCACGCCGCCGAACACGGCTACGGCGTGCCGGCCTTCAACGTCAACAACCTCGAGCAGGTGCTGGCCATCATGGAAGCGGCCCAGGAAACCGACAGCCCGGTGATCCTGCAGGCTTCGGCCGGGGCGCGCAAGTACGCCGGTGAGCCCTATCTGCGCCACCTGATGCTGGCCGCGGTCGAGTCGCACCCGGACATCCCGGTGGTGGTGCACCAGGACCATGGCACCTCGGCGGCGGTCTGCCAGCAGTCGATCCGCTCCGGTTTCACCAGCGTGATGATGGACGGCTCGCTCATGACGGACGGCAAGACCCCGGCCAGCTATGACTACAACGTGGACATCACGCGTCGCGTTTGCGAGATGGCGCACCCGGTGGGCGTGTCGGTCGAGGGCGAGCTGGGTTGCCTGGGTTCGCTGGAGACCGGCGAGGCCGGTGAAGAGGACGGCGTCGGCGCCGAGGGCAAGCTCACACACGACATGATGCTGACCGATCCGGTGCAGGCCAAGGACTTCGTCGCGAAGACCGGTGTTGATGCGCTGGCCATTGCCATCGGTACCAGCCACGGCGCCTACAAGTTCACGCGCAAGCCCACCGGCGACATCCTGGCCATCGACCGCATTGCGGCCATCCACGCCCAGATCCCGAACACGCACCTGGTGATGCACGGCTCCAGCAGCGTGCCGCAGGAGTGGCTGGCCATCATCCGCCAGTACGGCGGCGACATCAAGGAAACCTACGGCGTGCCGGTGGAGGAGATCCAGCGCGGCATCAAGAGCGGTGTGCGCAAGATCAACATCGACACCGACATCCGCCTGGCCATGACCGGTGCCATGCGTGAGACCTTCGCCAGGCAGCCGAGCGAGTTCGACCCGCGCAAGGCCCTGGCGGCTGCCAAGAAAGCGGCAGGCGGTGTGGTCAAGGCCCGCTTCGAGGCCTTCGGCTGCGCCGGCATGGCCTCGAAGATGAAGCCGGTCGCCCTGGAGGCCATGGCTGCGCGTTACGCCTGAACGATTTACCCATAACCGAGCAAGGAGACATCATGAAACTGATCCATATCACCCTGGCCGCCACCGCACTGGTGTCCGTGCCTGCCTTTGCCAGCAAGGAGCTGGCCAGCAAGAATGCCTGCATGGCCTGCCATGCGGTCGATCGCAAGCTGGTCGGCCCGTCCTTCCAGGACGTGGCCAAAAAGTACAACGGCCAGAAGGATGCTGAAGCCACGCTGGCGAGCAACATCAAGAAGGGTGGCGCTGGCAAGTGGGGCCCGGTGCCCATGCCGGCCCAGGCCGCACTGGGCGAGGGGGAGGCCAAGATCCTGGCAGCCTGGGTGCTGACCGGCGCCAAATAGATTCGGACGGGAACAGCCAAAAGACGGGGCCTCGCCGACCCCCGTCTTGTTTCGGCCCCTGATCAGCCGAACTTTTCCAACAGACGGGTTGACTTCTCGATCTCCTCGATCGACCGATCGCTGCTCTCCGCGTCGTAGACGGCTTCGATCATCGTGCAGGCCATCATGCGATAGAAGGCCTTGTCCATGGCCTTGCGCGCGGCCGACATCTGCAGCGCCACGTCTTCGCAGCTGCGGCCCTCCTGAATCATTTCCACAAGACCACGGACCTGGCCTTCAATGCGGCGCAGACGGTTGACCACGTCTTTCTGGTGATCGGCACGGTAGACCGCGGCGGAGCTGGTGGCTTCGGCAGCGGGGGTGGCTGGCTTTCTGGGCATGGCGACAGTCAATTCAGGCTTGGGAACCCGCAGTGTGCCAGATTCGGCCCGACTTCAGCAGCGGGTCAATACGCACCCCATATACCCTATACCGTATAGGGTTCATCCCTATGGCCGCGACCCGTTCGCTGCTTCAACATTGCGTCACGCGTCAATTACCCCTGGGGGTAGTTGAGCGATCCCGGTTTCATTGACGTTTCACTACTTCAGAAGGATTTGCAAGTGAGCTTTATCAAACGATGCATGGGTGGCCTGCTCCTGCTGGCCGTGACGGTTCTGGCCACAGGCTGCGGGACGATCAGCACGATCGGCAAGTTGGAGGATGGCGCCGGCGCCGAAGCCAGCCGCATGTGGGACCGCTGGGTTGACGCAGAAGGCGACATCGCCGTGGCCACGACCTGGGAGCGCAAGGTCAAGCCCGGGGTGACGATCAACGACCTTGAGCAGGTGCTGACCCAGGTCGCCGCCGAACGCAATATGAAGGGCGTGGGTGACCTGCCGCTGTCCAAGGAACTGGAGGCGCGCACCGGCAAGCCGCAGAAGTTCCTCAAGGTCTATTCGTTCTGCACGCCCAGCACCGCGCGCGAGATGGTGGACTTCAGCCCGCACATGGCGGCCTATCTGCCCTGCCGCATCACGGTGGTGGAGAGAGAGGACGGCCTGTGGATGTACACGCTCAACATGGACATGATGGTTCGCATGGGCCGCAAGTTGCCCTCGCCCCTGAAAGAAAACGCCTGGAAAGTCCGCGACACCATCTGGGAAATGATGGAACGCGGCTCCAAGGGCGAATTCTGAATTTCTTTTCACCCCAATCAGCAAACATAACAGGAGACATCAGTGAGAAAGAAACAGTTTTTCCGTGAAGCGGCCGTGTTCCTGGCCCTTGCTGGCCCGATGACGGTCGCGATGGCCACCAACGGCTACTTCTCGCACGGCTACGGCATGAAAGCCAAGGGCATGGGCGGCGCAGCCGTGGCCTCGACCGACAATGCCTTTGCCGGGGCCAACAATCCGGCGGCGGCCGCTTTTGCAGGCAATCGTCTTGAGCTGGGGGTGGATGTCTTCATGCCCAAGCGCGGCTACAGCCGTACCGGCAGTGCCGGCGTCGGGGCGGGCAGCATCGACGTGGCGCAGGACAGCGACAGCAATACCTTCTACATACCCGAGTTCGGCTACAACCGCGCTGTCAGCGACACGATCGGCGTCGGTCTGGCTGTCTATGGCAACGGTGGCCTCAATACCGACTATGCCGGCGGCAAGATCAATTGCGGTGCCGGTGCGGGCACCGCCAACGGCATGTGCGGTTCGGGCAGGCTGGGTGTCGACATGATGCAGCTCGTGGTCGCGCCGACGTTTGCCTACAAGCTCAACCCCAGCCACTCGCTGGGCGTGTCGCCGCTGCTGGTGCATCAGCAGTTCAAGGCCGACGGCCTGCAGGCATTCGACAACGCTGCCGGTTTCCCGGCCATGACGAGCGCCAAGGGCAGCGTGACCAACCGGGGTTATGACGCCAGCAACGGCTTTGGCGTCCGGCTGGGTTACCTGGGCAAGCTCAGCAACACCTTGAACGTGGGCGCTTCGTATTCGCCCAGGATCAGCATGTCCAAGTTCGACAAGTACAAGGGCCTGTTTGCCGATGGCGGCAACTTCGATATCCCGGAAAATTACACGGCAGGCCTCAGTTTCCAGGCAACGCCGGCTGTCCTGGTGGCCTTTGACTACAGCTTCATCAAGTACAGCGGGGTCCCTTCGGTAGGCAATGCCAGCAACAACGCGGGCTTGCTGGGTACCGCGAACGGCAAGGGATTCGGCTGGTCCGACATCAATGTGTACAAGCTGGGTCTTGAGTGGCAGCAGTCTGGCAACCTGACGATGCGTGCCGGTGTCAATGTGGGTGACAACCCCGTGAAGGGGCGCGATGTGAGCTTCAACATCATCGCCCCGGGTGTGATCACGACCCACTACACGCTGGGCGGCACGTATGCGATGTCCAAGCAGTCGGAAGTGACGCTGGCCTATATGTATGCGCCCGAGAACTCGGTTTCCGGCTCCTCGATGTTCAACAGCATCGCCGGCGCTGGTGCAGGGGGCAACGAAACCATCAGGATGTCCCAGCAGTCCCTGGGTATTCAGTTCGGCTGGAAGTACTGACCGCCACGGTGTCGGCTGGCCGGGCTTGTCCCGGCCCGCAGGCGGGACTGCCGGGTTGCTTGCTAGCGGTCCTGGTCTTCGATAACCTATGGCTCATGCACAAATACCTTGCCTTTCCTCTGATGGTCTTCGCTGGCGTGGCAGAGTCCCAGGTCCCCCCTGTATTCCAGGGGGCCGATCTCCCGCTGGGCGAGAGGCTGATCATGGAGAGCAAGTGCGTCGCCTGCCACCAGCAGAAGGTGGGTGGTGATGGCTCGGCCATCTATCGGCCGGCCGGCCGGATCAACAGTGCCGGCTTTCTGCGTGGCATGGTCGAGCAGTGCAATACGGAGCTCAACCTGGGCTTCTTTCCCGAGGAGGTCACGGCCGTTGCCGCTGTGCTGAACCGGGACCACTACCGTTTCATAAAGTGAGATATAAACCCCCAGGGGTTTAGTCGGGATACGCGTAAACCCTTAACGGTATTTGTTATGAAGCTTATATATTCGCACATGTGAATATTTAGATATATCGAATGAGCGGCGAAACGCAACCGGAAGCGACAATCGATGGTTACGAGGCAGCCGCCGAATTGTTCGGGGTGCTGTCCACGCCGCTGCGGCTGCGCATCATCAGCGCCCTGTGCGGGAGCGAGAAGAACGTGACGCAGCTGCTGCAGGAGATCGTGGTGTCTCAGCCCAATATGTCGCAGCAGCTCAATGTGCTGTACCGGGCGGGCGTGGTGGACAAGCGGCGCGATGGTGCGCAGATGTACTACCGGATTGCCGACGAAACGGTGGTGCGGGTCTGCAAGGCAGTGTGCGCACAGGTTGGCGCGGATGGAACAGAGGGGCGTGAGGCTCATGCAAGCTGAGCGCGCGCAGACAGATATATCGCCAGCAGATGGCAACGATAGCTAGGAGTGTGTGATGCAGGACAACTTGAGTTCGGGCAGGATCCGCAAGGCGCCCGAGAATTTTCTGAACCAGGACGGTATCAAGACCGTCATTGCCGAGGCCAAGCAGGGCCGGCGCAATTTCATCCGTAACGCGTTCGCCGCCGCCGCCGCGGGGGCCGCTGGCAGCGTTGCGCTGGCTCAGGGCAATCCGGTGCCGGTCGAGGGTGGCGACCCCAACATCCTGAACCTCCCCGAGCACAGCACCGGCCTGGGGCAGGGCGTGGCCGCCAATGAAGGCTACGGCAAGCCCTCCCGGTTCGAGACCAATGTGCAGCGCCGTCAGAGCCCGGGCCTGACCCAGACCACACAGGCATCGGTGTCTTTCGCCCCCTTGCAGTCGCTGTTCGGCATCGTTACGCCCAGTGGTCTGCACTTCGAGCGTCATCACCAGGGCTGGTGGGACATCGATCCGTCCAAGCATCGCCTGATGGTCAATGGCATGGTCAAGGCCGCCAAGGTCTTCACCATGGACGAAATCATGCGTCTGCCGGCGGTCTCGCGTTTCCACTTCATCGAGTGCGGTGCGAACACGGCCGTCGAATGGGGCAACGTGGCCGTGCCTACCGTGCAGTACACGCACGGCATGGTGTCATGCAGCGAGTTCACCGGCGTGCCGCTGATCACCCTGCTGGAGCTCGCCGGGGCCGACCTGAAGAAGGGCAAGTTCGTGCTGGCCGAAGGCGCCGACGGTTCGTCCATGACCCGCACCATTCCCATGGAACTGATCACCTCGGGTGAGGTGATCGTGGCCTACGGCCAGAACGGCGAGATGCTGCGCCCCGAGCAGGGCTATCCGCTGCGACTGGTGGTGCCGGGTGTACAGGGGGTGAGCTGGGTCAAGTACCTGCGCCGCATCGAAGTGGGCGACATGCCTTACGCCGCCAAGGATGAGGCGGTGCACTACATCGACCTGCAGCCCGGCGGCCTGCATCGCCAGTACACCAGCATCCAGGAATGCAAGAGCGTGGTGACCACGCCCTCTGGCGGCCAGGTGCTGCTGGACAAGGGTTTCTACAACGTCTCCGGCCTGGCCTGGTCGGGCCGCGGCAAGGTCAAGCATGTGGACGTGTCGGTCGATGGTGGTCGCAACTGGCGCCGTGCGCGCCTGGAAAACCCGGTGCTGTCCAAGGCGCTGACGCGCTTCAACATCGACTGGGTGTGGGACGGCAAGCCGGCCATCATCCAGAGCCGTGCGACCGACGAGACGGGCTATGTCCAGCCCACCTACAAACAGCTGCGCGCCGTGCGCGGTACGCGTTCGATCTACCACAACAACGCCATCCAGTCGTGGCTGGTGCAGGAAAGCGGCGAGGTGAAAAATGTCCAGGTTTCGTAATGCAGTTCTGACGGCCGCCCTCCTGGCGGTGGCCGGCGTCGCAGCTGCCCAGTCGACCCAATACCCGGGTGTGGGCCGCAACGCCACGCCCAAGGAAGTGGCCGCCTGGGACATCGACGTGCGCCCCGACTTCAAGGGCTTGCCCGCCGGTTCCGGCAGCGTGGCCAAGGGCCAGGACGTCTGGGAAGGCAAATGCGCCCACTGTCACGGCATCTTCGGCGAATCCGGCGAGGTGTTCAGCCCACTGGTGGGCGGCACCACGGCCGAGGACATCAAGACGGGACGCGTCGCCAAGCTGACCGACTCTTCTTTCCCGGGTCGTACCACCCTGATGAAGGTGCCCACGGTGTCCACGCTGTGGGACTACATCAACCGTGCCATGCCCTGGAATGCCCCGAAGTCGCTGAAGACCGACGAGGTCTATGCCGTGACGGCCTTCCTGCTGAACCTTGGCGGTATCGTGCCCGACAACTTCGTGCTCTCTGACCAGAACATCCGCGAAGTGCAGGGACGCATGCCCAACCGCAACGGCATGACAACCGAGCACGCCATGTGGCCGGGCCCGGAGTTCAGCAAGGTCAAGAAGGCCGATACCGGCAACGTGGCTTGCATGAAGGACTGTGTGCCGGAACCCAAGGTCGCCTCTTTCCTGCCGGACTACGCTCGCAATGCCCACGGCAACCTCGCCGAGCAGAACCGCCTGGTGGGTGCACAGCACGGGGCCGATACCACGCAGCCCGAGCGCAAGGCGGGTCAGGCGGCGCCAGTAACGGCGTCTGCGACGGCCAAGCCGGTGCCCGCCGCCAAGCCGAAGGCTGAAGCTGCTCCTGCCGCTACGGGTGGCGACAACAAGGCGGCCCAGGCTTTGCTGTCCAAGTACAGCTGCACGGCCTGTCACGCCATGGACAAGAAGCTGGTCGGTCCGAGCTTTGCAGAAATCGCCAGAAAACACGCTGGCAAGGCGGATTACCTCGCCGGCAAGATCAAGAGTGGCGGCTCGGGCGTCTGGGGCCCCATTCCGATGCCGGCACAGACACTGAGTGACAGCGAAGCAAAGACTCTGGGTACCTGGCTGGCTGCAGGTGCGGGAAAATAGAGTTTTAAGTACAAGTACCAATAGGGTCGGGTAGATTTTTTTATTAGCATGGACTTATTCAAGGAGCATCACATGCAAACTCGTCGCGAGACACTGAAACAAAGCGCCGTGGTGGCGGGCCTGCTGGCCTCCGCCGGCATGATTCCGCAGCAAGCTGCGGCTTACGAGAAGGTTGCCTTTGACGCCAAGAGCGTGGCCGACGTGACCAAGGCTCTGGGTGCCGGTGCTCCGGTGGAAAGCAAGGACGTGACCATCGGCGGGCCGGACATCGCCGAAAACGGTGCCGTGGTGCCGTTGACTGCGGGTACCACGCTGTCAGGTGTGAAGCGCCTGCTGATCCTGGTGGAGAAGAACCCCTCCGCCTTGGTGGCCATGTTCAACGTCAGCGATGCAGTCGAACCCAACTTCGCCACGCGCGCCAAGATGGGCCAGTCTTCGGACGTGTATGCCGTGGCCATCATGAACGACGGCAAGGCCTTCTTTGCGAAGAAGGAAGTCAAGGTGACACTGGGCGGCTGCGGCGGCTGATCGAGTGCCAATAGCCCTCATCGATTCAACACAGATTTAGGAGTATCAAAATGGCAGATCCGATGCGCATCCGCGCGCAAGCCGCTGGCGACAAAGCCACCGTGCGCGTACTCATGAGCCACGAAATGGAATCCGGTCAACGCAAGGACTCGGCTGGCAAGGTGGTTCCGGCCTGGTTCATCAATGAAGTCAGCGCCTCCCTCAACGGCAAGGTCGTGATGACCGCCGAGTGGGGCCCGGCCGTCTCCAAGAACCCGTTCATGCAGTTCGTTGTCAAGGGTGCCAAGGCGGGTGACAAGATTGCAGTGAGCTGGAAGGACAACAAGGGCGACAGCCGCACCGACGAAGCGACGGTGTCCTGATCTCCCGGTGGGACCGATGGAGAAGGGCTTGGACCCCTTCTCCATTTTTTGCTTGTAGAACAAACCGACGAGGTGACACACATGAAACGTTGGATCCTGGCCCTGGGGGCCACCTGCCTGACGATCTGCGGATCGGCGCTGGCACAGAAATCCGCGACCGACGGCATTGCCGAATACCGTGCCATGCTGGCCGACGGCAATCCCGCTGACCTTTTTGAAGCCAAGGGTGAAGGCCTCTGGAAACAGAAACGCGGCCCGAAAAACGTTTCGCTTGAAAGATGCGATCTGGGCAAGGGCCCGGGCGTGGTCAAGGGTGCCTTCGTCGAGCTGCCGCGTTACTTCGCCGACACCAACAAGGTGCAGGACCTGGAGTCGCGCCTCGTGAGCTGCATGGAGACGCTGCAGGGCTTCAACGGTGCCGAGATAGCCAAGACGGCTTTCGGCCGCGGCGAGATGGCCAATGTGACCGCGCTGGCGACCTGGGTCGCTGCCGAATCGCGCGGCCTGAAGTTCAACCTGCCCCAGGGGCATGAGCAGGAAAAGGTCATGTACGAGGTCGGCAAGCGCATCTTCTACATGCGCGGCGGTTCGCACGATTTTTCCTGCGCTTCCTGCCACGGTGAGGACAACAAGCGCATCCGTCTGCAGGATCTGCCCAATCTGAGCAAGAATCCTGGTGACGGCATCGGTTTTGCCGCCTGGCCTGCCTACCGCGTGTCCAACGGCCAGATGTGGAGCATGCAGCTGCGCCTGAACGACTGCTATCGCCAGCAGCGTTTCCCGGCCCCGCTCTTCGGTAGCGAGGCCACCGTGGCCCTGGGCACCTATATGGGTGTGAATGCCAAGGGCGCCGAGAACATCGCGCCGGCCATCAAGCGCTGAGTTGGAGACACAAGCATGAAAAAACAGACGCAATACATCGCCGTGGCTGCCGCGGTCGTGGTCGCTGCCCTGGTGGCAGGCTGTGCCAGCCTGCCCGGCAGCGCCGAGCTCGACAAGAAGACCGCCGACATCATGCAGGCTTCGTTCCGCGACCAGGGCCAGGCCAAGATGGACCGCCTGGTGCTCGACGACGCCAATCGCGAGTGCATGAAGGCCGATGTGGCTGGCAAGCCGCTGGACGACGCGACGGCCAAGGCCATCGAGGCCACCAACATGGCGACCATCAAGTGGCCCGCCGGTGGCCAGTACATCGGTGACTGGAAGGAAGGCGAGAAGATAGCCCAGAGCGGCCGCGGCATGACCTGGACCGACGCGGCCGGCAGCGAGAACGGCGGCAACTGCTACAACTGCCACCAGGTCAGCAAGCAGGAAATTTCTTTCGGCACGCTGGGCCCGAGCCTGTACAACTACGGCAAGATCCGCGGCGTGAAGGAGCTGTACGCACCCGAGTCGGCCGCCATCATCCAGTACACCTGGGGCAAGATCTACAACGCACGTGCCTACAACGCCTGCTCACAGATGCCGCGCGCAGGTCACAAGGGCATCCTGACCGAGACGCAGATGAAGCACATCATGGCCCTGCTGCTCGACCCCAAGTCGCCCGTCAACCAATAGACCTCTACGATGGGCCCGGGCACGTCCCGGGCCTTTTTTTCTTCCACATATCAGTGAAGACTGAATTATGAATCTCTCCAAACGTGAATTCATGCAGGTGCTGGGCGCGGGCAGCATGGCCGGCATGGGCCTGGGCGCTTATGCCGAAGCCGATGCGGCCACAGCGGCGCAAGGCCTGTACGACATCCCGAAGTTCGGCTCGGTTTCCTTCCTGCACATGACCGACTGTCACGCGCAGCTCAAGCCCATCCATTTCCGTGAACCGAATGTGAACCTCGGCATAGGCAGCATGAAGGGCCGGTTGCCCCACCTGGTCGGTGAGCACCTGCTGAAGGTGGCCAAGGTGCGCCCCGGAACGGCCCAGGCCCACGCGCTGACGTACCTCGATTTCGAGAAAGCCGCGCGTCGCTACGGCAAGGTCGGTGGCTTCGCCCATCTGGCCACCCTGGTCAAGCGTCTGCGGGCCAGCCGCCCTGGTTCGCTGCTGCTCGATGGCGGCGACACCTGGCAGGGTTCGGCCACCTCGCTGTGGACGAATGCCCAGGACATGGTCGATGCCTGCAAGCTGCTGGGCGTGGACGTGATGACCGGCCACTGGGAGTTCACCTACGGCATGGAGCGCGTCAAGGAGATCGTCGAGAAGGACTTCGCCGGCAAGGTGGACTTTGTGGCGCAGAACGTCACGACAACCGACTTCGGCGATCCCGTCTTCAAGCCCTATGTGATCCGCGAGATGAATGGCGTACCCTGCGCCATCATCGGTCAGGCCTTCCCCTACACCCCCATCGCCAACCCCCGCTACATGGTGGCCGACTGGTCTTTCGGCATCCAGGACGAGAGCATGCAGAAGGTGGTTGACGAGGCGCGCGCCAAGGGGGCCCAGGTCGTGGTCGTGCTTTCGCACAACGGCATGGATGTGGACCTCAAGATGGCGAGCCGCGTCAGTGGCATCGACGCCATCCTGGGCGGCCACACGCACGACGGCATGCCCGTGGCCAGCATCGTGAGCAACAAGGGCGGCCAGACCATCGTCACCAACGCGGGCTCCAACGGCAAGTTCCTGGGCGTGCTGGACTTCGAGGTCAAGGACAAGAAGGTCAGCGACTTCCGCTACAAGCTGTTGCCCATCTTTGCCAACATGCTGCCCGCTGACAAGGAGATGGATGCGCTGATCACGAAAGTCCGCGCGCCCTATGAGAGCAAGCTGAACGAGGTGCTGGCCGTGACCGAAGGCACGCTGTACCGCCGCGGCAACTTCAACGGCACCGGTGACCAGCTGCTGCTGGACGCGCTGATCGACGTGCAGGGTGCTGACATCGCCTTCTCGCCGGGCTTCCGCTGGGGCACCAGTCTCTTGCAGGGCCAGGCCATCACGCGCGAGTGGCTCATGGACATGACGGCCACCACCTATTCCTACGCCACCCTCACGGAAATGAAGGGCGCCACCATCAAGACGGTGCTGGAAGACGTGTGCGACAACCTCTTCAATCCCGACCCCTACTATCAGCAGGGCGGCGACATGGTGCGCGTGGGTGGCCTGCAGTACAGCTGCAATCCGCTGGCCGGCATGGGCAAGCGTATCGACAACATGCGCCTCAACGGCAAACTGATCGAAGCTGACAAGAGCTACATGGTGGCTGGTTGGGCCCCGGTAGCCGAAGAGGCGAAGAGTGCGGGCAACAAGCTGGTTTGGGACGTGGTCGAGACCTGGCTGAAGGCGCACGGCGGCAAGGTCAGTGCGCGCAAGCTGAACATGCCCAAGGTTGAAGGCGTGCTGCCCAACCCGGGCTACGCGGCGCTGTAAGATAGTGCGGCAACAATCAGAACGGGCCCTGCGGGGCCCGTTTTCGTATGCTCGTCATCAACGGATCTGCTCGATGGAAAACTTCTTGTCCTGCACCACGGCCGGAATCAGCGCATAACCCTGGTTCTGCCAGTGCATCAGCTCGGTGATGGCCGAGGGTGTGACCTCGACGAAGTCCTGCATGTCGGCGGCGGCATAGCCGTAGTCCTGCAGGGCGAGGCCGCAGACCTTGAACTTCACGCCCATGTCAGCGTAGTAGCGCATGCGCTGCACCACCTCCTGGTAGCGTTCCTGGTTCTTCTTCGCCAAAGTCACGATCTCCGTGCCGTGCAGCAGCACGATGATGCTCATGTCCTCGTGGAACATGCTGTAGGGAGCTTCGGTCAGCGGGTTGACCAGGCTGCGCACCCAGTACAGGGCTGCGCCCAATTTGGCCGGGTCGTCGAGAAAGACGTCGACCAGGGCCTTGGG
>JBEIPS010000116.1:0-5825 GCA_040376915.1 Hylemonella sp.
TGCCTGGGCATGCAGGTCGCGACCATCGAGTTCGCCCGCCACGTGGCCGGCCTCAAGGACGCCAACAGCACCGAATTCGAGCCCCACTGCCAGCACCCCGTGATCGCCCTGATCACCGAATGGAAGGACGCCGACGGCAGCATCAAGACGCGCGACGCCAATTCCGACCTGGGCGGCACCATGCGCCTGGGCGCGCAAAGCTCCGACGTGGCCAAGGGCACGCTGGCCAGCAAGATCTACGGCGACGTGGTCACCGAGCGCCACCGCCACCGTTATGAGGCCAACGTCAACTACCTGGACACGCTGCGCAAGTCCGGCCTGGTGATCTCGGCCCTGACGCAGCGCGAGCAGCTGACCGAAATCGTCGAGCTGCCGCAAAACGTCCACCCCTGGTTCGTCGGCGTGCAGTTCCACCCCGAGTTCAAGTCCACCCCCTGGGACGGCCACCCGCTGTTCAACGCCTTCGTCAAGGCGGCACTGGAGCACCAGGGCGCCGGCAAGAAGAGCCTGAAGGTCGTGGCCTGAGGCCGGAGCAAAGACCATGAAACTCTGCGGCTTCGACGTCGGTCTCGACCAGCGCTTTTTCCTGATCGCCGGCACCTGTTCCATCGAAGGGCTGCAGATGTCCATCGACGTGGCGGGCCAGCTCAAGGAAGCCTGCACCTCGCTGGGCATCCCACTGATCTACAAGGGCTCGTTCGACAAGGCCAACCGTTCTTCGGGCACAACCAAGCGCGGCATGGGCCTGGAAGCCGGCCTGAAGATCCTGGACGAAGTGCGCCGCCAGACCGGCCTGCCCGTCCTCACCGACGTGCACGACGAGTCGCAGGTGGCCGAAGTCGCCAGCGTGGTCGACGTGCTTCAGACCCCGGCTTTCCTGTGCCGTCAGACCGACTTCATCCACGCCGTGGCCAAGTCGGGCAAGCCGGTGAACATCAAGAAGGGCCAGTTTCTCGCGCCCTGGGACATGAAGAACGTGATCGACAAGGCCCGCGCGGCCGCCGTTGAAGCAGGCCTGGACCCGGATCGCTTCCTGGCCTGCGAGCGCGGCGTCAGCTTTGGTTACAACAACCTCGTGGCCGACATGACCAGCCTGGCCGAAATGCGCAAGTCAGGCGCGCCCGTGGTGTTTGACGTGACCCACTCCGTGCAGAAGCCCGGTGGCCAGGGCACCAGCAGCGGTGGCGCACGCGAGATGGTGCCCGTGCTGGCCCGCGCCGGGGCGGCCGTGGGTGTCGCAGGCTTCTTCATGGAAACCCACCCCAACCCCGACCAGGCCTGGTCCGACGGCCCCAATGCCGTACCGCTCAAGCACATGAAAGCCCTGCTGGAGACCCTGGTCGCGCTGGACCAGGTGAGCAAGAAAAACGGCTTCCTGGAAAACAGTTTCAACTGAAACCGCACTAGATCACCCCCAAGCACCATGACCGCTGCCTACATCATTGTCGACATGCAGATCACCGACATGGAGCAGTACAAGCAGTACATGGCCGAGGCGCCCGCCGCAGTGAAAGCCGCCGGCGGCGAATACCTCGTGCGCGGCGGCCGTTTCGAGGTGATGGAAGGCCAGTGGCAACCGGCCCGCGTGGCCATGCTGCGTTTTCCCAGTTTCGAAAAGGCCAAGGCCTTCTACGACGGCGAGATGTACAAGGCGGCCCGGGCCAAGCGCGCCGGCGCCACACAATTCTTCAACATGATCCTGGTGGAGGGCGTGGCCGCCCCCATCGCCTGAACACCAAAACTGCAATCTCCCAATCGAAAGGTAAGCATGAGCGCTATTGTTGATATCGTTGGCCGCGAAGTCCTGGACAGCCGAGGCAACCCCACCGTCGAATGCGACGTCCTGCTGGAGTCCGGCACCATGGGCCGCGCCGCCGTTCCCTCGGGCGCTTCCACCGGTTCGCGCGAGGCCATCGAGCTGCGCGACGGTGACAAGAGCCGTTACCTGGGCAAGGGCGTGCTGAAAGCCGTCGAACACATCAACACCGAGATCTCTGAGGCCGTGCTGGGCCTGGACGCCTCCGAGCAGGCCTTCCTGGACAAGACCCTGATCGACCTGGACGGCACCGAGAACAAGAGCCGCCTGGGTGCCAACGCCATGCTGGCCGTTTCCATGGCCGTGGCCCGCGCCGCGGCCGAAGAAGCCGGCCTGCCCCTGTACCGCTATTTCGGCGGCATGAGCGCCGTGCAGATGCCCGTGCCCATGATGAACGTCATCAACGGCGGCGCGCACGCCAACAACAACCTGGACCTGCAGGAGTTCATGCTGCTGCCCATCGGCGCGCCCAGCTTCCGCGAAGCACTGCGTTACGGCGCCGAGGTCTTCCACGCGCTCAAGAAGATCCTGCACGACAAGGGCATGCCCACTTCCGTCGGTGACGAAGGCGGTTTCGCTCCCAGCGTGGCCAACCATGAGGCTGCCATCCAGCTCATCCTGGAAGCCATAGCCCAGGCCGGCTACGTGGCTGGTGAACAGATCGCCCTGGGCCTGGACTGCGCCGCCAGCGAGTTCTACAAGGACGGCAAGTACCACCTCGAAGGCGAAGGCCTGGTGCTGTCCGCCACCGAGTGGACCGACATGCTGGCCACCTGGTGCGACAAGTACCCCATCATCAGCATCGAGGACGGCATGGCCGAAGGCGACTGGGACGGCTGGAAAATCCTGACCGAGCGCCTGGGCAAGAAGGTGCAGATTGTCGGCGACGACCTCTTCGTCACCAACACCAAGATCCTGAAGGAAGGCATCGACAAGAACATTGCCAATTCCATCCTGATCAAGATCAACCAGATCGGCACGCTCACCGAAACCTTCGCCGCCATCGAGATGGCCAAGCGCGCCGGCTACACCGCCGTGATCAGCCACCGCTCGGGCGAGACCGAGGACAGCACCATTGCCGACATCGCGGTGGGCACCAACGCCGGCCAGATCAAGACCGGCTCGCTGAGCCGCTCGGACCGCATGGCCAAGTACAACCAGCTGCTGCGCATCGAGGAAGACCTGGGCGAAGTCGCCGTCTACCCCGGTCGCTCGGCCTTCTACAACTTGAAGTGAAACACCCCCGAGTCGCTACGCGCCCTGTGCTCACGGCCAAAGGCCGTGGCTCTTCGGTCTGTCCAAGCCTGCGCAGGCAGGCTCGAAGCCGCAGCCCTCAGCCCCTCAAGGGGGCGACACCAGCAGCCCGGCAAAGCCGGTTCTGCGGTGTCCCCCGGTCATTCGGGGTCCCCTCTGATTTACTGAGGATGTAGCAACATGGGTACACGCTTCGTCCCGGCCATCCTGCTCGCACTGCTCGTGGTTTTGCACGCGCAGCTGTGGTTCGGCCGGGGCAGCGTGCCCAAGGTGACCAGCCTGGCGACCGAACTCGAGACGCAAAAACAGAAGAACGCCCAGGCCCAGCAGGTCAACGACCGGCTGGCCGCCGAGGTGCAGGACCTCAAGGAAGGCCTGGCCATGGTCGAGGAAAAGGCGCGGCTGGAACTGGGCATGGTCAAGCCCAACGAGATCTACGTCCAGGTCGCCAAATAGTCCCGTGATGAACATCGCCGTCGTCGGAGCGCCCACGACCGGCAAGACCCAGCTGGCCCAGGCGCTGGCCCTGCACCTGCCAGGGCTGCAGGTCAGCGACGCCCCCTCCCTTGAATCACTGAAACCCGGCACCTTCGACCGGGTTCTGCTCATGGGTCTGGATCTGCCCCCTGACTCAGCCGCTCAATATGACGCGGATGCCCGGCTGCGTGCGCAATTGGCAGATGCCGGTGTGGACTATGGCGTGGTCTACGGCCAGGGAGCGCAGCGGGCACGCGCCGCGCTGCGCCTCATCGAACCGCAAGACGGCCCGCCACCCCGCTGGACCGGGCCCTGCGAACGCTGTGCTGACCCGGACTGCGAGTTCAGGCTCTTTACTGGATTGATGAACTCGAAGGCGGCTGCGCGCCCGACGTCGTGAAGAGCTGCGCCGCGTCGATGGCGTCGAATCGGTAGTTGGCACCGCAGAACTCGCAACCGACCATGATGGCGCCACGCTCGGCCAGGATATCCTTCGCCTCGGTCTCGCCCAGGCCCTGGATCATGCGGCCAACGCGCTCGCGATTGCAGGTGCAGGCAAATCGCGGCGCCGTCTCGCCGGCGTGCGGCATGAAACGCTGCAGCTTCTCCTCCCAGAACAGGCGGCGCAGGATGGTCTCCACGTCAAGCGTCAGCAGCTCTTCGCGCTTCAGGCTGGAAGCCAGCGTGGCGATGCGGTTGTAGTGCTCGTGCTGCTCTTCCGCGCTCTGGCCGCCCTGCCCTTCGATATTGCCCGCGCCCTCGATGGGCAGGCGCTGGATCAGCAGGCCGGCCGCCACCTTGTCGTCAGCCGCCAGCACCAGCGTGGTCTCCAGCTGCTCGCTCTGGCGCATATACAGCTGCAAAGCCTGCGCCAGGTTCTGCATGGGCTGGTCCTTGGTATCCGTCAGCGGCACCACACCCTGGTAGGGCTGCTGGCCCGGCAGGCGGTCCTTGGGGTCCAGCGTGACGGCACAGCGGCCCAGGCCCTGCACATTGAGCATGGCAGTCAGGTCGGCGTCATCGGGCACAGCGCTCTGCACGGTGGCAGTGGCGCGCAGGCTCAGGTCGGACTGCACCTCAGCCACGGCCAGCTTGACCGGCCCGTCACCATAGACCTGCAGGATCAGCGCACCATGGAACTTGATGTTGGATTGCATCAGCGCGCCGGCTGCAACCATCTCGCCCAGCAGGGCTTGTACCGGCGGCGCATAGGCGCCGGTATTGCTCTGCGCACGGCGCTTCAGGATCTCGGTCCATGCATCGGTCAGGCGCACGAGCATGCCGCGTACCGGCAAGCCTTCGAAGAGGAATTTGTGGAGTTCAGACATACCAGCACATAGGGCTCAGCCGATTTTCTTCAAGCCCTTGCGGAAACGCTCGGCATTGGCTATGTAGTGTTGTGCAATGCGTTGCAGGCCGGCAATCTGCTCGGGTGTCAGCTGCTTGACGACCTTGGCCGGGCTGCCCAGGATCATGGAGCCATCCGGAAACTCCTTGCCCTCGGTCACCAGCGCGCCGGCACCGACCAGGCAGTTCTTGCCGATCCTGGCGTGGTTGAGCACGATGGCCCCGATGCCGATCAGCGAACCGTCGCCCACGGTGCAGCCATGCAGCATGACCTGGTGGCCCACCGACACGTTCTCGCCCAGGACCAGCGGCACGCCCTCGTCGGCATGCAGCACGCTGGCGTCCTGGACATTGCTGTTGCGGCCGATGTGGATGTGTTCGCTGTCACCGCGGATGATGGTGCCGAACCAGACGCTGGCGTTTTCTTCCAGGGTCACCTTGCCGATGACCTGGGCGCTGTCGGCGACGTAGGCGTTTTTGCCCAACACTGGTGCTTTACCGTCGAGTTCGTAGAGGGCCATGTTCTTGTCTCTTTTGGGGATGGGCTTGATTGTAAAGAGCCTTGGTTTTCTGTTTTTGTGTAGGGTTGGTCTTCGCTGCAAGCCGGGTCTCGCCCCGGCGGGCGAGGTACTTTTCTTTGCTTCGCCAAAGCAAAGTACCCAAAAGAAAGGCGAGCCGAAGTCAGGGCCGCTGCGCGGTTCCTTGCGCTGCTCGCATCGGGCGGGGTCGGGCTAAACTCGCTGCGCTCAAACAACGCCCGCCCTGATCCGCCCGCTGCTGCGCTGCTCAGCCCTGCCACACGGCATAGGGGAGCCAACAGCCAACGACAGAACAGCCGAACCTCACCAGGACGCGCCAGGGCGCGTCCTTGTTTCTTTGGAATGGTTCCCGGTCCCCACCGCCGTTATGAGGAGGCGAGTAGCGCAGGGAA
>JBEIPS010000053.1:0-16050 GCA_040376915.1 Hylemonella sp.
CAACCATAAAAACGTGTGGCGTTTCAATGGTTGTCCTTGGGCACAAAGGCCCCGCGTTGGCCGACCAGGAAATCCAGGTCGGCACCCTCGTCAGCCTGCAGCACGTGGTCCACATAAAGTTTCCAGTAGCCGGATTTCAGCGGCGGCTCGGGGGCCTGCCACCGGGCCAGGCGGGCCTTGAGCTCGTCGTCACTGATCAGCAGCTGCAGGCGGCGTTCGGGCACGTTGAGTTCTATCATGTCGCCGTTCTGCACCACGGCGAGCGGTCCGCCGGCGGCGGCCTCGGGCGCGGTGTGCAGCACCACGGTACCGTAGGCTGTGCCGCTCATGCGCGCGTCGCTGATGCGGACCATGTCGGTGATGCCTTTTCTCAACACCTTGGGCGGCAGGGGCATATTGCCCACCTCGGCCATGCCGGGGTAGCCCTTGGGGCCGCAATTCTTGAGCACCAGGATGCAGCTCTCGTCCACGTCCAGGTTCTCGTCGTCGATGCGCTTGTGAAAGTCGTCACTGTTCTCGAAGACCACGGCGCGGCCCCTGTGCACCATCAGCGCGGGCGTGGCCGCGCTGGGCTTGATGACGGCGCCGCGGGGCGCCAGATTGCCCCGCAGCACGGCGATGCCGGCCTTGTCCTTGAACGGCTCCTTGAAGGTCTTGATGACGCGCGGGTCGTAGTTCTGCGCATCGCCCACGTTCTCGGCCACGGTCTTGCCGTTGGCCGTGACGATGTCCTTGTGCAGCAGGTGCAGGATCTCCCTCATCACCACGGGCAGGCCGCCGGCGTAACAGAAGTCTTCCATCAGATGCTGGCCTGAGGGCTGCAGGTTCACCAGGCAGGGCAGTTCGCTGGCCAGGCGGTCGAAATCGTCGACCGTGAGCTTGAGTCCCAGCCGCCCGGCGATGGCGATCAGGTGGATGACGGCATTGGTCGAGCCGCCGATGGCGGCCAGTGTCTTGATCGCGTTTTCGAAAGCCTCGCGCGTCAGCACCTTGCCGATGGTCTGGTCGGTGTGCACCATCTCGACGATGCGCCGGCCCGCGCTGCGCGCCAGCACATTGCGCCGGCCGTCCGCGGCGGGGTAGGCCGCGTTGCCCGGCAGGCCGATGCCCAGGGCTTCGACCATGCTGGCCATGGTGGATGCGGTGCCCATGGTCATGCAATGGCCGTGGCTGCGATGCATGCAACTTTCGGCCTCGAAGAAATCCGCCAGCTTGAGGGTGCCGGCACGCACCTGCTCGCTCATGCTCCACACGCCGGTGCCCGAGCCCAGTTCCTGCCCGCGCCACTTGCCATTGAGCATGGGGCCGCCGGAGACACCAATGGTAGGCAGGTTCACGCTGGAGGCGCCCATCAGCAAGGAGGGCGTGGTCTTGTCACAGCCCATCAGCAGCACCACGCCATCGATCGGGTTGCCGCGGATGCTTTCCTCCACGTCCATGCTGGCCAGGTTGCGGTAGAGCATGGCGGTTGGACGCAACAAGGTCTCGCCCAGCGACATCACCGGAAATTCGAGCGGGAAGCCACCCGCCTCGTAGACGCCGATCTTGACCTGCTCGGCCAGGGTGCGGAAGTGCGAATTGCAGGGTGTCAGCTCGCTGAAGGTGTTGCAGATACCGATGACCGGCCGGCCATCGAACTGGTCGTGCGGCACGCCCTTGCCCTTGACCCAGCTGCGGTAGGCAAAGCCGTCACGGTCCTGGCGGCCGAACCATTGCTGGCTGCGGAGTTGCTCGGGCTTTTTGCGCGGTGGTGTCTGGCTCATAGGGTAAATCCTGAATTTGTATTCGTATTATGGTCATACGATTGAAGTGTGACCTCAGTAAAAACCATGATCAAGAATGTCCACGGCAACACCGTGGATTACCTGGGCTCGGCCATCGTCGCCGGGCGCTATGTCGTCGGCGACACCATCCCGCCCGAGCCTGCCCTTTGTGCGGAACTCGGCGTCAGCCGCACGGTGGTGCGCGAGTCGGTGAAGTCGCTCATTGCCAAGGGACTGTTGAGCACCGGGCCCAAGGTGGGCACCCGCGTGCTGCCCGAAGAGCAGTGGAACTGGTTTGACCCGGATGTCATCGCCTGGCAGGCCCAGGCCGGCCTGACGCCCGAGTTCCTGCGCGACCTGATGGATCTGCGCCGCGTGGTGGAGCCCACCGCCATGCGTCTGGCCGCGCAGCGCGCAACCGCGGAGGACATCGCATTCGTCGAGGAGGCCTATGCCGGCATGGCCCGGGCGGTCGCTGGTGGCGGCGACTACGTCACCCATGATGTGCGCTTTCACCTGGGGCTGCTGCGTTCCTGCCGAAACCGCATGCTGATCCAGATGAGCCGGGCTTTCGGCGCGTTGCTGCGCACCAGCTTCGAGTTGTCGACCATCAAGAAGAACGGCCCCCGGGACTCCCTGCCCCTGCACCGCGCCGTGCTCGATGCCGTGATTGCCCGCAAGCCAGCCCGTGCGGAGCGCGCCATCCTGGTACTGATCGACGGCGCGCACGAGGATATCGAGCAGATCCTGGCCTCGCGCCGGCGACTGCCCCGGCTCGATATCCGTGCCACCGTGCTGAAGGCCGCCTGATCCGTCCCGCAACAAGATCCTTCACGTCATGCGCAAGATCATCGACCTTTTCTACCGCCTGCTGGAGTTCCTGGTGGTGGTCTGCATGGTGGCCATGGTGGTCATGGTGTTCGGCAACGTGGTGCTGCGCTATGGCTTCAACTCGGGCATCGACGTCTCGGACGAACTCTCGCGCTACTGCTTCATCTGGCTCACTTATCTGGGAGCGATGATCGCGATGCGCGAAGGTGGCCACCTGGGTGTGGACACCCTGGTGAAGCACCTCCCGCTGGCAGGAAAGAAAATCAGCCTGTTCATCAGCGAAAGCCTGATGCTGTTCTGCAATGGCCTGTTTTTCCTGGGCACCTGGAAGATGCATGAACTGCAGGCCACCAACTTCTCGCCGGTGCTGGGCATTTCCATGATCTGGATCTTCGGCATCGGCTATGTCGTCAGCGTGGTCATGGCCCTGATCAACCTGCGGGTGCTTGCGCGCCTGCTTTCGGGGCGACTGCGCGAGGATGAACTGGTGCAGGTGCAGGAAGCCGAGGGCCTGGCCGATGTGCGTCAGCAGATCCGTGATGTTTCAGGCTCCACCGGAGGCGCCGCCAGATGACCGTCGCCGTCTTCATCCTGAGCTTGCTGGGCGCCATGGCCACCGGCATGCCCATTGCCTATGCGCTGCTTGTCTGCGGCATCACGCTGATGGGCTTTCTGGCGGCCACCACCACCCTGGTGACCTTCGACAGCCAGATCCTGGCGCAGCGCTTTGTCGAGGGGGCGGACAACTTCCCGCTGTTGGCCGTGCCCTTTTTCCTGCTGGCTGGCGAGTTCATGAATGCCGGGGGCTTGAGCCGGCGCATCGTCGACTTCGCGATGGCCTGGGTCGGGCACTTTCGCGGGGGGCTGGGTTATGTGGCGGTGATCGCCGCCATCATCATGGCCTCGCTGTCGGGTTCCGCCATCGCCGACACGGCGGCGCTGGCGGCCCTGCTCATTCCCATGATGCGTGCTGCCGGCTACGATGTCGGCCGCTCTGCCGGCCTGATTTCAGCCGGTGGCATCATCGCGCCGGTCATCCCGCCTTCCATCGGATTCATCATCTTCGGTGTTGCGGGCAATGTGTCCATCACCAAGCTGTTCCTGGCTGGCATCGTGCCCGGCATTCTGATGGGTGTGGCTATCGGCATGACCTGGTGGTGGGTGGCGCGCCGCGAGGACGTGCGGCCCGCGCCGCGCATGCCCGTGCTCGAACGCCTCAAGGTCACCGCCCGGAGTTCGCTGGCCCTGGCCCTGCCCATCGTCATCATTGGCGGCATGAAGATGGGCGTGTTCACGCCCACCGAGGCGGCCGTGGTGGCCGCGGTCTACAGCTTCGTCGTGGGCATGTTCTTCTACCGCGAGCTCGAGGTCGCGGCGCTCTACAAGTTGATCCTGGCCGCAGGGAAGACCACCGCCGTGGTCATGTTCCTGGTGGCTGCGGCCATGGTGAGTGCCTGGTTGATCACGGTGGCCAACATTCCGGCCGAGGTGGCCCGCATGCTGAGCCCCTTCATGGGCAACCAGATGCTGCTGATGCTGATCATCATGTTGCTGATCGTTGTGGTCGGAACTGCGCTGGACTTCACGCCCACGGTGCTGATCCTGACCCCTGTGCTCATGCCGGTGGTCCTGGCAGCGGGCATCGACCCGGTCTATTTCGGCGTTCTCTTCATCATGAACAACGCCATCGGCCTGATCACCCCGCCCGTAGGCACCGTGCTCAACGTGGTCTGCGGTGTGGCCCGCATCTCCATGGGCGAAGCTTTCAGGGGCGTCCTGCCCTTCCTGATCGCCGAACTCGCCGTGCTGTTCCTGCTCGTTCTGTTCCCCGACATCGTGCTCGTGCCACTGAAGTGGTGGATGCGATGATTTTTCCCTCGACGCTCTGCCCACAACCCTGAAGGAGACAACCATGATCAAGCGCAGAACCCTGGCCTCGGCCATTGCCATCGCCGCCCTAGCCGTGACGGGCGTGGCGCAAGCTCAGTTCGCTGAGCGCACCATCAAGTTCACCAATGGCGTGAATGCGGACCATCCGGTGGGAGCCGGTGTCAAGCGCATGCAGGAGGTGCTGGACGCCAAGACCGGCGGCAAAATCAAGATCAACGCCTTCTGGGGCGGCTCGGCCGGCGGCGACCTGCCTGCCACCCAGGCCTTGCGCGCCGGTACCCAGGAGATGGTGTGCACGTCCAGCTCGCCCCTGGTGGGCATCGTCAAGGAACTGGGTGTGTTCGATCTGCCCTTCCTCTTCGCCAACGAGAAGGAGGCCGATGCCGTGCTCGACGGTCCCGCCGGCAAGTACTTCAACCAGAAGCTGGAAGCTGCCGGCCTGGTCAATCTGGCCTATTGGGAAAACGGCTTTCGCAACCTGACCAATAGCAAGCGCCCCGTGAACCGTGCCGAGGACTTCGACGGCGTCAAGGTGCGGGTGATGCAGAACAACATCTTCCTGGACACCTTCAAGACCCTGGGAACCAATGCCGTGCCCATGGCCTTCGGCGAGGTGTTCACCGCGCTGGAAACGAAGACCATAGACGGCCAGGAAAACCCCTTCGTCACCATCGACACGTCCAAGTTCTATGAAGTGCAGAAGTACCTGAGTGTCACCCGTCACGCCTACACGCCCTTCCTGATCCTGTACAGCAAGAAGCTGTGGGATCAGCTCAACCCGCAGGAGCAGGCGGTACTGCGCGAGGCTGCCATGGAGGGTCAGAAGACCCAGCGCGCCACCATCCGGGCCCAGAGCGATACGGCGCTGGCTGCGCTCAAGACCAAGGGCATGCAGGTCAATGAAATTGCGCCGGCCGAGCAGCGCCGCATGTTCGAGAAGGTCAAGCCGGTGTACGAAAAACACACCGCCAGCATCGGTGCCGACGCCATCAACGTCGTGTTCGACGAATTGAAGAAAGTGCGCGGCGGCAAGTAAGCACAAGGTGCCAGGGGGCCGCAGGCGAGGACTTGCGGCCCTTTTTTTTTGATTCACGCGTAGGAGATGGGCATGAAAATCATCCAGGTCGAAACCGTCCGCCTAGATGAGTTCCCCAACATCATCTGGGTGCGTTTGCACACCGATGAAGGCCTGGTCGGCCTGGGCGAGACCTTCATGGGCGCGCAGGCGGTGGAGGCCTATGTGCATGAATGGGCCGCGCAGAAGCTGCTGGGCAAGGACCCGCTGGCCATCGAGGCGCGCAACCGCGAGCTGACCGGCTACCTGGGCTGGCGTGGCTCGGGCGTGGAGACGCGTGGCAACTCGGCGCTGGACATCGCGCTGTGGGATCTGTTCGGCAAGGCCGCCAACATGCCCTTGCACACAGCCCTGGGAGGCAAGAGCCGCGACGCGATCCGCATCTACAACACCTGCGCCGGCTACCAGTACGTGCGCAGCACTACCAACCAGAGCAGCGCCAACTGGGGGCTCGGACGCAATGCCGGCCCCTATGAGGACCTGGAGGGCTTCCTGCACCGGGCCGACGAACTGGCGGAGTCCCTGCTGGGCGAAGGTATCACAGCCATGAAGATCTGGCCCTTCGACATGGCCGCGGAAAAGAGCGACGGCCAGTACATCAGCCCTGAGGACCTGGACACGGCACTGGAGCCTTTTCGCAAGATCCGCCGGGCGGTGGGCGAGCGCATGGACATCATGGTGGAGTTCCACAGCCTGTGGCGCCTGCCCATGGCACGCAGGATTGCCCGTGCACTGGAGCCCTTCAACACCTTCTGGCACGAGGACGCGATCCGCATGGACAGCCTGGACCTGCTGAAAGCCTACGCCCAGGACTGCAAGGCGCTGATTTGCGCCAGCGAGACCCTGAGCTACAAATGGGGCTTCAAGGATTACCTGCAGACCGGTGTGGCCGGCGTGGCCATGCTGGACCTGAGCTGGTGCGGCGGCCTGTCCGAGGCGCGCAAGATTGCGGCCATGGCCGATGCCTGGCAGCTGCCGGTGGCGCCACATGACTGCACCGGTCCGGTGGTCTGGGCCGCATCCACCCACCTGTCATTGCACGCGCCCAATGCGCTGATCCAGGAAAGCGTGCGTGCCTTCTACAGCGGCTGGTACAAGGAACTGGTGACCGAGCTGCCGAAGGTGGAGCGCGGCATGATCAGTGTGAACAACAAGCCCGGCCTGGGCCTGGAGCTGCTGCCCGATCTACACCGCCGCGCGGATGCGACGGTGCGCGTTTCACGTCTCTGACCCGCCGTTGATGTCGATCACCGGGTCGGGGCAGGGCGTGGTTCAGGTTCAGATGGTGATGCCGCCGTCGATGGCGTAGGCCTGCCCGGTCACCAAGGCGGCGTCGTCGCTCGCCAAGTACACCACCAGCGGCGCGATCTCCGCAGCCTGCGCCAGTCGCCCCATGGGCTGGCGTGCGACGAAGTTCTTGCGCGCCTGCACCGGGTCTTCGAAGGCGTTGATGCGCTCCTGCAGGGAGGGCGTATCCACCGTGCCCGGGCAGATCGCGTTGCAGCGGATCCCTTGCGCAACATGGTCCACGGCAACACTCTTGGTCAGGCCGATGACGGCGGCCTTGGTGGTCCCGTAGATGAAACGGTTGGGCAGGCCCTTGATGCTGCTGCAGACGCTGGCCATGTTGATGATGCTTCCGCGGCCCTGCGCCAGCATGCCGGGCAGCACAGCCTGGATCATCCAGAACTGCGAGCGCACATTCAGGTTGAAGGCGAAATCCCATTCTGCGTCCGTGGCCAGGCCGATGGCTCCGTTGTGCACGAAGCCGGCGCAGTTGAAAAGGATGTCGAGCGGCGGGAGATCGGCTGCCAGGCGACTGATGGCCGCCTTGTCCAGCACATCGAGGGGCAGCGCGCGGATGCCGGCCACGCCGGCGTAGCTCTCCAGCAGCCGGGCGTTCACATCCGTGGCCCAGACCTGCGCACCCTCGGCCGCCAGGGCCAGCGCACTGGCGCGGCCGATACCCTGACCGGCCGCAGTCACCAGGGCGGTTTTACCTTTGAGTCGCATGCTGTCTCCTGACTTCGGCGCACCCTCAGGGTTTTGCCGGATGTTGTTTCAATGGTTTGGTGGTTTGATCGCACCATAAATTGGCCTGACCACTTGGCCAATTCTGATTAACCCTTAAGCCACCGATCTCTTCCAGTTCCCATGCCATTGCAGTCCGTCGAGCCGCAGCGCCTTTACCGACAGATCGCGGAGCAGCTTCGCTCGCTGATCAGCGCGGGTGAGTACGCCGTGGGCGCGCGTTTGCCGGCCGAGCGTGATCTGGCACGGCAACTGGGCGTGAGCCGCCCGTCAGTACGTGAGGCGCTGATCGCACTCGAAGTCGAAGACTGGGTCGAGGTGCGCACCGGTTCGGGTGTCTACGTGCTGGACCGCAGCGCCAGCGGCAGGCAGGCCCCGCTGGTCCAGGTGGCCACCAACGAATGGGGGCCCCTGGAGCTGATCCGCGCGCGCCGCGTGGTGGAAGGCGAGACCGCCGCCCTGGCCGCCATGCAGGCCAAGCGCAAGCATATCGACGCGATGCGCAAGGCCATCACCAACATGCGGGCGGAGGCCAACCATGGCGTGGTGGGCATGGAAGCGGATCGCGCCTTCCACGCGGCCATCGTCGAGTCCAGCGGCAATGCGGTGCTGATCGAGACGGTGCAGCGTTACTGGGATTCCCGCCTCAGCCCGCTTTACACGCGCCTGGGCGCCCACTTCGAGACGGTGCAATCCTGGCGCGGTGCCATTGAAGAGCATGAAGACATCTACGACGCAGTGCGCGCGCGCGATGCCGAGGCCGCGCGCGCCGCCATGCACCTGCACATGGACCGGGCGCACGAACGCTTCACCGCGAGCTGGCGCCGCACCAAGGGTGGAAAAGGCCCGAAACCATGAGTGTTCATCACGCTCATCAACTATGGAAAGCTGAGGACAGAACATGAACCTCCTGACCATCCAACGTCAACCGACGGACTGAGTCTCACGCGGTACGCGTACTGGCGCGCGCATCGTTCCCGCTTTCTGCCAGCAACTTTTCCCTCAAAGGAGACAAACCGTGGATGCAAACCAGAAGAAGCGAATCACCCTCAAGGCCGTCACGGTCTGCGCCCTGATGGCAGGCGCCGTGGGCTTCAGCGGACTGAGCGCCGCGCAGACCAAGCTCAAATGGGCCCATGTCTACGAGACAGCAGAGCCCTATCACAAGCAGGCGCTGTGGGCCGCCGACGAGATCAAGAAGCGCACCGCCGGCCGCTACGAGGTGCAGGTGTTCCCGGCCTCCAGCCTGGGTTCGGAGACCGAGATCAACCAGGGCCTGACACTGGGCACGGTGGACATCATCTACACCGGCCAGGCCTTCGCCGGGCGCGAATACCCGCCGATCGCCATCGGCGGCGCACCCTTCATGTTCCGTGACTTCAACCACTGGCAGAAGTTCTCGCAGAGCGCCTTGCTGCAGGACCTGTCGGACGCCTACTTCAAGAAGTCGGGCAACCGCCCGCTGGCCGTCACCTACTACGGCGTGCGCCACACCACGGCCAACAAAGCCATCAACAAGCCCGAGGACATGGTCGGCATGAAGCTGCGTGTGCCGCCGGCGCCGCTGTACACCATGTACCCCAAGGTCGTGGGCGCCAATGCCACGCCGATTGCCTTTGCCGAGGTCTACCTGGCGCTGCAGAACAAGACCGTGGACGGACAGGAGAACCCGCTGCCCACGATCGAGGCCAAGAAGTTCTATGAGGTGCAATCGCACATCAGCCTGACCGGCCACATCACCGAGATGCTGCTGACCATCGTGGGCGGCCCGACCTGGGGCAAGCTGTCGGACGCCGACAAGAAGACCTTCGAGGCCGTGCTCAAGGAAGCTGGCGCCAAGGCCACGGCCGACATCGTGGCGGCGGAAAACAAGCTGGTGGACGACTTCACCACCAAGTACAAGAAGATCGTGGTCAAGTCCGACCGTGCAGCCTTCGGCGCCGTGTTCCAGAAGTTCCACCTCGGACCGGACGCCACCTGGGACAAGGCCACCTACGACCGCCTGCAGGCCATCAAGTAGGGGGCGGCCATGAAAGAACCGGTAGACATCGACGCGCTGCCCCAGGTGATGGGGGACGACGGCGAGTTCCATGCGCAGGACGAAGCCATCGAACTCTCGGGCACCCCCACCGAGGCCTGGCTCACCGTGGGCATCTTCTGGATGCTGGGCGCGATCGTGTTCTACCAGTTCTTCACCCGCTACGTGCTCAACAACTCGGCCTCGTGGACCGAAGAGATCGCGCGCTACTTCCTGATCGGCATCGTGTTCATGGGAGCGGCCATCGGCGTGGGCAAGAACAACCACATCCAGGTCGACTTCTTCTACCGCTTCATGCCCGCCGGGCTTGCGCGCATCCTGGCGACCGTGGTCGACCTGCTGCGCATCGCCTTCTGTATCGCCGCCGTGGTGCTGACGCTGCTGATGATGAACAAGCTGGGCAGCAACTCACGCATGTCGATGATCGACCTGCCGATGAACGTGGTGTACGGCGTGTGCGCCTTGGGCTTCGCCTTCATGGCCTGGCGCAGCGTGCAGGTGGCGCTGATCCACCGCAAGCGCGGTTACAGCGTGCTCGAGCGCGTTGAAAGCACGATGAGCGATCGTTGAGCGCGCCCATGGACCAGAACAACCGGGACTTCCATGCTTAAAGTCATCTTCCTGATCCTCATGAGCGGGGGGCTGCCCGTGGCCATGGCCATGGCGGGCTCAGTGCTGCTCTACATCCTGTGGACCGGCAACCTGCCGGCCTTCGTGGTGGTGCACCGCATGATCAGCGGCATCGACAGCTTTCCGCTGCTGGCTGTGCCCTTCTTCATCTTTGCCGGCAACCTGATGAACAACGCCGGCATCACCAACCGCATCTACAACTTCGCCCTGGCCCTGGTGGGCTGGCTCAAGGGCGGGCTGGGGCATGTGAACGTGGTCGGCTCGGTGATCTTCGCCGGCATGAGCGGCACGGCGATCGCCGATGCGGCCGGGCTGGGCACCATCGAGATCAAGGCCATGAAGGACCATGGTTACGACACCGAATTCGCCGTCGGCGTGACGGCCGCATCCGCCACGCTGGGCCCCATCATTCCGCCCAGCCTGCCCTTCGTGATCTACGGCATGATGGCCAATGTGAGCGTGGGCGCCCTGTTCCTGGCGGGCATCCTGCCGGGCTTGCTGATGGCCATCCTGATGATGCTGACCGTCGCCTATTTCGCGCACAAGAACGGCTGGGGTGCCGACATCAAGTTCGAATGGCCGCGGGTGCTCAAGGCGTTGCTGGAACTGGTCGTTGTCATGGGCTGGCCGCTGGCGCTGTACGTCCTGATTGAGCGCGCCGGCATGCCCGCGCAGCTGACGGTGTTCGGTGGACTGCTGGTGCTGTTCGCGGCCGACAAGATCTTCAGGTTCCAGGCCGTGCTGCCCATCATGACGCCGGTGCTGCTGATCGGTGGCATGACCACCGGCATCTTCACCCCCACCGAGGGCGCGATTGCCGCCTGCATCTGGGCCATGGTGCTGGGCTTCGTCTGGTACCGCACACTGAGCTGGAAGTTGTTTGTCAAGGTCAGCCTGGACACGGTGGAAACCACGGCCACCGTGCTGTTCATCGTGGCGGCGGCCAGCATCTTCGGCTGGATGCTCACAGCCACCGGCATCACCGCCGCCATCGGCCAATGGGTGCTCGGCTTCACCAAGGAACCCTGGATGTTCCTGCTGTTGGCCAACCTGCTGATGCTGTTCGTCGGCTGCTTCCTGGAGCCCACGGCCGCCATCACCATCCTGGTGCCCATCCTGGTGCCGATCTGCCAGTCGCTGGGCATCGACCTGGTTCACTTCGGCCTGGTGATGGTGCTCAACCTGATGATCGGCCTGCTGCACCCACCCATGGGCATGGTGCTGTTTGTGCTGGCCCGTGTCGCCAGGCTCTCGGTCGAGCGCACCACCATGGCCATCCTGCCCTGGCTGCTGCCCCTGCTGGGCAGCCTGGTCCTCATCACCTATTGCCCCAAACTCGTCCTCTGGTTGCCCAAACAGTTCTATTGACATGAACCCCTTCATCCGCCTGCACCCTGCCGATGACGTGCTGATTGCGCGCAGCCAGCTCCTCAGCGGCAGTACCGTCGAGAACGTCGCCGTCAAGGGCTTGATCCCGCCCGGCCACAAGATGGCCACCCGCGCCATCGCGCAAGACGCGCCGGTGCGACGCTACAACCAGATCATCGGGTTTGCGTCGCGACCGATCGCGCCGGGCGAACACGTGCACACCCACAACCTCGACATGGGGCCGGACAAGGGCGGGTTTGCGCGTGACTACGCCTTTGGTGCCGACGTCAAACCCGAACCGGCGAGCCGCGCGGCGACCTTCATGGGCATTGCGCGCGCCGACGGCCGCGTGGCGACACGCAACTACATCGGCATACTTTCCAGTGTGAACTGCTCGGCTACGGCCGCGCGCGCCATAGCCGACCATTTCTCGCGCCACACCAACCCCGCCGCGCTGGCCGACTTCCCGAACGTGGACGGCGTGGTGGCGCTTACGCATGGCACGGGCTGCGGCATGGATACCGAAGGTGCCGGCATGCGCGTGCTCGAACGCACGCTGGCCGGCTACGCCACCCATGCCAACTTCTGGGGGGTGCTGGTGGTGGGGCTGGGCTGCGAGGCCAACCAGATCAACGCCTGGCTTGCGCACAGCCAGTTGCGTGAAGGCGAGACGTTGCAGGTGTTCAATATCCAGGACAGCGGCGGCACGCGTAAAACGGTGGCCAAGGGCATAACGCTGGTCCAGGCCATGCTGCCGCAGGCCAACCGGGTGAAGCGCGAGCCGTGCAGCGCCGCCCACATCACCATCGGCCTGCAGTGTGGCGGCTCCGACGGCTACTCGGGCATCAGCGCCAACCCGGCGCTGGGTGCGGCCGTGGACCTGCTGGTGGCACACGGCGGTACCGCCATTCTGAGCGAGACCCCCGAGGTCTATGGTGCCGAACACCTGCTCACACGCCGCGCCGTGCGGCGCGAGGTGGGCGAGAAGCTGATCGAACGCATACGCTGGTGGGAGGAGTACACCCGCGCCAATGGCGGCGAGATGAACAACAACCCGTCGCCCGGCAACAAGGCAGGCGGGCTGACCACCATCCTGGAAAAATCGCTGGGTGCCGTGGCCAAGGGCGGCACCACGAATCTGCATGCCGTCTACGAATATGCCGAGCGTGTCACCGAACACGGTTTTGTCTACATGGATACGCCGGGTTACGACCCGGTGTCCGCCACGGGCCAGGTGGCCGGCGGCGCCAACCTCATCTGCTTCACCACCGGGCGCGGCTCGGCCTATGGCTGCGCGCCCGCGCCTTCGATCAAGCTGGCCACCAATTCGGCGCTGTGGCAGCGGCAGGAAGAAGACATGGACATCAACTGCGGCCAGATCATCGATGGCACGGCCAGCATCGAGCAGATGGGGCAAAGCATCTTCGAACGCGTGCTGGCGGTGGCCTCGGGCGAGCACAGCAAGAGTGAACTGCACGGCTACGGGCAGAACGAATTCGTGCCCTGGCAACTTGGCGCGGTGATGTGACGGGCGGGCATGTCCAGAGTCATCGCCGCATCCGAATTGCGCGCCATGGCGGCGCGTTTGGTCCGCGCCGCTGGCAGCAGTGACACTGAAGCGCAGGCCGTGGCCCACAACCTGGTCCTGGCCAATCTGAGCGGGCACGACTCCCACGGCGTGGGCATGCTGCCGCGTTATGTGGACGCCGTGCTCGAGGGCGGGCTGCTACCCAACAGTTCGGTACGTGTGGCGCTGGACACGGGAAGCCTGCTGGCGCTGGACGGCCAGTGTGGTTATGGCCAGACCGTGGGCGAGCAGGCCATGGTGATGGCCATAGAGCGCGCGCACCAGCACGGCAGCTGCATCATGACGCTGGGGCAGTCGCATCATCTCGGCCGCATCGGCCACTGGGCCGAGATGGCGGTGGCACAGGGCCTTGTTTCCATCCACTTCGTCAATGTGCTGTCGCGCCCCGTGGTGGCGCCCTGGGGCGGCGCCGACGGGCGTTTCGGCACCAATCCTTGTTGCATCGGCGTGCCGCTGGCGGGGCGCGAGCCCTTTGTGCTCGACTTCGCGACCAGCCGCGTGGCGCAGGGCAAGATGCGCGTGGCGCACAACGAGGGCCGCCAGGTTGACCCCGGTTACCTGATCGACCCCAACGGAAACCCCACCACCGATCCCGGCGTGGTCGTGGTGCCGCAGCCGCCGGGCACCGGCGGCAACCTTTTCGGCGCGCTCATGACTTTCGGCGAGCACAAGGGCTACGGCCTGGCCGTGGCCTGCGAATTGCTGGGTGGTGCATTGAGTGGTGGTGGCACCTGGCATCGTCAGGCTGACACCCGTCGCTCGGTCTACAACGGCATGCTCACCATCCTCATTGACCCGTCCCGGCTCGGCGCGCGGGAGGTCTTCGAACGCGAGTCCCTGGCTTTTGTCGACTGGCTGCGCAAGGGGCCGGCCGCGCCTGGCTCCGACGCGGTGCGCCTGGCCGGTGACCCGGAGCGCATGGCGCGCCGGCAGCGTGAGCGTGAGGGCATCGCCATCGATGCGGTGACCTGGGGCGAATTGCAGCAGGCGGCCCAGCGGGTGGGCGCCGCGTTCTGACGGGCCGGTCAGCGTCGCCGCGCCAGGTCGCGCATCAGGGCGCGGGCACCGTAGGTCCAGGGCGGGATCTTGTCCGAGGTGTTGACGCTGTTCACCAGCGTGCCCAGCAGGGGCGTGGAGACGGTGGCAATGTCGCCGATCTCGTGCGTGAAGCCCTGTCCGGGGCCGTGACGGTCCTGGATCGGGGCGAACATGGTGCCCAGGAAGAACATCACGCCGTCGGGGTATTGGTGGTGCGCG
The DNA here is from genome assembly GCA_040376915.1 of Hylemonella sp. Taxonomy (GTDB): domain Bacteria; phylum Pseudomonadota; class Gammaproteobacteria; order Burkholderiales; family Burkholderiaceae_C; genus Hylemonella. The sequence continues at coordinate 14,472 of JBEIPS010000053.1, forward strand.
CCGATCACATGCTTGACCAGTTCCAGCGGGTCGCGGCTGATCTGGCTCATGGAACTGCTGCCCTTCATCACGAAGCCACCGGCGCCGCGCACCTCCATGGCGAGATCACAGCGGCGCACGTCGTCCATGCCGAAATGCTCATCGAACAGGCGGACGAAGGGGCCGATGGCGCAGGAGGCGTTGTTGTCCTTGGCCTTGCCCAGCAGCAGGGCGCTGCGGCCCTCGAAGTCGCGCAGGTTTACGTCGTTGCCCAGCGTGGCGCCCATCACTTCTGCGCGGCTGTTGACGGCCAGCACGATCTCCGGCTCCGGGTTGTTCCAGTGGCTGCGCGGGTGAAGGCCGACCTCCGCGCCGACGCCAACCGCGCTCATCGGAGCCGATTTGGTGAAAACCTCTGCATCGGGGCCGATGGCCACTTCCAGGTACTGCGACCACGCGCCTTGCGCGACCAGCACGTCCTTGAGTTTCGCCGCTTCGGGCGAGCCGGGTTTGACGCTGCCGAGGTTGTCGCCGATGACGGCCACCACGGCGCGGCGCACGCTCTCGGCCTTCTTGGCATCGCCGCGCGCCTGCTCCTCGATCACGCGCTCCAGCACCGAATTGACGAAGGTGACACCGGTGGCCTTGATCGCCTGCAGGTCGCAGGGCGCCAGAAACCAGGGCAGGGCGGTCTTGCGCTGGTCGTGCGCCGAGTTTTTCAGGATGGCCGCCGTGTCGCCCAGGCGCGCGCCTGCGCTCTTGCGCACGGCCGCTGCCGCGTCGGGGCGCTCCAGCAGGTCCGACATGGTCGGGGCCACCGCCCCCAGGTCGTACACGCCGTCGGGGCGCACCTGCACCAGCACCGGTCCGGTGCCTTCGATCCATAGGCGTCCCACCAGCGTGGCGCGCTCCGCGTCTTGCGGCAGGCAGTTCTCGGGTGTCAATTGGTTCAGCATTTGTTTGTCGTCCTCTGGTTTTTCGCTTGTGTTTTTCATGAACACCGCGGCGCTCCGTGCCGGCACCGGGTACCTCTTGCGGCACGCTTTTGGCTAATCATACGATGATTGGGCGGGTTCTCGCCCGCCTGAGGCCGGGGGGATGCACAGGGCCCGGGCAGAGACTTGCAGGGCACAAAATCTATAATCGATAGTTCAACTAAATCAAGCAGTTACGTGCGCGCCGTTATCCCCCGGGGAGCGACCGCCCGGTCCAGGAAAACCATGAGCCAACCCGTCATCTCCGTTGCCGACATCCGCAAGACCTTTCTGGACTTCTTTGCCGCCAAGGGCCACACCGTCGTGCAGTCCAGCCCGCTGGTGCCGGGCAACGACCCGACCCTGATGTTCACCAACTCCGGCATGGTGCAGTTCAAGGACGTGTTCCTGGGCAGCGACAAGCGCAGTTATGTGCGCGCCGCATCCGTGCAGGCCTGCCTGCGTGCTGGCGGCAAGCACAACGACCTGGAAAACGTGGGTTACACCGCGCGGCATCACACCTTCTTCGAGATGCTGGGCAACTGGAGCTTTGGCGACTACTTCAAGCGCGAGAGCCTGAAGTGGGCCTGGGAGCTGCTGACCGAGGTCTACAAGCTGCCCAAGGA
>JBEIPS010000209.1:0-1715 GCA_040376915.1 Hylemonella sp.
CCCGACGCGGTGGGCACCGGCAAGCTGCTGGCCCAGCTCATCCAGACCGGCCACAACAACCGCAGCCTGCGCGCGCTGATCGCCAGCAACTCCTCGCTGCTGGCGGCCAAGGTGGCCGAGCGCAGCGCCGAGACCGGCGAGCACTACATCACCCGCAACCGCGCGGAATACACCGACATGATGCGCAAGGCCGCGGGCGGCGGCGCGCTCATCTCGGTGACGACGCTCATGAAGTTCGCGCTGCTGGGCCTGGGCCTGTCGGCCTTCTGGAGTGGCTTCGCCGCCGGACTCAACTACGCGCTGTGCTTCGTGCTCGTGCAGCTGCTGCACTGGACGGTTGCCACCAAACAACCCGCGATGACGGCGCCGGCCATGGCCGCCAAGCTGAAGGACCTGCAGGCGCCGGAGGCCGTCACCGACTTCGTCGACGAGGTCGGCCACCTCGTGCGTTCCCAGGTGGCGGCCGTGATCGGCAACCTGGCCCTCGTGGTCCCCTGCGTGCTGCTGCTGTGCGGTGCGTACTGGCTGGCCGTGGGCCACGCCCCGCTCAGCGTGGACAAGGCCGAGTACGTGCTGCAGTCGCTCACGCTGTTCGGCCCCACGCTGTTCTTCGCGGCCTTCACCGGCGTGCTGCTCTTCGCCTCCAGCATCATTGCCGGCTGGACCGAGAACTGGTTCGTGCTGCAGCGCATGGACTCGGCCCTGCGCTACCACCCGCGCGTCACCGCCGTGCTCGGCGAGGCGCGCGCCGACCGCTGGGCCACCTGGTTGCGCAACAACATCTCGGGCCTGGCGGCCAACATCTCGCTGGGTTTCATGCTGGGCCTGGTGCCGGCCTTCGCGGCCTTCTTCGGCCTGGGCCTGGACGTGCGCCACGTCACCCTCTCCGCGGGCCAGCTGAGCGCCGCCGCCGTCACCCTGGGCCCGGACATGCTGTCCCTGCCCCTGTTCTGGTGGTGCGTGGCCTCGGTGCTGCTCGTAGGCGTGCTCAACGTCGGCGTGAGTTTCTTCTTTGCCTTCCGCCTCGCGCTGCGCGCGCACAACGTCACGGGGGTGGACCGCTCGCGCCTGTACGCGGCCATCCGAGCCCGCGTGCGGCGCGCGCCGCTGAGCTTCTTCTGGCCACCACGCGAACCCGCCACCACGGAGCCGGTACGGCATGGGTGAATTCGAACTCATCCGCCGCTACTTCCAGCGCAACGGCACGCCCGCCCGCCCGGCCGTAGCGCTGGGCATAGGCGACGACTGTGCCCTGCTACAGGCCGCGCCCGGCACCCAGCTGGCCATCTCCAGCGACATGCTGGTCGAAGGCCGGCATTTCTTCCCCGACGTGGATCCGCAGACGCTGGGCCACAAGGCCCTGGCCGTGAACCTCAGCGACCTGGCCGCCTGCGGCGCCCGCCCGCTGGCTTTCACGCTGGCCCTGTCCCTGCCAAACGCCGACGAAACCTGGCTGGGCGCCTTCGCGCGCGGCCTGTTCGCGCTGGCCGACGCACACGATTGCCAGCTCATCGGCGGCGACACCACACGCGGCCCGCTCAATATCTGCATCACGGTCTTCGGTGAAGTGCCGGTGGTGCAGGGCCGCAGCCAGGCGCTGCTGCGCTCCGGCGCACGGGCGGGTGACGAGCTCTGGGTCAGCGGCACGCTGGGCGATGCCCGCCTGGCGCTCGAGGCCCTGCAGGGCAGGCGCCAGCTGGCACCTGCCGCGCTGC
>JBEIPS010000146.1:0-3958 GCA_040376915.1 Hylemonella sp.
CCCTGGTCGAGGGTATCAGCACCAACATCCCGCTGCATCGTGAACTGATGGCCGATGCCAAGTTCATGACGGGCGGCACCAACATCCACTACCTCGAAGAGTGGATGCGGCATCACAAAAGATGACCCCAAAATAAGATGCTCCCCCTGAGGCGCTGACGCGCCTTCCCCCTGAATGCCAACCTTCGGTGGCAGGGGGACGCACTCAGCGGCCTGGCCAAGCCAGTTCCGCGAGTGCCCTCGATTTTGGGCTCTGACTGACGGGTATTTCCCATGTACGAACTTCGTTTGTTGTGTCCGCAAGATCGCGTCGAGGTCCTCGGCGATGCGCTCGATGCGCTCGACGCCCTGAGTGTCAGCGTCGAGGACGCCGACGCCCAGACCGAGGCTGAGCAGGCCCTGTTCGGCGAGCCTGGCATGCCACCGCCAGCCGATGGCTGGCAGCGTTCACGTGTGCTGGCTTTATTTCCGACCCGCGCTGCCGCCGAAGAGGCGGCGGTATTGCTGCAGGCCCAGGACTTCTTCGCGGACTGCCGCATGCTGGGTGTGGCCGAGGTGCCCGAGCAGGACTGGGTGCGTCTGACGCAGTCGCAGTTCGCGCCGGTGGACATCACCCCCGAGTTCTGGATCGTGCCGACCTGGCACGAGCCCCCTGCGCAGGCCAGGACCATCATCCGGCTCGATCCGGGCCTGGCCTTCGGTACCGGTACCCACCCGACGACCCGCATGTGCCTGCGCTGGATTGCACGCCATGCACAGGACCGTGATGGCGGGCTGGGTCGTGTGCTCGACTATGGTTGCGGCTCGGGCATCCTGGCCATCGGCGCGGCCAAGTTCGGTGCCCGCGACATCGACGCAGTGGACATCGACGAGGCGGCCGTGGCCTCGACGCGCCTCAATGCCGAAGCCAATGGTGTGACGCTCAACGCCGGCCTGCCCGAGCTGGCGCAAGGCCAATACCAGACCGTGCTGGCCAATATCCTGGCCACGCCGCTCAAGGTGCTGGCGCCCCTGCTGTGCTCGCGCGTGTCGCCTGCTGGCGGTGCCCTGGTGCTGGCAGGCATCCTGGAACGCCAGGCCCAGGAGCTTCAGCAGGCCTACGCGCCCTATGCGGCCCTGCAGGTGGCCGATGCCGAGGACGGCTGGATCCTGATGACCGCCACGCTCTAGCGGCCGTGAACAGGCTCTGAGATTCCGGGTTCCGGGCTCTACAATGGGCCACCCATGAGCCTGATCACACGTTGCCCTGCCTGCCGGACGATGTTCAAGGTCGTTCCAGACCAACTGCGCATCTCCGAGGGTTGGGTCCGCTGCGGCAAGTGCGAGGAGATCTTTGACGCCTCGGCCCATATGCAGCAGGAGGTGGCGGTGTCCGCTGCCGACACATCTGCCCAGGACGGCGCCCCTTTCGAAGGGGCCCTGGCTGCCGCCATGGCGGCCGATACCCGCAAGACTGACAGGAAGACGGGAAAAAGACCAGCGCCCAAGGCGCCCCAGCCCGTGGTCAGCGACGTGAACCTGGAGCTGCATGAACCCCATGCCGATACGGTGATCGAACCGAGGGGCGCCGATGCCGCACTCCTGCCCGAGGGGTCGGCCTATGGCACGGGGGAGCGTGCCGAGCCCATGTTCGAGACGGAGACGGAACCTGCCCCGCGGGCCGCGGCGACGGCCGAACTGTCCTTCATGCGCGCAGCCCGCCGGCCTTCGCGCTGGCACCGGCCGCTGGTGCGGGCCACCCTGCTGGTGATCTGTCTGCTGCTGGTCCTGGGGCTGGCGCTGCAGCTGCTGGTGCAGGAGCGAGACCGCCTGGCCGTCGTTGAGCCGGGGCTCAAGCCACTGATCGAGGAGGTCTGCCTGTTGCTGGACTGCCAGATCGAGCCGCTGCGGGAGATCGAGTCGGTGGTGATCGACAGTTCGGCCTTCAGCAAGATCAAGGGCGACCTGTACCGCCTCAGCCTGACCCTCAAGAACAACGCTCCCGTCGATCTGGCCATGCCGGCCATCGAGCTGGCCCTGACCGACACGCTGGACCATGCGCTCATGCGGCGCGTCTTCCAGCCTGAGGAGCTGGGCGTCAAGTCGGGGGTGATCCCGGCCGCGTCCGAGACCCAGGCCACCCTGGTGCTGACCATCAAGACCAACGGCAGCGGCGAGCGCGTCGCCGGCTACCGCTTGCTCGCCTTTTATCCCTGAACCCCCAAGAAAACCCCATGGCTACTCTCATCTGCGGCTCCCTGGCCTTCGACACCATCATGAACTTCGAGGGCCGCTTCGCCGAGCAGATCCTGCCCGACCAGCTGCACATCCTCAATGTGTCTTTTCTCGTGCCGACCTTGCGCCGTGACTTCGGTGGTTGTGCCGGCAATATCGCCTATGCGCTCAAGGCGCTGGGCGGCGCACCCCTGCCCATGGCCACGGTGGGCAATGACGGCGCCGGCTACGTGCAGCGCCTGCGTGAACTCGGCATCGACACCCGGCACGTGAAGGAGATCGCGGAGACCTACACCGCCCAGGCCCTGATCATGACGGACCGGGACAACAACCAGATCACGGCCTTCCACCCCGGTGCCATGATGCAGGCCCATGTCACCCGCATCGAGCGCCACCCGGACGTCAAGCTGGGCATCATCTCGCCCGACGGGCGCGACGCCATGCTGCAGCACGCCGCGCAGTTCAAGGCGGCCGACATTCCCTTTGTCTTCGACCCGGGCCAGGGCCTGCCCATGTTCGATGGCAAGGACCTGGCGCACTTTGTGGATCTCGCCAGCTGGGTCACGGTGAACGACTACGAGGGCAAGATGCTGTGCGAGCGCACGGGCTGGAGCCCGGCCGAGATCTCGCGCAAGGTGCGTGGCCTGGTCATCACGCTGGGGCATGAAGGCAGCGAAGTCTGGGTCGAAGGCCACAAGACCCTGGTGCCGCCGGTCCAGGCGGCCGCCGTGGTCGATCCCACAGGGTGTGGCGACGCCTACCGGGGCGGCCTGCTCCATGGGCTGGAACGCGGCTGGTCGCTGGCCAAGGCGGCCGAACTCGGCAACCGCATGGGCTCGCACAAGATCGCGCACCGCGGTCCGCAGAACTACACCGTCTCGCCGCAGGCTTTCGGCGCCTGAGGGCGGGCTCAGGCCTCAGGCAGGGGCTTGAGTTCTTCCCAGCGAGCCAGTCCCGCATAGGCGGCGGCCACACACAGCTGCTTGCGCCGGGCGCTGGCGCCACGCACCAGTTCCACCGCTGATTTCGGGATGCCCAGCGTCTGGGCCAGCCAGGCTTGCAGGGCCAGATTGGCCTTGCCGTCCACGGGCGGTGCATGCAGGCGCACGCGCAAGGCGCCGTCATGCAGGCCCTGGGCCTGCGTCTTCGCGGCATTCGGCATCACGTGCACCTCGACCAGCACGCGACCGTCTTTCTGTGCGTGCAGAAAGGGCTGGGCGGGCAGGGCTGTGTTCATCGGGGTTTCAGGCGGGTAATGAAAAAGCCCGCTGCCTTTGCAGGCAACGGGCTTGAGGCCTCAGCAGTCTTAAGGACGGCTGGCCGTGGGGAAGGGCCATGCGGCCTGCGGGTTCAGAGTTGTCTGAGCCACAGGAGCCGCGGGGGCCGGGGCCGCAGCAGGCTTCGCAGCGGCCTTTTTCTTCGCAGGCTTTTTCGCAGCCTTCTTGGCAGCAGGCTTTTTCGCAGCCGGCTTCTTGGCAGCCTTCTTGGCTACCTTCTTTTTCGCAGCCTTCTTGGCGGCGGGCTTCTTGGCAGCAGCCTTCTTCGCAACCTTTTTGGCTGCGGGCTTCTTCGCTGCGGATTTCTTCGCAGCCGGCTTCTTAGCCGCGGCCTTCTTGGCCGGAGCCTTCTTCGCTGCAGCTTTACGGGCCGGAGCCTTCTTTGCTGCTACCTTCTTCTTCGCGGGGGCCTTTTTAGCCGCTTTTTTTGCAGTTGCCATTACTAATTCTCCTTGATCAAGTTACAAA
>JBEIPS010000007.1:0-65418 GCA_040376915.1 Hylemonella sp.
GGCGGCGAAATCATCGTCCACCCCGGTGGTACCGTCCTTGCCGAACAAGGCCCGCTGGAGCGTGCGCGTCGGGAACAGCCACTGGTGCAGATCTGTCCCGCCCAGGCCGAGCGGATTCTGGAGGTCCTGCTTCGGACCCGCGCCGTATCCGTCCAGCGAGATGGTGAAGCCTTCAACCCGGACGCGTGTCATTTGTTGCCTTCCTTTCTATGGACGCATTGCGCCAAGATTCACCGGCGCCCAGTTTCGCTGGAGGCGAAGGCGAGGTGTCGCAGTTACACGTCTGGCCCCAGGCGGAAGTGTGTTCAGCCTTTGCTGGCACGGGGCTTCCATGCCATGTTCATGTAGAGCGAGCCGCCCTCCAGCTCATCAAGCATTTGCTTGAGTCGCTTCAACCTTGTTGCTTCAAGCTTTGCCCGGGCAATCCAGCCCAAGTAGTCGTTCTTTTGATAGGCTGGACGTTCGCTGTATGACTGCATAAGCCCGCGCTCGGTCAGTGCATGGCGAACAAATGCGGGCATCGGGTTGATTGCTCTGGTGAGGCGCGAAGACACTGTGCTGGGCATGCGCAATCCTGTGGGCTTACTTGGAAATAGACCGCGAGAATGCGGAACAGCAGGGCCGGATCGTCATGGTCTTCGCCTCCACTGGTGCATTCAAGTGCCTGTTTTATACCAGCAGTTCTTGCGCTTGGCACAGGGGCCGCGGCGATGCACAGACTGCGAATGCCGCAGATCATGCGCCCATGCGCATCGGTATCGTCACCGGCCCGTCGTTGACCAGGTGCACCTGCATGTCGGCCGCGAACTGCCCGGTCTGCACCACCGGGTGTAAGGCCCCGGCCCGGGCCACGAAGTGGTCATAGAGCCGGCGCCCTTCGTCGGGCGGCGCGGCGTAGTTGAAGCTCGGCCGGTTGCCGACTGTTATGTCGGCGGCCAGGGTGAACTGGCTGACGATCAGCAAGCCACCGCTCACGTCCACCACGCTGCGGTTCATCTTGCCGGCTTCATCCGCAAAGATGCGCAGCTTGAGGATCTTGGCCAGCAGCTTGTCGGCGATGGCTTCGGTGTCGCCGCGTTCGGCGCAGACCAGAACGAGCAGGCCCGCGTCGATCTGGCCGATGGTGTGACCATCGACCTCGACACGGGCCTGTTTGACGCGTTGGAGCAGGGCATGCATGCGGTGTTTATACCGCGAGCCGCCCCTGGCGATTTATCTGGGGCGTGCGACCGATTCCAGCGGGCGCTTGGCCATGGTCCATTCGTGCATGGAGCCGTCGTAGAGCTTGACCTGCTTGTTGCCCATCAGTTCGGACATCACGAACCAGGTGCCTGAAGCCTGGTGGCCGGTGTTGCAGTAGGCGATGGTGGCGGCCTGCGGGTCGGCACCGCTCATCTTGAAGATGTCGCGGTAGGTGTCGGCGCCCATGATGCGCGCGGCGTCGCCGCCCTGGCTGGACATCAGCGTGGTGGGCACGTTGCGGGCGCCCTGCAGATGGCCGAAGGCACTGACGGAACTGGGCTTGCTCAGGCCCAGGAAGGTGGCCGGGTCGCGCGCGTCGACCAGCTGGGTCTTGGCGGCCAGGGCCTTCTCCACGTCGTCGGCCGTGGCGGCCAGCTCAGTGCTGCGGTCGGCCTTGGCCACCCAGTTGCCTTCGGCCGGTTTGACGGCAGCGGTCACGACCTCGCGGCCGTCGCTGATCCAGCCAGCGGTACCACCGCTGAGCACGGCGATGTTGTCTTCGCCGTAGACCTTGAACTGCCAGTACAGGCGGGCGGCATCGTTGAAGTCGATCGGCTCCATGCCGGCCGAGACCAGCACCACCGGACGGCCGGCCGACACGCCCCAGCCGCGCACGAGCTTCTCGAAGTCGGCGCGCTCGGGCAGCATGCCGCTGAGCTTGAGGCCGTTGATCGTTCGCGTGACACGCACGGTCTTGTTGTCCACGGGCACGGCACCGTCGATATGACCACCCAGATCCACCAGCGTCTTCTTGCCGGTCTTCTTGTCGGTTTCGAACTCGGGCGTCAAGGTGAAGGTCTTCTGGTTGCCGCGCACATCGAGGATGGTGACGTCGGCACGGTTTTTCGCAAGCCATTCGCCATCGACCACGGGGCCGGGCACGTTCAGGGCCAGGGCCCACTGGGACAGGCCCAGCAAGGCGGCGCCGGCAAGGTAACGGATTTGAGTCTTCATCTGCATCTCCTGGTAAAAATCATTGAGCCACGGGCCCGGCTGCCGACAAGGCATCCTGCGGCCAGTGCACGGGGTGGGAACTCCAGACAGCCACGCGCCGGTCGGCCCAGGCTTGCGCCCGGCTTTGGCGGTGGCGCGTGCAATGCCGATCCAGGGCCAGGTCACGCTGCAACAGCATCTGGCGCAAGGGCGCGGCGTAAAAACGCACCATGTCACCCAGCCACAGGCCGGCGCCAGCCAGCGGGCCGCGCAGGCGCAATTCGAAGTCGGCCAGCTCGCGCACCAGCGCGGTCGCATCGGCCCAGCGCTCGCCGGTCACCCACTGGTTGGTGGCGAACCAGCACAGGGGCAGGCCGCGCGCGTCCAGCGCCAGGCCGGCAAAGTGCGTCAAACGCCCCTGCGGGCTGCGGCGGAACAGGTGGATGTGGCCATGTTCCTGCGGATGGCGCGCGCTGTCTTTCCCCGTGCGGTCGTGGGCATGAAAGTAGAACTGCCAGCGGCCCGTGATGTCGATGGCGTCGTGGCGCGGGTAGTGCGCCCAGATCTCGAAGCGTGAACTGCGCCCGATGAAAGGAAACAGCATGGAGCGCCCCTGGCGCGCCAGGCGCAGCTGCCGCGCGAGCGCACCGCGCGCGGCGCGCCCGGTGGCGTCATGCGGGGCAACTGCGGCCACGATGGCTCCGCTCAGCGGCTCTTCTTGCCGGCCTCGGGTGCGCTGTCGTCTGCGCTGCGGCGACGGCTCTTGCCGGCACAGGGGTTGCCCGCGCAGGGGTTGTCGGCACGGCTGCGGCGCTTGGCACCGGCGCAGGGATTGCCACTGCAGGGGTTGTCGGCGCGGCTGCGTCGTTTGCTGCCGGCACAGGGGTTGCCCGCGCAGGGATTGGCGGCACGTGCCGGGGTGTCGGCCGACTGCGCGACGGCAGCGACCGGCACCGCGCCCAGGGCGAGGGCCAGGGCCGAGACCAGCGGGGCCAGGGTGTTGCGGGGATGTTTCATGGGAAGTTCTCCTGAAAAAATTTGTTCAGACCTGGCCCGCCGCACGCGCACGGCGCTCGAACCAGCCGCCGAGGATGAACACGCCCACGGCCGCACCCACCATGGCCGCCAGCACCAGCCATTCGGGCAGACCCAGGGCTTCGGGCAGGCGATCCCCCTGGGTGAACTCACCGGCGGTCGTGAGCGCGTCGAACTGCGGAAAGAAGCCGGCAAAGATGTAGGTGCCGATGAACAGGCCGGCAAAGAACACCAGCGCGTCCAGACGGCCTGTCATCAGGCCCACGGCCGAGGTGCCGGGGCAATAGCCCCCCACGGCAAAACCGGCGCCGATCAGGGCGCCGCCGGCAGCGATGGCCCAAAGGTAGGGGATGGGCACGTAGAGGCCGGCGGCCTCCACCAGACCCGCCTGCTCCAGCCCATAGAGGCCGACCGCCGTGAAGACGATGGCGCCGAACATGACCTTGAAGACCGACCAGTCGGTCAGACGGAACTGACCGGTGAGCTTGCAACCGCTGCCGAAACCGGCGCGCTCGAGCACGAAGCCGAAGCCGAAGCCCAGCAGGATGGCGATGAAGGTATCGATCATTTGACACCTCCACCGCTCAGGCGCGCGGCGATCAGGCCGGCGGCGAAGAAGGCGCCAAGAAAGACAAAACCGGCCACGCTGAGCACGGCCGCACCCGACAGGCCCACACCGCTGGTGCAGCCCGCCGCGATACGCGCGCCGATGCCGGCCAGGATGCCGCCGGCCAGGGCCTTGAGCAGGCGGCCGGTACGGCCGGAACTCGCCGCGCCTTCGATGCGCCAGGCCAGACGGCCAGCCAGCCAGGCCGAGACCAGCGCGCCCAGGAAGACCCCCAGCACTTGCCAGCTGATCCACGAAGACAGCACGGCACCGTCTTCCACCATGGGGCCGAGGTAATCATTGGCCAGCGTCCATTGCGGCGCGGCGATGTCGCCCAGCCAGGCGCTCAGGCGGGTGGTGAAACCGGTGGCGCCCAGGCCATGGCCGGTCAGCACAAAGGTCAGCAGCAGCACGACGCCCAGCGCGAGCGCGGCCAGCCAGGCCGGCCAGTAGGGCTTGCTGCCCGGCAACTCACATGCATTGGAAATTTCCACTTGGCCTCCTGCAGATGCGGATGGTTCGACCCTGGAATCATATACCCCCAGGGGCTTATTTTGAAACGCAAGTATAGGCCGAATTGCGGCCCCGGTGTGCACCGGCGCAAACCGATGGGTGGAGTGCGCTCAGCGCAGCGTTGCGCGCGCCTGGGCCAGGCGCTGGTCGAGGTAGGCGCCGTAGAAGTCGGGGATGTAGCCACCCACCAGGCGTTCGGCCACCTCGACTCCGCCGCGGCCGAAGAACAGCACGGTGGGCGCGATGCGGATCTTCCATAACCGCACCAGGTCGTCGTGTGTCACCGCCTTGCCGCTGAAATCCAGCACCCGGGCACGGCTGCGCATGTCCACCTGCGCCACGTGCAGGCCTTCCTGCTCGTGCATCGGTGCCAGGTAGTTGTTGCGCGCGATCTTGCAGAAGGGGCAGCCCTCCAGGCTGACCATGAGCACCAGGGGCTGGCCTTTGGCCAGGGCAGCGGCCAGCTCTTCCTGGAGGTTGTGCGCCGGCGGCAGCTCGGCCGCGACGGCGGGGCGCAGCACGGCGGGCAAGGCCGCAGCCAGCAGCAGGGTACGGCGGTTGAGCAGCGGCATGGGCAACAAGGGGTTCACTTTCCTTCCTGCTCCAGCAGCAGGTAGGTGTTGTAGGCGTTCATGCGGTTGGCCACCCGGAACAGGGGCAGGTGCTCGAACTGGGTCCAGTCGGTGGCCTGGTAGGCCTCGTCGAAAGGCTCGAGGTTCTGTGCCGCCTTGCCCATGCTCTCGCGCAGGTAGACCAGGTAGTCGTGCGTGAGTTGCATGTCCTTGCGCGCCTCCTGCGACAGGGGGCCATGCCCGGGAACGATGACCTGTGCATCGAAGGTGAGCAGGGTCTTGAGCGCCGCGATCCAGTGCCGGCTGTCGGCCTGGCCCACGTAGGGAATGCGGCTGCGGAACACCAGGTCACCGGCAAACAGCATTTTCTCGCCGGGCAGGTACACCACCAGGTCCTCCGGCGTATGCGAGGGGCCGACGCTGCGGATCTGGAACGCCATGCCACCGACATTCAAATTCTGGTCCCCGTCCAGCCACTCATCGGCCTCGACCAGGTGGGTGTCGGCATTGACCCAGGGCGCCAGCTCCACGCGCGATGCCTCCAGCCGCAGGCGCGCCGTCTCGGAGTTCATGTAGGCCTTGGCGGCACGGTGGGCGATGATGCGCGCGCCCAGGGCCTTGAAGGTCTGCAGGCCGTAGATGTGGTCGGCGTGGTAGTGCGTCAGGATGATGTGCGTGATGGGCTTGGGCGTGACCTTGCGGATCTCGGCGACCAGGCGCTCGGCCAGCGCTGGTGATCCCAGGGCGTCGATCACCACCACGCCGGCGGGCGTGACCACGAAACCGGCGTTGGAGATGAAGTTCTGGTTGGCGGGCGATCCCAGGGCGGAGACGCCCTCGACGTACCAGGCAGAAGGTGAGACCTGCCGCGCCGCCATGACGGGCACCTCGGCCCGGGCCCCGGCCAGGCCGAGCAAAGCCAGCGCGGCCACCATCAGCCTGGCAGCCCAGCGGCCCGTATCCATTCCATGCCTGCGCATCCCGTCTCCTCTCATGGGCCGCCAGAGCCACCTCTTGTGCACCCCCAGGGATGTTTTTGAGGCAGGTCAAGCCGCTCCGATGCAATCATGTTTATCATCGAAATATAAGCAATTACGAAATTATGAGGCCATGAGATGAATCTGGCAACCATCCTTGAGCAGCGGGGCGAAAGTCTGGTGCTCGCCATAGCTGGAGGCCTGATCGGCCTGCTGTTCGGTTTTTTCGCGCAGCGCTCCAGGTTCTGTCTGCGGGCGGCGACCATCGAGTTCTGGCACCGCAAGTTCGGCGAGAAGCTTTCGGTCTGGTTGCTGGCCTTCTCCACGGCCGTGGTGCTGGTGCAGGGATTGATCGTGCTGCACGCGCTCGATGTCAGCACGGCGCGCCAGCTCGCCACACGCGGCAGCCTCTCGGGCGCGCTGATCGGCGGCCTGCTCTTTGGCGCCGGCATGGTGATGACACGCGGCTGCGCCAGCCGCCTGCTGGTGCTATCCGCCAACGGCAACCTGCGCGCCCTGCTGTCCGGGCTCATCTTCGCCGTCACTGCACAGGCCGCGCTCGCAGGTTCCCTGGCGCCACTGCGCTTGAGCATCAGCGGCTGGTGGACGGTGGAAGGCGGGCCCGCGCGCGATCTGCTGGCCATCACCGGCATCGGTCACTGGGGTGGCCTGCTGGTCGGGCTGCTGTGGTTCGCAGCCGCCCTGTTTTTTGCCATCCGCAGCGGTTGGGGCCTGTGGAAGTGGGTGGGCGGCATAGGCACCGGCCTGGCCGTGGCCGCTGGCTGGTGGACCACGCACCTCATTTCCATCAACAGCTTTGGCGCGACCCCGGTGCAGGGTCTGACCTTCAGCGGTCCTTCGGCCGAGTGGCTGATGCGCGTGCTGGCCGCGCCGGCGCCTGCGATCGGCTTCGACTTCGGTCTGCTGCCGGGCGTGTTCGCGGGCTCCTTCCTCGGCGCGCTGATCGGTGGCGACTTCAAGCTCGAAGGATTCAAGGACGGCTACAGCATGCGTCGCTACATCGCAGGCGCCATCCTCATGGGCTTCGGCTCCATGCTGGCCGGGGGCTGCGCGGTGGGTGCGGGCATGACGGGCGGGGCCATCTTTGCTCTGACGGCCTGGCTGGCGCTGATCGGCATGTGGGCCGGTGCGGGCCTCACCGACCGCGTGCTGGACAGCCGGGCCACCACCCACCTGCCGAGCGAGCGCGTCAGCGGCACGCAGGCCCAGATGAAGGCTCCCTGACCGCACGTCCGTATACCCGTACGGGTTTCAGGGTAAACACCGGGCGACAATCCAGGATCGCCCCGCTACATTCGCTTCAATCGATGCCCGGTGCACCCAGAAGGAGACCCATGATGCGCTTCAGAACCCGATTTGCCGTGACGCTCTTGTCCGGCATGGCCGCCACCTCAGCCTTTGCGCAGGATGCCGCCAAGCTGCACCAGCGTGCCCTGGCCGCCACCTGTGCCAACTGCCACGGCACCGACGGCCGCACGGTGCAGGGCTCGGCCATACCGTCCCTGGCCGGCATGCCCAAGGACTACATGGTCCAGCAGTTGAACGCCTTCAAGAACGGCACGCGTCCGGCCACCGTGATGCACCAGTTGAGCAAGGGCCTGACCGATCAGCAGATCGAGTCCGCCGCCAGCTATTTCGCCACCCTCAAGCGCTGAAGGAGAGCACACCATGAAAAGACGCAGTTTTGTACAAGCTTCGCTCTCGCTCGGCACCCTGGGCACGCTGTCCATGGTGGGTTGCGCCAGCACAGCGCCCCTGCCCGCCAAGGCCAAGGTGGTGGTGATCGGCGGCGGCTACGGCGGCGCCACCGCTGCCAAATATGTGCGCATGCTCTCCAACTACCAGATCGATGTAGTGCTGGTGGAGCCCAACGAGAGCTTCATCTCCTGCCCGATCTCCAACCTGGTAATCGGCGGCACCCAGACCCTGGGCGACGTCACCACGCCTTACGACAGGCTCAAGAGCACGCACGGCGTGATCCACGCGCGTGACCGGGTCACGGAGATCGACCGCGGCAAGAAGACCGTCACGCTGGCCGGCGGCGCCAGCATCGGCTACGACAAGCTCATCGTCTCGCCCGGCGTGGACATGATGTGGGGCAGCGTGGAAGGCCTGAAGGACGCGAACGCTACGGGCCAGATCCTGCAGGCCTGGAAGGCCGGCCCCGAGACACTGGCCCTGCGCAGGCAACTCGAAGCCATGCCCGACGGCGGCGTCTACGCCATTGCCGTGCCGCTGGCGCCCTATCGCTGCCCGCCCGGCCCCTACGAGCGCGCCAGCCAGGTGGCCAGCTACTTCAAGAAGGCCAAGCCCAAGTCCAAGGTGCTGATCCTGGACGCCAACCCGGACGTGACGTCCAAGGGCCCGCTGTTCAAGAAGTTCTGGGCCGAGAACTACGCCGGCATGCTGGAGTTCCGCGGCAACCACAAGGCCATCGCGGTGGATGCGAAAACGAAGACCGTCAAGTTCGAAACTTCGGACGACGTGAAGGCCGACGTGCTCAACGTGCTGCCGAACATGAGCGCGGGCCTGATCGCCATGCAATCGGGCCTGGCCAACGCCAACGGCCGCTGGTGCAATGTGAACTACCAGACCTTCGAATCCACTGCGGCCAAGGACGTGCATGTGATCGGCGATGCGGTACTCGCCGCGCCGCTGATGCCCAAGTCCGGCCACATGGCCAACTCACACGGCAAGGTGGTGGCCGCCGCCGTGGTGGCCCAGCTCTCGGGCCTGGAGGTCAACCCGCAGCCGCTGCTGACCAATACCTGCTACAGCTTCGTCAACGACAAGCTGGTGGTGCACGTGGCCTCAGTCCATCAGTACGACGCGACGGAGAAGACCTACAAGACCGTGCCGGGTTCGGGTGGCGTCTCGCCCGGCCCCACCGAGCTCGAGGGTATCTACGCCATGAACTGGGCGCAAAACATCTGGGCGGATACACTGCTCTGACGTGATCGGATCCGGTGGCACACCGGACCCACAGCCGGCCCAGGCCGGCTTTTTCTTGTTGAAGAATTCAGGAGTTGCTCATGTACAGATTCATCGCCACCCTGGTCCTGGCCTGCGCGGCCACCCTGGGTTTCACATCGGCGGCGCAGGCGCAAGCCACACAGCAGGTCAAGGCCGTGTACCACGTGAACACCGATGTGAACACGGTACCGGCCATCCTGAACAATATCCGCAACCACCTGAATGCCGATCCCAAGGCCAGGATCGTGGTGGTCACGCACGGCCCGGGCATCAACTTCCTGCTGCAGGACGCCAAGGACAGCCAGGGCCGCGAGTTCAGCGGCTCCGTGAGCGATCTGGTGAGCAAGGGCGTGGACTTCCGCGTCTGCAACAACACGCTGACGACGCGCAACATCAGCCCCGACCGCGTGCTGATGGAAGCGAAGATCGTGCCCTCGGGTGTGGCCGAAGTGGCACGCCTGCAGGCGCAGGAAGGCTACGTCTACCTCAAGCCCTGAGCGTCAAGAGCACGCGCAGCAAAAAGGGGCCTGACAGGCCCCTTTTGTTTCGGCTGGTGCGTCAGTACTCAGGCTGCCGGTGAGGCCGAATGTTTGGCCGTGGGCATCTCAAAATTCGCCTCGGAGGCGATCTGGGTGCAAACCGCACGGCACAGGGCCGACACGCGGTCGTCGATGATGCGGTAGTAGATCTGCACGCCTTCGCGGCGCTTGCCCAGCACACCCGCCTGGTACAGCGTGGTCAGGTGCTGGGACATATTGGGCTGGGTGGTGTCGATCTTGCCCAGCAGGTAGCTGACGTTGCGCTCGCCATCGCAGAGATGGCTGATGATCTTCAGGCGCATGGGGGCCGACATGACACGAAAGACTTCCGCAGCCAGCTCGAACACCTGGTCCGGCTCCGTCACGGTGGCTTGGGTCGTCTGGATGGAACGCTTGCTCATGACAGCTGATCCCTGCTATATAAGTACATGCTCATTCTACAGATGAACTGATTCTTACATCAGCCCTTCTTGTCGCGCAGGGTGCGGCTGAGCAACAACACCGGAATGAGCCCCACCAGCACCAGGGCCAGAGAGGGCAGGGCAGCCTCGCCCAGGCGCTCGTCGCGCGCCAGCTGGTAGGCCACCACGGCCAGGGTGTCGCTGTTGAAAGGCCGCAGCACCAGGGTGGCCGGCAGTTCCTTCATCACGTCCACAAAGACCAGCAGGGTGGCCGCCATCACCGAGCGGCGCAGCAGGGGCCAGTGCACACGGCTCAAGAGGCCCCAGCCGCCACTGCCCAGCATGCGCGCGCTGTCGTCCAGGCTGGCCGGGATGCGGGCATAACCGCTTTGCAGGGACTGCAGGGCCACGGCCACGAAGCGCACCAGATAGGCCCAGACCAGGCCCAGCGAGGTGGCCGTGACCCAGTAGGCGACGCCGGCCTCGGGCCAGCGGGCCTGCACCCAGCCCACGGGCAGCAGCAGGCCCACGACGATGACCGCGCCCGGCACCGCATAACCCAGGCTGGCCAGCCGGACCACGGCACGCGTCAGCACATCGGGCAGGCGGCGCAGGGCGTAGGCCAGCAGCAGGGCCGCCCCCACGGCCAGCACGGCGCTGAGCAGGCCCAGGCGCACGCTGTTGCCAGCCCAGACCGGGAAACGCTCCCAGGGCAGCTCGGACCAGCCGGCCAGCAAGGGGCGGAACATGAAAAGCACCGGGGCCACGAAACCCATCAGCAGCGGCAGGCCGCAGACGGCCCAGGCGGCGAGCAGGCGTAGCCCGCGCAGCGCCACCGGCCGCGCTTCCACGCCGGCCTGGCGCGCGGTACGCGAGCTCACGAAACGCAGGCGCTGGCGCGAGTGGTGTTCCAGCCAGAGCAGCAGGGCCACGAAACCCAGCAGCAGGGTGGCGAGCTGGGCTGCGGCGATGCGGTTGTCCATGGCCAGCCAGGCCTTGTAGATGCCGGCCGTGAAAGTCTGGATACCGAAGTAGCTGGCCACACCGAAATCGGCCAGGGTCTCCATCAGGGCCAGCGCCACGCCGGCAGCCACGGCCGGGCGCGCCAGCGGCAGGGCCACCTCGCGGACGCGACGCGAGAGCGGAGCGCCCAGCAGGCGTGCGGCCTCCATGAGATGGCTGGCGCGCTCGCCCAGGGCCGTGCGCGCCAGCAGGTAGACGTAGGGGTAGAGCGCGAAGGTCAGCACCCAGGCCGCACCCACCGTGTTGCGGATCTCTGGAAACATGCGCCCCTGCAAGCCGGTGGCGGCACGCAGCCAGCCCTGCAGCGGGCCGCTGTACTGCAGGAAGTCGGTGTAGGCGTAAGCGACCACATAGGCCGGCATGGCCAGGGGCAGCAGCAGCGCCCATTCGAAGAAACGCCGGCCGGGAAAGTCGAACAGGGTCACGGCCGCGGCCGCAGACAGGCCTACGGCGATGACCCCCACGGTCACCATCAGGCAGAGCCAGAATGTCGTGGCCAGGTAGTCGGGCAGGACGGTGCGTGCCATCTCGCGCAGGATCTCCGTGGCCTCGGTACCAGGCGCGCCCCCAGGCCACCAGGCCCCCAGGAGAGCGAGCACGGGCAGCATCAGGGCGGCGGTGAAAAGCAGCAGAAAAAGGTGACGAAGCCGGCGCAAGGCCATGTGCGGGGGACCCGTAAGGGATAGGGGGCGTAATGAGAATTGTAAGCATCTACAATAATGGGCCTGGTCGCGCTCATTCCTCAAGTGCGAACAGGCCCCAACCATGTTCCTTGAAGTCTCCAAGCTCGAAGTGCGCTACCCCTGCGCGGCCCAGGCCGCCGTGCGGGATGTGTCGCTGGGCCTGCGCGCCGGCGACATCGGTGTGCTGATCGGCCCTTCGGGCTGCGGCAAAACCACGCTGCTGCGTGCGGTCGCCGGGCTGGAGCCCGTGAGCGGCGGCGAGATCCGGCTCTCGGGCCAGGTGGTGGGCAGCACCAGCACACAGCTGGCACCGGAAGCGCGCCGCATCGGCATGGTGTTCCAGGACTACGCGCTGTTCCCCCATCTGAACGTGGGCCGCAACGTGGCCTTCGGCATCGCCCATCTGCCCCGCGCCGAGCGCGCCCTGCGCGTGCGCGAGGTGCTGGCCCTGGTGGGCCTGGAGGGCAGCGAGTCGCGCTACCCGCACGAACTCTCTGGCGGCCAGCAGCAACGCGTGGCGCTGGCACGTGCCCTGGCCCCGCGCCCGCAACTGCTGCTGCTGGACGAACCCTTCTCCAACCTGGACGTCGAGTTGCGCGAACGCCTGGCGCACGAGGTGCGCAACATCCTCAAGGCGGCCCAGGCCACGGCCCTCTTCGTCACGCACGACCAGCTCGAGGCCTTCGCCATCGGCGACACCATCGGTGTCATGCACGAGGGCCACCTGCACCAGTGGGACGACGCCTACACGCTCTACCACCGGCCAGCCACGCGTTTCGTGGCCGACTTCATCGGCCACGGCGTGTTCGCGCCCGCGACCATACGCGAGGTGAACCAGCAGATCGTGGTGCAGACACCGCTGGGCGAGCTGACCGACGTGGCCGAGTGCCCCCTGCCCTGCGCCTTTGCCGGCGGCGAGTGTGATGTGCTGCTGCGCGCCGACGACATCGTGCACGACGACGACGCGCCGGTGAAGGCAGAGATCGTGCGCAAGGCCTTTCGTGGTTCGGAGTTTCTCTACACCCTGCGCCTGGCCGGTGGCCAGACCGTGCTGGCCCATGTGCCCAGCCACCACGACCACAAGATCGGCGAGTGGATAGGCATCCGGCCGCAAGTGGACCATGTGGTGACATTCAACCGGGCCTGCCAGGTGCAGGGCACCGAGTTGTGCCAGATGCCCTGTACACAGCAGGCACAGGCCGGGTCGGCGCCGCTCAGCGTGGTGCCGGTGCGCGCAGCCTGACCACGTCCTCGCGCAGGGCCTGCGCCCAGGCGCGGCGCTCGCGCCCCTGAGCCTGCTGCACCTCGCCAAAGACGATGCGCACCGTGATGCCGCGGGCGCGCACCGTGCGCCAGACCGAACCCAGCAGCGTATCGTCGCCCACATAACAGGGCGCCAGGCTGCGCTCGCCGCTGTGCGTGTCGATGAATTGCAGGGCCGCCGGCTGCACCGGAGCGCCCGCGGTGATGGCGGCCTGCAGCAGGTTGGCATGAAAGGGCAGCAACTCGATGCCTTCACCGGTCGTGCCTTCCGGAAACACGGCCAGCACATCGCCGCCGCGCAGGCTGTCGGCCATGTGGTGCACCACGCGCATGGCGTCGCGGCGCGACTCGCGCTGGATGAAGAGCGTGCCCACGCCGCTGGCCAGGGCGCCGATCACGGGCCAGCGCGCCACGTCGGCCTTGGACACAAAACGGCAGAAACGCGCGGCATGCAGCGAGGTGATGTCCAGCCAGGAGATGTGATTGGCCACCAGCAGCAGCGGGCCGGGCAAGGTGCTGTCACCCTGCACCTCCAGCCGGATGCCCAGGCGCGCAAGCATTTCGCGCGACCAGACCTGCACACGTATTTCGCGCTGCTCGGAGCTGAGGCGAGGAAAACGCAGCAGGATGGTCAGCAGCCCCGCGAAGATGTGCGTGCAGGCGCGCCCCAGGCGCCAGAGCGCGCGGGCAACGGAAACTCTAGGCTGACTGGTATGCAATCTGCCCACCCACGATGGTGCAGCGCACGCGCGCGGGCAGCTCGTAGCCGGCAAAAGGCGTGTGCTTGCCCTGGCTGCGCAGGGCCTCGGGCAAGACCGTCCACTCGGCCTGCGGGTCGAACACGCAGACGTCGGCCACACCACCCACCACAAGCTGGCCGGCGCTGGCCTGCAGGGTGCCCAGGGCATGGCCCAGCACGCGCGCAGGCTCGCTGGTCAGCACGGCCAGGGCCCGTGTGAGGCCCACGCCGCTTTCCTGGCCCCACTTGAGTGCCAGGCTCAGCAGCAGCTCGACGCCGGTGGCGCCGGGTTCGGCCTCGGCGAAGGGCAGCATCTTGGCGTCTTCGTCCACCGGCGTGTGGTCGGAGACCAGGGCGTCGATGGTGCCGTCGGCCAGTCCTTCGCGCAGGGCGTCGCGGTCGGCCTGCTGGCGCAGCGGCGGGTTGAGGCGCATGCGACTGTCGAAGTAACCGATGTCGTTGTCGGTCAGGTGCAGGGAGTTGATGCTGATGTCACAGGTGACGGGCAAGCCCTGATCCTTGGCGAGTCTTACCAGGGCCACACCGGCTGCACTGCTGAGGCGGCACAGGTGCACACGCGCGCCGGTGGCGCGCATGAGTTCGAAGATGGTGTACAGGGCGATGGTCTCGGCGGCCACCGGCACACCCGACAGGCCCAGTCGCGTGGCCAGCGCCCCGCTGGCCGCCACGCCCTGCCCCATGTAATGGTCGTTGGGGCGCAGCCAGACGGCGTAGCCGAAGGTGCTGGCGTACTGGAAGGCGCGCTGCAGGATCTGGGTGTTGACCAGGGGCACGTCGGCCTGGCTGAAGGCCACGCACCCGGATTCGGTGAGCTCGGCCATCTCGGTCAGGATCTCGCCCTGCAGATTGCGCGTGAGTGCGCCGACGGGAAAGACACGTGCCTGGTGCAGCTTCTCGGCGCGGAACTTGAGCATCTCGACCAGGCCTGGCTCGTCGAGCACGGGGTCGGTGTCGGGCGGGCAGGCCAGGCTGGTGACACCGCCGGCCACGGTGGCGGCCATCTCGGATTCGAGCATGCCCTCGTGTTCATGGCCGGGTTCGCGCAGGCGCACAGCCAGGTCCATGAGGCCGGGGGCGACGACGCAAGCACCCGCTTCGACCACGCGGTTGGGCGCAAAGTCGGCCGGCACCTTGCCGATGGCCACGATGCGGCCGGCGGCGATGGCGACATCGGCGATCTCGTCGCGGTTGCTGGCGGGGTCGATGACACGGCCGCCCTTGATCAACAGTTTCATTCTGGTTTGCTCCCGCTCAGGCTTCGTTGCCGGCCACGATGCTCATCACCGCCATGCGCACTGCGATGCCGAAAGTGACCTGCGGCAGGATCACGCTCTGCCTGCCGTCGACCACGGCCGAGTCGATCTCGACGCCGCGGTTGATCGGCCCCGGGTGCATGACGATGGCGTCCGGCTTGGCCAGCTGCAGCTTCTCGGGCGTGAGGCCGAAGCTCTTGAAGAACTCCTGGCTCGAGGGCAGCAGCGCGCCGCTCATGCGCTCGTTCTGCAGGCGCAGCATGATGATGACGTCGGCGCCCTTGATGCCTTCTTCCAGCGTGTGGCACACACGCACGCCCATGGGAGCCATGGCGGCGGGCACCAGGGTCTTGGGGCCGACCACACGCACTTCGGCGCAGCCCAGGGTGGTGAGCGCATGGATGTCGGAGCGCGCCACACGCGAGTGCAGCACGTCGCCGACGATGGCGACCGTGAGGTTGCTGAAGTCTTTCTTGTAGTGCCGGATGGTGTACATGTCCAGCAGGCCTTGCGTGGGGTGCGCGTGGCGGCCGTCACCGGCGTTGATGACGTGCACATGGGGCGCCACATGCTGGGCGATCAGGTAGGGGGCACCGGATTCGCTGTGGCGCACCACGAAGATGTCGGCCGCCATGGCGCTCAGGTTGGCGATGGTGTCGAGCAGGCTCTCACCCTTGGAGGCCGAGGAGCGTGCGATGTCCAGGTTGATGATGTCGGCACTCAGTCGCGTGGCGGCAATCTCGAAGGTGGTGCGGGTGCGTGTCGAGTTCTCGAAAAAGAGGTTGAACACGCTTTTTCCCCGCAGCAGCGGCACCTTCTTGACCTCGCGGTCGCTGACGCTGACGAAGTTGGCCGCGGTGTCGAGGATGTGTGTGAGGATCTCGCGCGGCAGCCCTTCGGTGGAGAGCAGGTGGATCAGCTCGCCGTGCTTGTTGAGTTGGGGGTTGCGTTTGTACAGCATGGATCTGGCCTGGTCGGTGCGCTCAGTGAGGCAGGGTGCGGGTGGTGTGTTTCATGCCGCCTCCACCTTGAAGCTGAAGCGGTCGCCCTGGTCGCGTGCCAGCGCAAGTGACTGGTCGGCGGCCATCGCCACGCGCGCCGCGGCGAAGTCGGCCTGGATAGGCAGCTCGCGCCCGCCGCGGTCCACCAGGACAGCCAGCTTGATGTCGGCCGGGCGGCCGTAATCGAACAGTTCGTTGATGACGGCGCGGATGGTGCGGCCGGTGTAGAGCACGTCGTCGAGCACGATGATCTGCGCCTCGTTGACGTCGAAGGGCAGCAGGGTCTGGCCGCCGCCGGACAGGCCGCGCTGGGCGTAGTCGTCGCGGTGCATGGCCGAGGAGATCGTTCCGTGCGCGCCGGGGAGCTTGAGGTCGCGCTGCAGGCGCTCGGCCAGCCAGGCGCCCCCCGAGGTCACGCCGACCAGACGGGTGTTCGCCGTGCACAGTCCTTGCACACCACGCAGCAGTTCGCGATACAGGGCTTCCGCATCGAGAAACAAGGCCCCCAAGCTTGCCACTGCGTGTTCTGCGCTGCCCCCCGAGGGGGCGCTCGCGCCTTGGGACGGCCCGGCGTCGCTCGGTTTACTCATTCCAGGTTCCTCAAAAACTGTTCCAGGATCACACAGGCCGCGCCCGCATCGGCATCCGCCGCGCCATCGGCCAGGGCCTCGGTGGTGCTGTAGCGCTCGTCGACTTCATGCACCGGCAGACCGAAGCGCCCGCGCAACTGGCGCGCGAATTTCTGCGCCCGCGCCGTATTCTCGTGCGACGCGCCGTCGGGGTGGAAGGGCACGCCCACCACCAGCGCATCGGGCTGCCATTCCTTGAGTCGCTCGGCGATGCGCTCGAAGCGGGCGTCTCCCTCGGCGCGGATGGTGGGCTGGGCCTGGGCCTGGCGCAGCATGCGGTTGCCGACCGCGACGCCGGTGCGTTTCAGCCCGAAATCGAGAGCGAGAAAGCTTTGCTGGCTGGCAGGAACGGCCGTCATGGACGCTGCCGTGCTCATGCCAGCACCGTCTCCGAACTGCGTGCAACAACCGAGAAACGCCGTGGAACCGGCTTGGCCAGGCCACTGGCGTTGCCCCCTGCAAGGGGCTGAGGGCTGCGGCTCCAAGCCTGCCCGCGCAGGCTTGGACAGACCGAAGAGCCTGCGCCTCTGGCGCTGGTACGTCTGGCGGAGCGCAGCGGAGTCGGGGGGTGTTCCATGTTACGCATGCCCCGCGTCGGGTGAGAGCATCCAGGACTGCAGGCCCAGCAAGGACAATGCCTTGTCGTAGCGTTGTGCCACCGGGGTCTCGAAGATCACGATGGGATCGGCATGGACGATGAGCCAGCTGTTTTCGCCGATCTCGGATTCGAGCTGGCCCTGGCCCCAGGCCGAGTAGCCCAGGGACACCAGCACGCGGCTGGGGCCGGCGCCGGTGGACAGGGCCTCCAGCACGTCGCGCGAGGTGGTCATCTCCAGGCCACCCGGGATCATCATGGTGGAGGCATAGACCGGCTCGGGCTTGTCTTCACCTTCGACTGGCAAGGGCATGTTCAGCAGGGCCTCGTGCAGCACAAAACCCCGTTCGGTCTGCACCGGGCCGCCGTGGAAAACCGGGCTGTCCTTGAGGTCGGCACGGCCCAGGGGCAACTCGACCTTGTCGAACAGGCCCTGCAGCTTGATGTCGGTGGGTTTGTTGATCATCAGGCCCAGCGCCCCGCGCTCGCTGTGCTCGCAGAGGTAGACCACACTTTTGGAAAAAGTCTCGTCGGCCAGACCGGGCATGGCGATCAGGAAATGATTCGTGAGATTGATGGGTGCAGAATCATCGGCCATGTGCTGATTTTAGCGGTGATATGCAAAAAAACCTGGATTCCGGTCTGGTCTGGTTCCGCCGTGACCTGCGGATGGACGACCATGCGGCCCTGTACCATGCACTGCAGCAGTGCCGCAGGGTGTACTGCGCCTTCGTTTTCGACCGCGACATCCTCGACCCCCTGCCCCGTGCCGACCGCCGGGTGGAGTTCATACGGAGTTGCCTGGTCGAACTGGACACGGACTTGCGGGCCCTGTCCGGGCAGGCGCACGCCGGGCTGATCGTGTGTCACGGCCACGCCGCGGAGGCCCTGCCCGCCCTGGCCCAGGCGCTGGGCGTGCAGGCCGTCTACGCCGCGCATGACTACGAGCCCCAGGCCCAGGCGCGTGACGCCCGTGTGCGCGGCGCCCTGGCCAGCCTGGGCATCGCCCTGCACACCTGCAAAGACCACGTGGTCTTCGAGGGCCGCGAGATCCTCACTGGTGGTCGCACGCCCTACACCGTCTTCACCCCCTACAAGAAGGCCTGGCTGGCCCGGCTGCAGGCCACCCAGCTGCCGGTGTTTGACGTGACACCGCTGGCCGCTGGCCTGGCGCCACGCCCCGAGGCCCTGCGCGGTCCCGTGCCCAGCCTGGCCGACATAGGCTTCGAGCCCAGCAACCTGAGCCAGCTCAAGATCCCCACGGGCAGCAGCGGCGCCCGCCAGCTGTTCGACGACTTCTTCGAGCGCATGGACCAGTACCACGACACGCGCGATTTCCCCGCCCTCAAGGGCCCGAGCTATCTGGGGGTGCACCTGCGCTTCGGCACGGTCTCCCTGCGCCGCCTGGTCAGCAGTGCGCACCAACGCAGCCAGCAGGGCAGCCCGGGGGCTGCGGTCTGGCTCAGCGAACTGGTCTGGCGCGAGTTCTATTTCCAGATCCTGGCCAACTTCCCCCATGTGGCCCGCCAGGCTTTCCGGCCGGCCTATGACGCCATCGCATGGGAGCAGGGCGCACACGCCGAAGCCCTCTTTGCCGCCTGGTGCGAGGGCCGCACGGGTTACCCCATCGTCGATGCGGCCATGGCCCAGCTCAACCAGAGTGGCTATATGCACAACCGCCTGCGCATGGTGGCGGGCAGCTTTCTGGTGAAGGACCTCGGGATCCACTGGCAATGGGGCGAACGTTATTTCGCCGAGAAGCTCAATGACTTCGACCTGGCGGCCAACAACGGTGGCTGGCAATGGGTGGCCTCCAGCGGCTGCGATGCGCAGCCCTGGTTTCGCATCTTCAACCCGATCAGCCAGAGCAGGAAGTTCGATCCTCAAGGCCGTTTCATCCGGCGCTACCTGCCGCAGCTGGCCGCCCTGCCCGATGCCGCGCTGCACGCACCCTGGCTGGCCAGTCCGGTGGAGCTGGCAGCCGCCGGCGTGACGCTGGGCAGCGGCTACCCCTTGCCGCTGGTGGCCCATGACGAGGCGCGCGCGCAGACCCTGGCCCGCTATGGGGTGGTGCGCAAGGCCGGAGAAAAGGAAGAAGACTGAGCCACGCAGCGCAGCTGCGTGGCCCGGGAATCAGGCCGGGACGGCCTGCGTGCAGTAGTGCTTGACCAGCGCCAGGAGCTCGTCTTCGCCGTAAGGCTTACCGAGGTAGTGGTTCACACCCAGTTCCTTGGCATGCTCGCGATGCTTCTCGGCGATGCGCGAGGTGATCATGATGATGGGCAGATCGCGCAGCTTGGCATCGGCGCGGATATTGCGCGCCAGGTCGAACCCGTCCATGCGCGGCATCTCGATATCGGACAGCACCACGGCCGGGCGTTCCTCGGCCAGGCGTTCGAGCGCCTGCAGGCCGTCGGCCGCCATGGCGACGCGGTAGCCTTCGCGGCGCAGCAGGCGCTGCGTGACGCGCCGCACGGTGATGGAGTCGTCCACCACCAGAACCAGGGGCAGCTCGCCCCCCGCACTGGGCGCCGCGGTCTGGGCGGCAGCCGCCTGCAGGCGCATCTCGCCCGGGGTCTGTGCCGCCAGCGTCGTGGCCTGCTGGAGCTCATAGGCCTTCTCGCCGAACACGGTGGCCAGCGCGACCGGGTTGTAGATCAGCACGACGGCACCCGAAGCCAGCACCGACATGCCCGCCAGACCCGGCATGCGCGCAAGCTGCGGCCCCAGGTTCTTCACCACGACTTCCTGGTTGCCCAGCACTTCGTCGACGTGGATGGCCAGGCGCTGGCCGGCGCTGCGCAGCACCACCACCGGCTGGGTCTTGCCCGCGTGCTCGTAACTGCGGGCCGAGGCCTGCAGGAGCGCGCCGGACCAGAAGAAGGGGATCTGCTCGCCACCGAAATCGATGCTGCCACTGGCGTAAGCCTGTTCGAGGTCGGCATGGCTGAGGCGGCGCACGATCTCGACCAGATTGGCCGGCACACCCACGCTGAGTTCACCCATGCGCAGCATGATCACCTGGGTCACGGCGGTGGTCAGGGGCAGCACCAGCTTGAAGCTGGTGCCCGCGCCGGCCGTGGTGGCGGTCTCGATGCGGCCGCCCAGGGCCTGCACCTCGGAGCGCACCACGTCCATGCCGATGCCGCGACCGGCCAGCTCGGTCACGCTGGTTGCCGTGGAGAAGCCGGGCATGAAGATCATGTTGGCCGCCTCGGCATCGCTGAGCGACTGCCCCGGTGCCACCAGGCCCTGGGACTGCGCCTTCTCGCGGATGCGCAGCAAGTTGAGGCCGGCACCGTCATCGCTGAAGGCCACCGAGACGTCATTGCCTTCCTGGTGCAGGCTGATGGTGATGGTGCCGGCGGCCGGCTTGCCGGCCGCTTCGCGTTGCTGGGCCGTTTCGATGCCGTGCGCGATGGAATTGCGCAGCATGTGCTCGAAGGCCGGGGTCATGCGGTCGAGCACGCCACGGTCGATTTCCATGGTGCCGCCGGTGATGTCGAGCTTGACCTGCTTGCCCGAGTCCTTGGTGGCCTGGCGCACCACGCCATAGAGGCGCTCGGAGATGCCTTCGAATTCCATCATGCGCGTGCGCAGCAGGTCGCGCTGCAGTTCGCGCGTCTGGCGGCCCTGGGCGATCAGGTCGTCTTCCGTGCCGGTGATGGTCTGCTGCAGATTGCGCTGCACGGTGGCCACATCGTTGACCGACTCGGCCATCATGCGGGTGAGTTCCTGCACGCGTGTGAAACGGTCGAACTCCAGCGGATCGAAGCCCTGCGCCGTGTCCTTGGCCTGGGCCAGACGTGACTGCATCTGCGATTCGGCCTGCAGTTCCACGTCACGCAGATGGGTGCGCAGACGGTCCAGGTTGGCGGTGAGTTCGTCGAGCGAGCCATTGAGCTGGCCCAGCCGTGCATCGAGCCGGCTGCGGGTGATCATCACTTCGCCGGCCTGGTTGACCAGACGATCCAGCAGCTGCGAGCGCACCCGCACGGTCTGGCCTGAAGAAGATCGGGCGGCAGCGGTCGCCGGCAACCTGGCGGGCACCGCCGACGGCATCACCGGCCGCGCAGCCGGCACCGGGCGCTGCTCGGCAGCAGCAGGCTGCACCGCCGCTTTCGGCACCTCCTGGCTCGCGGCTGCGGGGGCAGCGCGGACCGCAGGCGCCGGGGCGGCAACTGGAGCTTCTTCCTGGGGGCCGCGGCAGAGTTCGTCAAAAACTTCCTGGATACGGTCGTAGCGCGCAAGCATCGGGTCGATCTGCGCGGTCTGGATGAATTCGCTGCCCATCTGCTCGATGGCCGACTCCATGCGGTGCGCCAGCTCGCCCAGGCGCATGGCGCCCGCCAGGCGGGCACTGCCCTTGAGGGTGTGCAGAACACGCAGCACATCCAGACGCGGGCCGCCATCGCCGGGCTGGCTGGACCACTGGCGCAGGGCCGCGGCCATCTGGGGCATGAGTTCGGTGGCCTCTTCCTCGAAGATCGGGAACAGGTCGGGGTCGATCACATCGACAGCGTCGATTTCTTCGTCGCTGTCATCGGCCACCGCAACGATCTGGGCGGCACCGGGCAGGGGCGCCGGCACCGTGAGAGGCGCAGTTGGTGGCGTCACCACCGCCGGCTTGGCAACCGGCGCAGGGGCGGCAGCCACAGGTGCGGGTACAGGTGCAGGTGCGGGCGATGAAAAATCAAAGTCGAAATCGCCGAGGTCCAGTTCAGGCGACTCGGTGACCGTCAGGGCCGCAGGGTCGTTGCTCGGCTCCAGCGCATCCAGCTGGGCAAATTCGGTTCCCAGGATCTCGCGCAAGGCGTCGACCAGGCCAGGTTCGGGTGACTTCAGGAAGCCGGCCGCAAACTGGTGCAGCAGGTGCCGGATGTCGTCAGCCGCAGCCACAAAGACCTGGGCATGTTCGGTCAGGCCCTGGCCGTGCAACTGCACGTGCTGCATGGCCTGCTCCAGCGCACGGGCGATTTCGGAGAGTGCGGAGAAACCCACCGTGGCCGAGCTGCCGCCCAGGGAGTGGGCCAACGCGATGGCGCTGTCGGGCACCGGGTTGTGCAGCTCCAGCGACCATTCGTTGAGTTCGGTCAACAGGCGGCGCGACCACTCGTCTGCCTCGTTGAGGAAGACGTTGTACAGGGGGATGCCGATGCGCAGCGTGCCAATGACCTTGACCTGCTCGTCCGCCGTGTCGGCCGGGGCCGAGGGCGGCATATCGATCGCGAAATCCTCCAAGCCGGCCGCCTGGGTTTCCGGCGCTTCCGGAAAACCATCGTCCATGGAACCGGATGTGGTTTCGGCCCAGTTGTTCTGCAGCTCCGGCAGCTCGAAGGCCGGCAAATCGCTCGGCTCGGCCATGCGGGTGGGTGCCCAGTCCGGGCTCGCGCTCTCGCTCTTTTTCGACCGGGGAAGATCTTCCGGGCCGGCCAGGCTGGTGGGAGCCCAGTCGATGGACAGGCCACTGCGCCTGTCCGTCGAGGCCACGGATGGTGGCAACTGGGTGGCCGGGGGCACACTGGAGAGGCTGCCAAAATCGATCTCGCCGATATCGCCCAGCGGCGACAGCTGGTCGGCTGCGGCCTGCTGGGCCGGCTTGCCAAGGGCCTTGGCGTCCGCTAGCTCGAAATCGAACATCTGCGTCGATTCGAAATCGATAGACGGCGGTTCCTCGGCCAGCGGGGGAAAATCAGGGACCGCAGCCGGGGGGGGCTCGACAGGAGCGGCCAGGCGCGGCAGGTCCAGTGCGACGAACTTGCCGTCCGTGCGCATGGCATCGGCCGACTGGCGGAACGGCGTGGCGCTCCCGCCCGCATCGTTGCCGGTGGCGATGTCTTCCACCCATTGCCCCAGGCCTTGCAGGGCGGCATTGGAGAGCTGCAGCAGTTCGGGGCGGGCCGGCTTCTGCTCGGCCAGCCAGCCATTCATCATCTGCTCCATGGCCCACGCGGCTTCGCCGAACTCGTTGAAGCCGACCATCCGTGAACTGCCCTTGAGCGTATGGAAGGCGCGGCGCAGCGTGGTCTGTTGCGACAGGTCGGCCGGATCGCCCAGCAGGGCCAGGACCGCATCCTGTCCGTTGTGCACAACTTCGCGCGCCTCGTCCAGAAAGATGTCGCGCAGTTCGGCGCCATCGTCCTCCCCGCCATCGGCGGCGGCCGGCGCTGCCGGCGCAGCCTGGGCAACAGGCCGGGCCGCCGGCGCCGGGGCCGCAACGGGTGCAGGCGCGGCCAGCGCCTCGGGCGCCACAGCTGCCACTTCACGCTCGCGGCCCATGAGGGGCTTGAACTCGCCGAGCTCCTCGTCGTAGACGAACAGCTTCTTGGCCAGGGCGCGCTGGTAGCTCAGCATGTCGATCAGGAAACCCAGGGCGCCCAGGCTGTTGCCGAATTTCTCGAACACGCCCGTGCGCGCGGCCTCCTCGTCGATGTTGTCGACCAGGAATTTTTCGACGGTATCGCGCATGCGCACGGTGGCCAGGGAAGCCTGGTCCAGACCCAGCACCGAGAACACGCCGCGCATCTGCGCCAGCTGATTGGGCACGTCGTTGAGCGGCGCCTTGTCCTTGGGGTTGCGGAAGAAGGTGTCGAGCGACTTCTCGATCTCGGTCAGGCTGCTGCGCAATTCCTCGACCACGCTGCCCATGGTCTGTCGGTCGCTGACGCGGCGATACAGCTCCTCCATCCAGGGTTCAAGCGCCTCGGGCTGTCCGCCTGCGACCACATGGTCCAGGCGACGCGCCAGCCGGTCGCTGCGCTCGCTCATGCTCGACTCTGTCGGATCCATGTCCTCATAGGCCGCGTCGAGGTAGAGGATGGAGGTGGCCACTTCCATCGCCACCGGCGTGCTGGGCGGCTCGCCCGTGCGCACCGTGCCGTCCACCGCCTTGAGCAGGGCACGCGCCAGTTCGCGATTTTCGGGGTGCAGCTTGAGCAGCGACTCGCCCACCAGGGTGAACTGCTCGGACACCACCTTGAGGCGGTTGGTATCACCGCCGGAGAGGGCCGACCAGGTTTCGGTGGCCGTGGCAATGCGCTTGCGCGCCTGCACCAGCACGGCCGGGTCGAAACGACCGTACTGCGGCGTGTCGTAGTTGACGGGTCTGGCCTGGGCCAGGCCATAGGCCAGCCTGACGGCATTCAATACCGGTGCGGCCTGCGCATCGGCAGGGGCAGCCTGGGCGCAGAAGAACAGCAGGTCCTGCGCAAGACGGTCCGACACCCCGGCCGACCCCTTGGCCAGACTTGTGTACTGCATCAGCACGCGCGAGGCGGCGCGCTTGACGTAGACATCGGAGGGACACAGCTTGAGCGCCATGGCCTCGAAATAGGCGGCACAGATCTTCCAGAAGGCACGCGCCTCCAGCGTCTGCTGCCCGGCCGCCAGGCCCAGGCAGATGTCGCGCAGGGCCTGGGACGAGGACACGCTGCCGGTCTTGACCACCTTGAGCACGGCCGTATCCAGCTGGGTACGGACCGCCGCATCGTAGGCCAGGGGCTGGGCCGGAGCCGGCGTATCGGCGTCGATCCAGCGCCAGGCATGGGCCCAGAGTTCCGCCGGGTGGACGCGCTCTTCGCCGACCAGCTCCAGGATGTCACGGTACTGCGGGAACAGGGCCACAGAAGAAGCCGACTTGCCGCGCAGCACGCTCTCGAGGTATTCGATCAGGGCGAAGCTCGCACGCTCGACCTTGGTGGCGGCATCCTCGCTGCAGGACTCGGGGCGTTCGACGAATTTCTGCGCCAGCGCCTCCATGCCGCGCAAAACCTTGGCCGGCTCGGGCAGGCCCACCATTTCCAGGGCACCGACGGCCTGGTGCAGTTGCTGACGTGCGATGCGCAGCTGGCTGGCATCGAGCGACTCCAGATCGGACCCGCGGGCCAGTTCGGCATCGCGCACAAAACGACGAATGGCCTTGGCCGCGCCGTCGAGCGATTTGCGCAGCTCCTCCAGCACCCAAGCCAGAGGACCCAGGTCATTGATGGGCTGATCGTTGTCGCCGCTAGTGGCTGCGAGGACTTGCATGGATACGTGGCTCCTGCGGGTGACCGGCGCCTGAGGGGATCAGGAAATCTTGAATCGCGCGACCGACTGGCGCAACTCTTCGGCCATGCGCGAGAGCTCGCGCACCTGGGCCGCCGTGGCGCGGGTACCTTCACCGGTCTGCTCGGTCACGGCAAAGATGTGCTGGATGTTGTCAGCCACCACACTGGCCATCGCCGCTTCCTTGGACGTCGAATCGGAAATCTGCTCGATCAGCTCGGCAAGGCGACGCGACACGCGGTCAATCTCGGTCAGCGCGGTACCGGCGTTATCGGAGAGTCGCGCTCCCTCGACCACACCCTGGGTGGAACGCTCCATGGCGGCCACGGCATCCTGCGTGTCGGTCTGAATCGCCTTCACCAGCGCCGAGATCTGGCGCGTCGCGTCCGCAGAGCGTTCGGCCAGTCGCTGCACTTCTTCGGCCACCACCGAGAACCCGCGGCCGGCTTCACCGGCGGATGCCGCCTGGATGGCGGCGTTCAGGGCCAGCACGTTGGTCTGTTCGGTAATGTCCGAGATCAGCTCCGTGATTTCGCCGATCTCCTGCGAGGATTCACCCAGGCGCTTGATCCGCTTGGAGGTGTCCTGGATCTGGTCGCGGATGGAGTTCATACCGCCGATGGCGTCCTGCACGGCCTTGAGGCCGGACTCGGCAGCCTGCAGGGACTGGCGCGCCACCGCGGCCGATTCCTGCGCCTGATGCGACACCTGGTTGATGCGGGTCGACATGTCCACCACGGACCGGCCGGTTTCGCGAATCTCGTGCAGCTGTTCGTTGGAGGCAGCCAGCAGCTCGGTGGACGTCTGGTCCACCTCGGCTGTCGTCTGCGCCACCTGGGCCGCCGTGTTCTGCACGTTGCCCACCAGCAGCCGCAGTTCTTCCACCGTGTAGTTCACCGAGTCGGCGATGGCGCCCGTGATGTCCTCGGTCACCGTGGCTTCCTGCGTCAGATCGCCTTCGGCCACCGTCTGCAGTTCGTTCATCAATCGCAGAATGGCCGCCTGGTTCGCATCGTTGACGCGCTTGGCCTCCTGCTCCTGGCGCTCGGCTTCCAGCCGTTGCGCTTCGGCCATCACCTGGCGGCGACGGCTGTCCATCAGCTGAACACGGGCCAGACCGGCCGCGCAGATCAGGGCAAACACGGCAGCGGCGATCAGGGACAGCAGCGAAGCGGTGCTCAGACCGGTACGCGTGGCGAGGTCGGCCTGCAAGGCTTCCAGGTCGCGGCGCAGGGGCTCACTGTCGTTGATGACGGTGATCTGCGCACTACGTGCCGAGACCAGGCCCTGCAGATTGCCCAGAATGGCACCGGCCTGCGTGCGGGTCTGCTCATAGAGCTTGATCAGTGCGTCGATCTGTTCACGCGTCTGCGCATCCTTGGAGGCATTGAGACGCAACTCGGGGCTGCCATCGAGCAGGCCCTGGGCGATTTCCTTGAAGGAGTTCAGATCCTTGCCCAGCAGGAACACGGCTTCCGGGCTCACGCCTTCGGCGGTCAGGAACTCGTTGGAGGACTTGCCGATACGCTGGGTCAGCATCACCAACTGGCCGGCCGCGGAAATTTCCGCGGCGCTGGCGTTCTGCTGCAGCTTGAGAGACGAGACGGTCTCGGCAATTTCCAGCAGGTCGGAGGACTGGCGGTTGATGGTCCGCAGGGCGGCGCCCACCTGGGTCAGGATCTTCTCCTGCGCCACGATGGCCGCGGCGCTTTTCTCGGCACGCTCCATCAGCGGAAAGATCTTTTCGAGCTGGGGCAGCAGGTCAGCGTCGATGGGCTCCAGACGCATATTGAGATCGCTGTCGCGCAAGCCCTTGACGGAACGCACCAGGTAGCCCGAGCTCTCCTTCACCTCGGCGAAGGCCTGGGGCACACCCACCAGCGCCTGGGATACCGACTTGGCCAGACGCTGCGACTGCATGAGGGACTGGCCCGTCGCGTTCAGCTGCTGCGCCACACGGTCGGCAGCCGTCAGCGCCACGAAGGCGATGGCCCCCAGCACCACCAAGGCCAGGCCCAGCAGCCACCACAGCAGACGCTGCTGCTCGGCGATCGGCCGCTTGCCCAGCAGCGGCACACTGACCAGATCATCCTGGTCCAGCGGCACCGGCGCGGGCAGGTCCTGAAGCTGGGTGTCGGTCGCCTTCCCGGGAGCTGCCCCACGTTGCGGCTGCAGGCCGGACAGGTCGTCCGGCATGGCCAGGCTCAGGCCGACACTCTGCTCCGAGTCAGGCGTCTTTTTGGCGAAGAGATGGGTCAGTTTGTTGAGGACGGACATGGTGCAACCTTAGAAATTGACTTAGGCACTGATGCTCAGAAACTCGGCCATTTGCGACAGCTGTTGCAGATTGATTTCCTGCCAGCGGCTGCCGTCGGCATCGACATAACGATTGCCAAAATAAGGGGGTGCGCCTTCCGGCGGCGGCTCGGACCCCGAGAACGCCCCGACATGGCGCAAACCCGCCAGAGAATCGATCAGCAGGGAGCAGTTGATCTCCAGGGCGGCGTTGAGCGTGACGACGCTGGCCTCGGTCCAATACTGTTCGGACCGCGCCGGCACCTTGCCGGCGATGAAAGCCGCCAGGTCCACCACGCCATACAGGCCGCCCCGAAGGTTGACGACCCCCAGAAACCAGAACTGCGAATAGGGCACCGCCTGCACCGTAGGCAAGGGGAAAATCTCGCCCGACTGGGCCAGGGGCAGCAGAAAGTCCTGCCCTCCCGCCCGTACCGCCAGCCACGAAATGGAGAGACCTTCGGCCTTGGCCGCTTGCAATCGGCTAGCAAGTCTTGACTGCAGGTCCCTGAGAGCTTCGCGATTGGCCATGGGTCGTGAATCAGCCCAGTGCCTTGATCTTGCCCAGCAATTCGGCCTCGTCCACCGGCTTGGTCACATAGTCACGCGCACCCTGGCGCATGCCCCAGACGCGGTCGGTTTCCAGGTTCTTGCTGGTGCAGATGATGATCGGGATCTCGGCGTACTCGGGCGTACGGTTGATGGCACGCGTGAGCTGGAAGCCGTTCTGCCCCGGCATGACCACGTCCATGAGGATCAGGTCGGGCTTGTCTTCGGCCAGGCGACGGAAGGCGTCGTCGGCATCCTCGGCGGTCTTCACGGCCATGCCGTTTTTCTGGAGCAAATCCGTCAGAAACATCAATTCCGTCTTGGAATCGTCAACGATCAAAACTTTGCGTATCGGCATCAATTCACTCCTTGCGAGACTATGCCAAACTGCTGTACGGCCTGCAACAGTTGGTCTTTGGTAAACGGCTTGGTCAGGTAGTCCTGCGCCCCGACCATGCGGCCACGCGCCTTGTCGAACACCCCGTCCTTGGACGACAGCATGACCACCGGCACCGCGGTGAACTTGGCGTTGCGCTTGATGATGGCGCAGGTCTGGTAGCCGTCGAGGCGCGGCATCAGGATGTCGCAAAAAATCAGGTTGGGCTGGTAGTCGTTGACCTTGGCCAGGGCATCGAAGCCATCTTCGGCCAGCATCACTTCATGGCCACCTTGCTTGAGAAAAATCTCGGCACTGCGGCGGATGGTGTTGCTGTCATCGATCACGAGGACCTTGAGGGGCGATTCTTGCGTGCTCACTGAACGCTACTCCTGATTACGGCTGGCTGAAGCGATGACGGTCACCCGCTTCCAGACACAGCCTCAGATCTGGACCATTTCAAAATCTTCCTTGCGTGCACCGCACTCAGGACAGGTCCAGTTCATGGGCACATCGGCCCAGGCGGTACCCGGCGCTATGCCATGCTCCGGATCACCGGCCGCCTCATCATAGATCCAGCCACAAATCAGACACATCCAAGTTTTCTTATCGCTCACAGCTTACGGGACCTTCGAATAGAATGCAACATTGTACAAAGTGAAAACCGCTCTCGACCGGCTTTCTCGCAACGACTTGCCGTATTCTGCCTGATGAGCATCACAGGCCAGCCCATGCAAACCCCAGCCCCCGAGGAAAACACGCACGAATTGGGTCAGCCGCCCTGTGTGCTGGTGTTCAATGCAAACGACCCCAGCGGTGCCGGCGGCCTGTCGGGTGATGTATCGGCGATCGCTTCGGCCGGTGCCCATGCGCTGCCTGTCATCACAGGCGCCTATGCCCGCGACACCGCGGAAACTTTTGACCATTTCCCCTTCGACGAAGAGGTCGTGACCGAGCAGGCGCGCGGCCTGCTCGAGGACGTGAGCGTGCTGGCCATCAAGGTCGGTTTTGCCGGTACTCCCGAGAACCTCAGTGCCATTGCCGAGATCGCCACCGACTACCCGGACATCCCGCTGATCGCCTACATGCCCAACCTGTCCTGGTGGAACGAGGTGCAGATTGACCTCTATCTGGACGCCTTCCAGGAGCTGGTTTTGCCCCAGACCACAGTGTTGGTCGGAAACCACAGCACCCTGTGGCGCTGGCTGCTGCCCGACTGGGACGGCGAGCGCAGCCCGACGGCACGCGACATCGCCCGTGCCGCCGGCGAATATGGCGTGCCCTACACCCTGGTCACCGGCATTCCGGCCGCCGAGCAGCACATCGACAACGTGCTGGCCTCCCCGCAAACCGTGCTGGCCAGCGAGAAGTTCGAGCGCTTTGAAGCCATCTTCTCTGGTGCCGGCGACACCCTGACGGCCACGCTGGCTGCCCTGATTGCCAGCGGCTGCGACCTGACGGAAGCCTTTGCCGAGGCCCTGGGTTATCTGGACCATTGTCTGGACGGCGGTTTTCGCCCTGGCATGGGCAACGTGATTCCGGACCGCCTTTTCTGGGCCCAGGCCGACTTGGACGACGGCGACGACACCGACGACGGGCTGCAGGGCCCGGCCTCCCAATTGGATCTGCCCCCCCATGACACCCAGCACTGACCGCAACGAGACCCTGTTCGAACGCGCCAAGCGCGTCATCCCCGGCGGCGTGAACTCCCCCGTACGCGCCTTCCGCGCCGTCGGCGGCACCCCCCGGTTTGTCCAGCGCGCACAGGGCGCCTACTTCTGGGACGCCAACAACCGCCGCTACATCGACTACATCGGCTCCTGGGGGCCCATGATCCTGGGCCATGGCCACCCGGCCGTGGTCGAGGCTGTGCAGAAGGCCGTGCTGGAGGGCTTCTCCTTCGGCGCCCCGACCGAGCGCGAGATCGAACTGGCCGAGGAGATCCTGAAGTTTGTGCCCTCCATGGAGATGGTGCGCCTGGTCAGCTCTGGCACCGAGGCCGGCATGAGCGCCATCCGTCTGGCGCGCGGCGCCACGGGCCGCAGCAAGATCATCAAGTTCGAAGGCTGCTACCACGGCCATGCCGACGCCCTGCTGGTCAAGGCCGGCTCGGGCCTGGCCACCTTCGGCAACCCCACCAGCGCTGGCGTGCCGGCCGAGGTGGTGCAGCACACCCTGGTGCTCGAGTACAACAACGTGCACCAGCTGGAAGAGGCCTTCGCCCTGCACGGCAAGGAACTCGCCTGCCTGATGATCGAGCCCATCGCCGGCAATATGAACTTCGTGCGGGCGTCGGTGCCGTTCATGCAACGCTGCCGCGAACTGTGCACGCAGTACGGCGCCCTGCTGGTGTTCGACGAGGTCATGACGGGCTTCCGCGTGGCCCTGGGCAGCGCGCAAAGCGTCTACGCCCAGGCCCTCCCGGGCTTCCAGCCGGACATCACGGTGCTGGGCAAGGTCATCGGCGGTGGCATGCCGCTGGCAGCCTTTGGCGGGCCGCGCGCCCTCATGGAACAGATGGCCCCGCTGGGCCCGGTCTACCAGGCCGGCACACTCTCGGGCAACCCGGTCGCCACGGCCTGCGGTCTGGCCACGCTGCGCGAGATCAGCAAGCCCGGCTTCTTCGACGCCTTGTCGCGCAAGACACGCTCGCTGGTCGAGGGGCTGAAGACCGCCGCGGCAGCCGAAGGCGTGCCCTTCAGCGCCGACTGCCAGGGCGGCATGTTCGGTTTTTTCCTGATGGCCGAGCTGCCGCAGAACTACGCGACGGTCATGAAGACCGACAACACCCGCTTCAACACCCTGTTCCATGGCCTGCTGGAGCGCGGTGTCTACATCGCACCGGCACTCTATGAAGCCGGCTTCGTCAGTGCAGCGCACAGCGAGGAAGACATCACACAAACCGTAGCAGCTGCGTGCGAGGTATTCCGACCGCTGGCAAAGTAGGCCTCGCAACGCTCCATGAAAAAAGCGGCCAGAGGCCGCTTTTTCATTGGGGTCATGTTCCGACTCAATGGCGGAAATGCCGGACCCCCGAGAACACCATGGCCACGCCGCGCTCGTCGGCCGCATCGATGACCTCCTGGTCGCGCATGGAACCGCCAGGCTGGATCACGCAGCTCGCACCGGCGTCCACCACCACGTCCAGGCCGTCACGGAAAGGGAAGAAGGCATCGCTGGCCACCACCGTGCCCTGCAAGGACAGGTTGGCGTGCTGCGCTTTGATGCTGGCGATGCGCGCCGAGTCCAGGCGGCTCATCTGGCCGGCCCCCACACCCATGGTCATGCCGTCCTTGCAGAAGACGATGGCATTGCTCTTGACGAACTTGCCCACCTTCCAGGCGAAGAGCAGGTCTTCGAGCTGCTGTTCGGTCGGCGCCTTTTTCGTCACGACCTTCAGGTCACTGCGCTGCAGCTCGTGGTTGTCGGCGGTCTGGATCAGCAGACCCGAGCCCACGCGCTTGACGTCGTGCGAGTTCTGGCCGCGTTCCCAGGCGGTCTTGCCATCGCGCTTGATGCCATCCAGCGAAATCTCGAGCACGCGCACATTGGCTTTGGCCTTGAACACGGCCAGCGCCTCTGGTGTGTAGCCCGGCGCCATCAGCACCTCGACAAACTGCTTGCTCACGGCCTGGGCAGCCGCAAGGTCCACCCTGCGGTTGAAGGCGATGATGCCGCCGAAGGCAGAGGTCGGATCCGTCTGGAAGGCCTTGCTGTAGGCCTCCAGCGCATCCTTCCCCATGGCGACGCCGCAGGGGTTGGCATGCTTGACGATGACACAGGCCGGCACCTCGAAGCTCTTGACGCACTCCCAGGCCGCGTCGGCGTCGGCAATGTTGTTGTAGCTCAGTTCCTTGCCCTGCAGCTGCTTGGCAGAGACCAGCGAGCCGGGTGCCGGATAGAGGTCGCGATAAAACGCTGCCGACTGGTGCGGGTTCTCGCCGTAACGCAGGTCCTGCAGCTTGACCATATTGCTGTTGGCCTGGGCCGAGAAGGCGGCGTGCGTGCCGTCCTCGTTGATGGCCGAGAGGTAGTTGCTGATGGCCGCGTCGTAGTTGGCGAGGCGGTTGAACGCTGCCACCGACAGGGCGACACGCAGCTTGTCGGACAGCTTGCAGGATCCGGTCGCATGCGTGGCCTTGAGTTCGGCCAGCACGGCCGGGTACTGCGAGGCATCGGTCAGCACGCCCACGTCCTTCCAGTTCTTGGCCGCGCTGCGCACCATGGCCGGGCCGCCGATGTCGATGTTCTCGATCGCGTCCTCCAGCGTGCAGCCGGGCTTGGCCACCGTGGCCTCGAAAGGATAGAGGTTGACCACCAGCAGGTCGATGGTGTCGATCTGGTGCGCCTTCAGCGCGGCCATGTGCTCGGGCACATCGCGCCGGGCCAGCAGGCCACCGTGCACCTTGGGGTGCAGGGTCTTGACGCGGCCGTCCAGCATCTCAGGGAAGGCGGTGACTTCGGCCACCTCGGTCACGGGCAGTTTGGCATCGGCCAGCAGCTTGGCGGTGCCGCCGGTGGAGATCAGTTTGATGCCCAGCGCGTGCAGGGCCTGGGCGAATTCGACGATACCGGTCTTGTCGGAAACCGAAAGAAGTGCGTTCATTCTTTTCTTATTTGATGAGTTTGTGTTCGACCAGCTTCTTGCGCAGGGTGTTGCGATTCAGGCCCAGCCAGAGCGCGGCGCGCGACTGGTTGTTTTCGGCCTGCTGCATCACCACTTCCAGCAAGGGCTTCTCAACGATGCGCACCAGCATGTCGTACATGCCGTCAGGTTCGGTGCCACGCAAATCCTTGAAATAGCCTTCCAGGCTGGTACGCACGCATTCTTCAATCTGTTTTTTGCTCATGCGGCTAACTCCATCTGCTCTTCATCCCCGTCTTTAAGTGCATCTGCCACGGCCGCAGGCATGCGGTCCATGTGGGCGCCCAGTTCATCAAAAAAATCCGCCACGGCCTGCCTCTGGGCCTGACCGTCTTCCAGCGTGTTCATGTGGGTCCGGAATGCCTCGCCGCCCGGCAAAGCCTTCACATACCAGCCGATGTGCTTGCGCGCGCTGCGTACGCCCGTGTATTCGCCGTAGAGCGCGTAATGGTCTTGCAGGTGCTCCAGCAACAGGCGCCGCACCTCGACCACCAGTGGCGGCGCCAGGTGCTCGCCCGTGGCCAGGAAATGGCCGATCTCGCGAAAGATCCAGGGCCGGCCCTGGGCCGCACGGCCGATCATCAGGGCATCGGCGCCCGTGGCGCGCAACACAGCCAGGGCCTTCTCGGGCGAGCTGATGTCGCCATTGGCCACCACGGGGATGCGCAGCGCGGCCTTGACGGCGGCGATGGTGTCGTATTCGGCCGCACCCTTGTAGCCCTGTTCACGTGTGCGGCCATGCACCGTGACCATCTGCACGCCTGCGCTTTCTGCAGCACGCGCAATCGTGAGCGCGTTCTTTTCGGCCTGGCACCAACCGGTGCGCATCTTCAGCGTCACGGGCACCTTGCGAGGCGCGCAGGCCGCCACCACGGCCTCGATGATCTGCAGGGCCAGGGCCTCGTCCTGCATCAGGGCCGAGCCGGCCCACTTGTTGCAGACCTTCTTGGCCGGGCAACCCATATTGATATCGATGATCTGGGCGCCCCGATCGATGTTGTAGGCGGCGGCCTCGGCCATCATGGCCGCCTCGGTGCCGGCGATCTGCACGGCGATGGGCCCGGCCTCGCCTTCATGGTTGGCCCGGCGCGAGGTCTTGAGGCTGTTCCAGAGGTCCTTGCGCGAGGTCACCATCTCGCTGACCGCATACCCCGCCCCCAGCGCCTTGCACAGGCCACGGAAGGGCCGGTCTGTCACCCCCGCCATCGGTGCCACGAACAGGGTGTTCGGCAGTTCGAAGGAACCGATGTTCATGCGGATGTGGAGGAGTGGTACGACGATGAGAAATGCTGCTGCCAGGAATGGCAACAGCCGGGCCGCATATTCTAGCTGCATAAAATTTCAGCAATTGAAATAAGGTGCCATCGTGCGCGATGGCCTGCCTATACTGGTCTGGCTATGGAGTCCTGGATTACCCACCTGCTGGAGCTATTGGCCCTGCCGCAGTACGGCCTGGTCACACTGTTCCTGATCGCCTTCGTTTCGGCCACCCTGCTACCGCTGGGCTCGGAGCCGGCGCTGTTCGGTCTGCTCAAGCTCAACCCGGAACTGTTCTGGCCAGCCATCCTGGTGGCAACCGCCGGCAACACGCTGGGCGGTGCCGTCAGCTGGGCCATGGGCTGGGAATCCCACAAGCTGATCGACAAGTACAGACACTCGGACACGCACCTGCGCGCGCTCGACTGGCTGGAACGCATCGGCCCCAAAGCCTGCCTGCTGAGCTGGCTGCCCCTGATCGGCGACCCGCTGTGCGCGGTCGCCGGCTGGCTCAGGCTGCCCTTCTGGCCCTGCCTGCTCTACATGGGCATCGGCAAGCTGGCGCGCTACCTGACGATGACCGTTGTCCTGCTCTGGCTCTTCCCGGGCGGTTTCAGCTTCTAGCGCGCCGATAGCGACGGTACAGGGGCGGCAGCACCAGCAGCACGATGGCCACGGCCATCAGCGAACCCGACAGCGGACGCGTGAAGAAGGTGAACCAGTCGCCCTGGCTGATCGTGAGGGCCTGTCGCATGGACTGCTCGGCCATGGGCGAGAGGATCATGCCGACGATCAGCGGCGCTGCGGGAAAGTCGAAACGCCGCATCACAAAACCGATCAGGCCGAAGAAAAACAGCAGGCCCACGTTGAAGACCGAGTTGCCCGCGCCGTAAACCCCGGCAGTGGAAATCACGATGATGCCGGCGTACAGCCAGGGCGGCGGGATCTTCAGCAAACGAACCCACAGATGCACCAGGGGCAGGTTGAGCACCAGCAGGATGACGTTGCCAATGTAGAGGCTGGCAATCAGCGTCCACACCAGGGCGCCCTGCTGGCTGAACAGCTGCGGACCGGTCTGGATGCCATAGCCCTCGAAGGCCGAGAGCATGATGGCCGCCGTGGCCGAGGTGGGAATGCCCAGCGTGAGCAGGGGCATGAGCACACCAGCGGCCGCGGCATTGTTGGCCGCCTCCGGCCCGGCCACCCCCTCGATCGCGCCATGGCCAAACTCCTCCGGGTGCTTGGAAAGTTTTTTCTCGGTGTAGTAGGACAGCATGGTGGGCAGCTCCGCGCCGCCCGCCG
Organism: Hylemonella sp.; assembly: GCA_040376915.1. Lineage (GTDB taxonomy): Bacteria > Pseudomonadota > Gammaproteobacteria > Burkholderiales > Burkholderiaceae_C > Hylemonella. Next base: position 35,491 of record JBEIPS010000007.1, read on the forward strand.
GTAGCGCCCCGATTGGAAAGCCGAACAACGAGCCGCGTATCCAGGGCTTCCAGGAGCGCGCCCAGTCCTGCTTGCTCATCCACAGGCTGCCCGACATCTTCATCACCTCGCCACTGCGCGACTCGCGCCCCTGCCAGGCCAGGTAAAGCGCCTCGCCCACCGCGAACAGGCCCACGGCCACCACCGTCACCTCCAGCCCGTCGAGCAGCTCGGCGCGCCCGAAGGTGAAACGCGGCTGGCCGGTCTGCAGGTCAATGCCCACCAGGCCGCAAAGCAGGCCGGCGCACAGGCTCAGCAAGCCACGCAGCACGGAACTGCCCAGCACCGCGGACACGGCCACCAGGGACAGCACCATGAGGGCAAAGTATTCCGCCGGTCCGAAGGCCAGGGCGGCTTCGACCACCCAGGGTGCGAAGAAGGTCAGCGCCAGAGTGCCGATCGTGCCCGCCACGAAGCTGCCGATGGCTGCCGTCGCCAGGGCCTGGCCGGCACGGCCGCGCCGCGCCATCTTGTTGCCTTCCAGTGCCGTTACCACCGAGGCCGATTCACCCGGGGTGTTGAGCAGGATGGAGGTGGTCGACCCCCCGTAGGCAGCTCCGTAATAGATGCCGGCGAACATCACGAACATGCTGGTGGCCGGGACCTGGTAGGTCAGAGGCAGCAGGAGCGCAATGGTCAGCGCGGGGCTGATGCCAGGCAAGACCCCCACCAGGGTGCCGATCAGGCAGCCCGCGAAGCCCCACATCAGGGTCAGGGGTTGCAGGGCGCTGCCAAAACCGGTCATCAAGGCATCAAAGGCTTGCATGCTCACTCCACTCGCAAGATCAGGAAATCAAAAGGGCCACTGCAGCGCCGGCCCCAGGCCGATGCCCAGCAGGCGGGCGAACACGACCCAGAACACGGTGGCGATGGCGCCGCAAACCAGGGCCGAACGCCAACCCAGCGGGGCGTCGAAGGCGCGGGCCACGCCCATGCCGCAGAGCGTGGCCGGCAGCACGAAACCCAGGGGCACCACCAGCGCCATGAAGATGGCCCCCCCTCCCAGCAGGCTGGCCAACCGCCGGCCGCTGCCGGGCAGGGGCGTCTGGTCCTCTGCCTGGCTCACATCGACCTGGCGACCCCGCCAGGCGCTCACGCCGTAAAGCAGGGCCAAGACACCCAGCCCCCCCACCACCACGGCCGGGGCCAGCACAGGCCCGACCGTCATCTGCATGAGGGACTGGGGAATGACCGTCACTTGCCAGGCCGCCGCCGCCGCGATGAGGATCAGCAGGACGGCGAGACGCAAGGGTGTCATAGAGAGGCCTCCGTGCTGCGCACTGCGGCGCGAGCCCCCTTCGGGGCGGCCGTGCGGGGGCTCACTTGGTAACCTCCATGCTGCGCATTGCGGTGCGAGCGCCTTCGGGACGGCCGGGCGGCGCTCATGCCAGCCCCAGGTCTTTCATGACTTCTTCGGTGTCACGGATATTGGCTTCGATCTCGCGTTCGAAGGACTGGGCGGCCAGGAACACATCGGTCCACTTGCGCGTCTCCAGTTCCTTGCGCCAGGGCTCGGAAACATTCACCTTGCTCATGAACTCGACCAGCATCTCACGCTGCGCCGTGTTGATGCCCGGGGGCGCGAACACCCCGCGCCAGTTGGCCGCGGTGACCCGCACGCCCAGTTCGGTCAGGGTGGGCACGTCCACACCCGGAATGCGCTTGTTGCCCGAGACGGCCAGGGGAAGCAGCCGGCCGGCCTTGATCTGCTCTTCGAACTCGGAATAGCCGGAAATGCCCGCCACCACCTGCCCACCCAACAAGGCCGCATTGGCCGGGCCGCCGCCGGAGAAAGCCACATAGGCCGCGTCACGCGGGTTGCGGCCCAGGGCCTTGATGATGAGGCCCAGCAGCACGTGGTCGGTGCCGCCGGCGCTGCCCCCAGCCACGGACACGGCCTTGGGGCCGGCCTTGATGGCAGCTTCCAGGTCCTTCCAGGTCTTGATCTTGCCGCCGACCGGCACAGCCACCACGCCAGCCTCTTCGGTCAGGCGCGCGATCGGTGTCACGTTGCGCATGGTGACCGGACTCTTGTTCGCAATGGCCGCGCCCACCATGACCGAGCCGCCCACCATCAGGCTGTTGCCCTGGCCCTTGCGCTGGTTCACGTAACGGGGCAAACCCACCATGCCACCGGCACCGGCCACGTTCTCGAAAGCCATATTGCCCACCAGGCCGGCCGCCTTGGCCGCGCGTTCGATGGCACGGGCCGTGCCGTCCCAGCCACCACCGGGCGCGGCCGGCACAAACATATTGAGGGTGTCGAACAGGGGCTTGCCCTGTGCCCAGGCCGGCAGCACCAGGGCTGCGCCCGCAGCGGCACCCATGCCCAGAAACTCACGCTTGTTGATCTGCATCGTCATCTCCTGTGTAAGAATGAAATCGCAGGCTCAGGCCTGACCCAAGAATTCTGGTCCCCGCTTCGGCGCGCGGCTTTCAAACAGCTGTCAATCCGGCTCAGTGAATACCCTGATAGCCCCGTGAACACGCCCATCGCCCACATCCTGTTGGTCGAGGACACGCCCGACCTGGCCCTCTGGCTGGGCACCGCCCTGCGCCAGGCTGGCATGACCGTGAGCTTTGCGCGCGATGGACACGAGGCCCTGGCGCAACTGCCCGCCGGGCACGGCTTTGACACCGTGCTGCTGGACCTGCAACTTCCGGGGCTCGATGGCCTGTCCGTACTGCAGAAGCTGCGTGAGCGTGGCGACCCGGTGCCCGTGCTGGTGCTCACAGCCCGCGCCAGCGTACCGGACCGCGTGCTGGGCCTGAACCTGGGTGCGGACGACTACCTGCCCAAGCCCTTCGACCTGAGTGAACTCGAAGCCCGCCTGCAGGCCCTGTTGCGTCGGCCCGGCCGCACGAAAAACGCCTACCTGCGCCTGGGCCCCCTGGAAATGGACCGCCACTCGGGCCAGGTCAGCCTGTTTGAGCAGACCCTGGCGCTGACCCCCCGGGAATCCGCCGCCCTGCGGGTGCTGCTGGAAGCCCCGCAGCGGACAGTGGGCAAGGACGACCTGCACCGCGCTGTCTTTGCCAATGAAGCCGCGGAACTGGAAGCCGTGGAGGTGCTGATCCACCGGCTGCGCAAGAAGCTGGAATCCGCCCCCGCTCCATCGGGCCAGGTCGGCGCACCGGTCATCCATACCGTCCGCGGCCTGGGTTACATGCTGATGCCGGCTGTCGGCAAAGCAGGCTGACATGGCGCGCACCGCCGCCTCGCTACGCACCCGGCTGCTGAGCTGGATCCTGCCCCCGCTGGCCGGGCTGATCGCCATCAATGCCTGGGTGGCCTATGGCAATGCCATCGAAGCCAGCAACGAGGCCTATGACCGCGCCCTCTACCTCGCCAGCCGGGCCCTGGCCGAGGAACTGGTCTGGAAGCAGGGGGCGCTGCAGGTCAACGTGCTGCGCGCTGCCGGTTATCTGTTGGAGAACCATACCGGTGCGCGCCTCTACTACCGCATCAGCGACGTCAACGGGAAACAGCTGGCGGGCGAAGCCGCCCTGCCGGCCGCCACGCCGGAGCCGGCGGCCAGCGTCAAATACTACGCCCTGGTGCAGTTCGAGGACGGACAGTTCCTGGGTCGCCCCGTGCGCCTGGCCCACCTCACCCATGTGCTGGAAGACGAGCAGGACAGGACGCACATCCTGAAGATCAGCGTGGCGGAAACCCTGGAGACCCGCCAGCAGATGGTGCAGCTGCAATTGCGCGAGACCCTGGTCAGCCAGACGCTGCTCCTGCTGGCGGCGGCGCTGCTCGTGATTGCAGGCGTGCAGCACGGCATCCGGCCGCTGGAGAATTTCCGCCAGCGCCTGGCCGAACGCAGTGATGACGACCTGTCCCCCATCCCACCGCCGGACCTGCCGCGCGAGCTGCGCCCGCTGGTGGAGACGCTCAACAGCTACCTGACGCGTCTGGGCCGGCTGATCGACATCCGCAAGCGTTTTCTGGACAACGCCGCACACCAGTTGCGCACACCCCTGGCCGTCCTCAAGACGCAGCTGGCGCTGGCTGACCGCGAGCCCGCGGCATTGGCTGCGGCGCGCAAGACGACCGATGAGGCCGTGCGCCTGACCGAACAGCTGCTGGCCATGACACGCGCCGAGCACGCCGGCGAAATGCACGCGTCTTCGCCCGCAACATCCGTGGATCTGGTCACTCTGGCGCGGCAGGTGATCCACGAATACCTGCCACGCGCACTGCAGCGTGGTGATGACCTGGGCTTCGAGACCCGCGTGGACCGTTGCGAGGTTCCCGGCACGGCCGCCCTGCTGCACGAGGCCCTGGGCAACCTGATCGACAACGCCTTGCACCACAGCCCCGCGGGCACGCGCGTCACCGTGCGTGTGGGACTACGTTGGGTGGAGGTGGAAGACACGGGGCCGGGCATCGCCCCCGAACACCAGGCCCATGTCTTCGAACGCTTTTACCGGGCTGCGCCGGCTTCGGTGCGTGGCAGCGGCCTGGGCCTGGCCATCGTGCGCGAGATTGCGCAGCAGTATGGTGCCCAGGTCACGCTGCGCAGCGTCCCGGGCGAGGGCACGGTATTCCGGATGGAATGGCCAGCCCGCTGAAGCGCCGGTTCAAGAGCTGAAGAGGAAGTTCATCACGTCGCCGTCCTTGACGACGTATTCCTTGCCTTCGGCGCGCATCTTGCCGGCATCCTTGGCACCCTGCTCGCCCTTGTTGGCGATGAAGTCCTCGAAGGCTATGGTCTGGGCGCGGATGTAGCCCTTCTCGAAATCGGTGTGGATCACGCCGGCAGCCTGCGGCCCGGTGTCGCCCACGTGGATGGTCCAGGCACGCACTTCCTTGACGCCGGCCGTGAAGTAGGTCTGCAGGCCCAGCAACTTGTAGGCCGCGCGGATCAGACGGTTCAGGCCCGGTTCCTCCTGGCCCAGCTCCTTCAAGAACTCCAGCCGGTCGGCATCGTCCATTTCGGACAACTCAGCCTCGATCTTGGCGCAGATGGCCACCACCGGGGCGTTCTGCGTGGCGGCGTATTCCTTCAGACGGTCCAGGTAGGGGTTGTTCTCGAAGCCGTCTTCGCTGACGTTGCCGACGAACATGGCGGGCTTGGCCGTGATGAAGAAGAACTGTTTCAGCAGGGGCTGCTCCTCCTTGCTGAATTCGATCGTGCGCACGGGCTTGCCTTCGTTGAGCGCCGCCTGGCATTTCTCCAGGATGGCCACCAGCTTGATCGACTCCTTGTCACCCGAACGTGCCGTCTTGGTCACGCGGTGCAAGGCCTTCTCGACCGCGCCCAGGTCAGCCAGGCACAGCTCGGTCTGGATCACTTCGATGTCCGAGATCGGATCCACCTTGCCAGACACGTGGATCACGTTGTCATCGACAAAACAGCGCACCACATTGACGATGGCATCGGTCTCGCGGATGTGGGCCAGGAACTTGTTGCCCAGGCCCTCGCCCGTACTGGCACCGGCCACCAGACCGGCGATGTCCACAAACTCGACGATGGCCGGCACGACGCGCTCGGGTTTCACGATGTCTGACAGCTGCTGCAGGCGCGGGTCCGGCACCTCGACCACACCCACATTGGGCTCGATGGTGCAGAAGGGGTAGTTCTCCGCCGCGATGCCCGCCTTGGTCAGGGCATTGAACAGGGTGGATTTGCCGACGTTGGGCAGGCCGACGATGCCGCACTTGAGACTCATGGGTTTCCTTGGAAGGCCCGGCCGGGTCCGGTCGGGCTTGCGCTGCACGGCTGAGGCCGGCGCACAGGGGGTTCGATGGGACGGCCCGCAGCCGCCAGAATTGCTGCCAATTGTAATGAAGGGCCCGGGAACCCGCCCCGGCGTCAGCCGCCGGCCGGTTCATGGCGTTAGGGAAGCAGTTCGTCCATCCGCCGGGCCTCACAATATTCATCAACCTGGACCCTTCCATGACTGCCCCCATGAAACTCCGCACGCTCACCCTCCTCGGCCTGACCCTCACCCTGCTCACCGCCTGCGCCAGCCGCAGCTCGCGCAGCCCGGATGCCCGGCCCGTGCTCTACCCCAATGCGGCTTTCAAGCAGATGGGCGAGACCCGGGCCCTGGAGGAAATCGATGTCTGCATGGGCGCCGCCACCCGTGCCGGCCTGACCCCGGATGAAAAAGACAATGCCGCCGGGCGCGGTGCGGCCAAAGGCGCCGCCGTGGTCGGCACGGCCGCCGCCGTGGGCTCTCTGATACGAGGCCGCGGCATCGACGGTGTGGCCACCGCGGGCGCCCGGGGTGCCGTGGTGGGCGGCTCGGTTGGTGCCGTCGCCGGCGCCATGAGCGAGAAGCCCAATATGACCTACCGCCACTTCGTGCAGCGCTGCGCGGCCGAAAGCGGCCTCGAAGTCATCGGTTGGCAATAGCGCCCTGACGGGGTGACAGACACCTCTCATCCTGGTCGCGACACGTGTGATAGGCTGGCCGCCAGGAACTGCTGGTCGTGCTGCGGCTTCCTCACACATGCCTACACGCACTATCCTGCGACTCACTGCACTACTGGCTCTGCCACTCTTGCTGCTGACCACGGTCACGGCGGCCTTGTCGCAACAGACGTCACAGATAACGTCACAGGTCTTCGGTGGGACAACCCTGGCTGGCCCGGTCCAGGACCCGATGATCCAGACCTGGGTCGACCCGGACGGGCATGCCGGCATTGAGCAGGTCGCGCGCCTGGCGCCGAGCCACTTCCGGCCGATGGCCATGGGTTCTACCCTTGAAACCCGTCCGCACAACGCCTATTGGTTGCGACTCGATTGGCACACCGGCGACGCAATGCCAAGAGCCTGGAGCCTGACGTTTCCCTGGCCCTATCTGGATCTGATAACACTCTTCGTTCTGGATGATCAGGGCAACTGGAGATCCAGCAGCGCCGGGGACACGGTTGCCGTTGACAGCTGGTCTCGTCCTGGACACTTTCCCCAGTTCGACATGGCGCTGAACGGGGAAAACCGGCAGACGGTCTTTCTGCGGATTCAGAACTTCAAGAGCATTGCCCTGCAGTTCAGCCTTGAGCCGAGTTCAGAGAGGGAAAACCACCTCAAACAGGAGTACCTCTGGATCGGCATCCTGGTCGGCGCGCTGCTGATCCTCACGCTTTGGAGCGCGATCCAATATTTCTCATTCCGGGACAGGATCGACGGCTGGTATACGGCCTACACGGCCTACATGACCCTGTTCATCGTCAACAGCTCCGGCATGGCCGCCGAATTCCTCTGGCCCGACAGCCCCTGGTGGGCCGACCATTCGTACAGCCTGCTCTCCGTCATTGCGGTCGGCTTGACGATCCTGTGCGTCCGTCACCTGGCCGGGCTGTCAGTGCGTTACCCGCGCTTCGACAAATTTCTGCTGATCTACAGCGTCTGCGCGCTGGCATCCAGTGTTCTGCACTGGATCGCTGCCCGGGAAGTCGTGGACATGGTCACTCAGGGCGTCTTCCTGACCGCCCCGCTCATCGGTATCTTCGCGATGTTTCTTGCCTGGCGGCGCGGAAATCCCATAGCCCCCTGGCTCCTGGCAACCTATCTGCCACAAGGGTTCGCCATGATGATCGTCCTGTTGCAGGAGAATGGCCAACTGGCAATCGCCCACAACCTGATGTTCCTTCTGCTGACTGCGGTCGCCGTCAGCACCCCCCTGTTCCTGCACTGCCAGGATCTGATCACCAGGGACCTCAAGCAGATCGCCGACCGTATTAGTCATGTCAAGACACAGGATGCGCTCACGGGCCTGTTGAATGAAGCCGCACTTCAAAGCCGGATGAGAAATGCGGTCTATCGCTCCTTTCACAACAAGGAACATTCAGCGGTAGCCCTCGTAGAAATCGGGAATTTCGATCACCTCCTGCAGGCCTACCCCAGATCGTTCGCAGACCAGTACCTGCTACGCGGTGTCATCAAGATTCACCGGATCATGAAGGATGTGGACACTGCCGGGCGGGTCGGGACAGCGACGTTCGGACTGATCTTCGAGGGCGTCTACGCGCGCCAACCCCTGATGGAGAGACTGATCACGCTGATTGCCTCGGGTCTGGTGCCAGTGCCCGGCACCGAACCGGAAGTGACGTTCCGGTTCCGGATCGCGGTCGCCATGCTCTCGGAAACCCTCTACGAGCCGGTCCTGATGATGGAGAAACTGAACGCCCTGCTTCGCACCATCAACCCACGCAGCAACCGCCCGATCCGCTTTCTTGGACGCAACACACCTTTGCCCGCGCCCCGGGACGCAGATTGGAACTCGGACTCGGGCAAGCACTAGGGCACTTCTGCGGGCGTGCCTCATCCGGGTCAGAAAGTGTATGCCGCCTGCACTGGCTGTCCGACTCGGAGCAGACAGCCGACACCCCCGCTGACAATCGCATTCATGCCGAAGGTCACTGCACCCTGGAGGCGCGCATCCTGCCGGTAGCCCTGCAGGGTGTCGCTCACCTCGGGGCTGCTGCGGGCCGTGTCGGGGTCGATGTTGGGAATCGGGCAGCGCGGGCAGGGCTTGACCGGTGTCAGCACCACCGGGCCCTCGGCTGTCGCGATCTGCAAGGGGCCCACACGATCCTCGTCATGGGCCTCCAGCCCCTCGAGCACGATATTGGGCCGGAAGCGCCTGATGTCCACCGGCCCATGGCCCTGGGCCTGCAAACGCTCGTTGAGTCCTGCGAGGGCAGACTGGCCCAGCACCAACACGGGGTAACCATCGCTGAACTGGTTGGGTGCTTCCACGCCGCCGGTCCACTGCAGGCTGGAAAGGCGCCGGTGTTCGGGATCGAAACGCACCAGCCTGTATCGGGTCGCATCGGCGCGCGGCAGTCCCTGTTCATTGAGCCCCAGGAAATCGGTGAACCACTGGGCCGCGATGTCGCCCATGTCATAGGCCGGCACCGCGTCGTTCCAGACCCGCACACGGGTCGGCGCCTCCACGGCATCGACCAGCAGGTGCAGGGCCAGCATGCCGGGCGCGCGCAGCTGCAGCTCGGTGCCGCCACGCTTGAAGGCTGGCTGGATCAGCGCCATACGCGGTTCCTCGCGCTGGGTCACGAATTCGCCCTCGCTGTCCACCACCATCCAGGCACGGTCCAGGTCCAGGCCGGTCTCGGTGAGCAGGGCCTCGGGCATCTCGATGCCCGCGCAGGACTTGATGGGGTAGACAAACAGGCGGGCGATGCGGGCCTGCACGTCGGCAGAGGTCACGGAGGAAGCGCTCACGGATCAATTTCCTGGATAAACAGACAACAGGAACCATTCTGCCCTGCCTTCTACAATCTCCCCATGCCCCAAGCCCTGGACATCTGCATACGCGGCAGCGGCATCGTCGGCCGCACCCTGGCCCTGCTGCTGGCGCGCGAACGCCTGCGCGTCGGCCTGGTGGAACAGCCTGCCGCCTCAGCGGCCGCCGATGTGCGCGCCTACGCCCTGAACCGCGCCTCACGCGAACTGCTGGAGAGCGTGCGATGCTGGCCCGCGGACGAGGCGTCCGCCACACCGGTGCAACACATGCAGGTCTGGGGTGACCGCGGCAGCGAACTGAATTTCGACGCCGGCGCGCTGGGCGCGACGGCCCTGACCTGGATCGTCGATGTGCCGGTGCTGGAAGCCCAGCTGGCCGATGCGGTGCGCTACCAGCCCCAGATCGAGGTGCTGAGCGCCCCGACCCCCGCCAGATTGACCGTCGTCTGCGAAGGCCGGGCCAGCAGCACCCGGGCCGAGTTCGGCGTGGATTTCGAGACCACCCCCTACCGCCAGCACGCCCTGGCCACACGCCTGCAATGCGAGAAACCCCACGGGCAGGTGGCCCGCCAGTGGTTTGCGCCAGGCGAGATCCTGGCTTTTTTGCCCATGGGCGGATCCCAGGGGAACTCCGTGGCCATAGTCTGGTCTGTCTCTCCTGAGCGGGCCGCGCAGTTGCGGCAGTTGGCACCCGCCGATTTCTGCCGGGAACTGGAAAGCGCCAGTGGCCATGCCCTGGGTGCGCTGACACTGAGCAGCGAGCGCCATGTCTGGCCCTTGCAGAAGGCGCAGGCGCGTCAGTGGTCGGGCCGCAGCGCAGCAGGCGCCTGGGTGCTGGCCGGTGACGCGGCGCATAACGTGCACCCGCTGGCCGGCCAGGGCCTCAATCTGGGCCTGGCCGACGCGGCGGAACTCACGCGTGTGTTGCACGGGCGCGAGTACTGGCGCGGCGTGGATGACCTCAAGTTGCTGCGCCGCTATGAACGCAGCCGCAAGGCCGGCATGCTGGCCCTGGACTTGGGCATGGATGGTTTGCAACTGCTGTTTGCCCGCGAAGGCGAAACCTGGGGCGCGCTGCGCAACTGGGGCCTGCAGGGGGTGGAACGCAGCGGGGTGTTGAAGAACTGGCTGGCGCGACGCGCCATGAATTTTTGAAAGTCGATGCGATGATGAACCTGACCAAACCCCTGCTGGCGAGCCTGCTGGCCCTGCTCGCCCTGTCTGTTGCGGCGCAGGAAGCCACCATCCGCAAGAACCTGGCCGAGCGCCTGCCCCAGCTGCCCAAGATCGACGAGGTCAGCAAGACCCCGCTGGCCGGCGTCTACGAGATCCGTGTCAACGAGAACGACATCTATTACACCGATGCCGAGGGCAACTACCTGATCCAGGGCAGCATCATCGATGTGCGCCAGAAGCGCAATCTGACCGAGGAACGGGTTGAACGACTGACCGCCATCGAGTTCAAGGACCTGCCCCTGAAGGACGCCTTCACCGTGGTGCGCGGCAATGGCAAGCGCAAGCTGGCCGTGTTCGCGGACCCGAACTGCGGCTATTGCAAGCGCTTCGAGCGCGACCTTACCAAGATCGACAACGTCACGGTCCATACCTTCCTCTATCCCATCCTGAGCCCGGATTCGGCCGAAAAATCGAAGAACATCTGGTGCGCCAAGGACAAGAACAAGAGCTGGCAGGACTGGATGTTCAATGAACAGCCGCCCGTCGCCGCCAACTGCGACACCACGGCCCTGACCCGCAATCTGAACCTGGGCCGCAAGCACAAGATCACGGGCACTCCCACCCTGATCTTTGCCGATGGCTCGCGCGTGCCCGGCGCCCTGAGCATGCAGCAAATCGAGCAACAGCTCGCTGCCGCCGCCGCACGCTGATTCCACACCCCTCATCAACCCATGCCCCGCACCACCGGCCGCAGTACCCGCCCCTCCGCCGCCGCGCATTACCAGGTCGAGCCCGCCGATCTGCATGCCCATCTGTACCGCATCACGCTCACGATTGCGCAGCCCCGGCCCGAGCAGTTCGTGGCCCTGCCAGTCTGGATTCCCGGCAGCTACCTGGTGCGCGAGTTCTCGAAGAACCTGCAGCAGCTTCAGGCCAGACAGGGCAGACGCTCCCTCACGCCTTTGCAGCTCGACAAATGCCGCTGGCAGATCGCCTGCGACCCGCTGCAGCCGCTCGAACTGAGCTACGAGGTCTACGCCTTCGACAACTCGGTGCGCACGGCCTGGCTCGACGCCGCGCACGGGTTTTTCAATGGCACCAGCCTGTGCCTGCGTGTCGAGGGGCAGGAAAATGCGCCGCATGAGCTGACCCTGCTGCCTGGCGCAGCGCCGGCACACTGGAACGTCGCCACCGGCTTGACGGCCCTCAAGGCCAATCGCCGCGGCTTTGGCAGCTACCGTGCGGCGAACTACGACGAACTGGTCGATTGCCCCTTTGAACTCGGCGTCTTCTGGAGTGGCGACTTCAAGGCCGGCGGCGTGACCCACCGTTTCATCGTGGCAGGCGCCCCGCCCAGCTTTGACGGCGCGCGCCTGCTGGCCGATGCCCAGCGCATCTGCGACACCGCCATCCGTTTCTGGCACGCCGGCGGCCAGGCCACGGGTCGCAGCGGCAAGCCGCCGTTTGCCAGCTACGTCTTCATGCTAAACGCCACGGACGACGGCTACGGTGGCCTGGAGCATCGCAACTCCACCGCGCTGATCTGCGCGCGTCGTGACCTGCCACGTACCGAGACCAAGCCGGGCGAGGGTTACACCACCCTGCTGGGCCTGATCAGCCACGAGTACTTTCACAGCTGGAACGTCAAGCGCCTGCGTCCGGCCGAATTCGCGCGCTACGACTATCGCGCCGAGAACTACACCGAGCTGCTCTGGTTCTTCGAGGGCTTCACCAGCTACTACGACGACCTGCTGCTGCGCCGCGCCGGCCTGCTCGACGATGCAGGCTACCTGCGCCTGCTCAACAAGAGCATCAACCAGTTGCAGCAGACGCCGGGGCGGCTGGTCCAGTCGGTGGCGCAGGCCAGCTTCGATGCCTGGGTCAAGTACTACCGCGTCGACGAAAACACCCCCAACGCCACGGTGAGCTACTACGGCAAGGGCGCACTGGTGGCCTTGTGCCTTGATCTGACGCTGCGCGCCGAGGGCCGGCACTCGCTGGATGACGTGATGCGCGCGCTCTGGTTGCGCTGCCAGGCCGGCCCCATGGCCGAAAGTGACCTGCTGGCCGTGCTGCAGGCGCTGAGCGGCCGCTCCTGGTCACGTGAGCTCAGGCGCTGGGTGCATGGCACCGCAGAGCTGCCTCTGCGCGAGCTGCTGGAGCGCCACGGCGTGGCCATCCACGAAGAACCGGCCCAGCTGGCGCAACGCCTGGGCCTGCGCGTCAGCGAGAGCGGCGGCATACAGATCAAGACCGTTCTGCGCGGCGGTGCCGCCGAGCAAGCCGGCTTTGCCGCGGGTGACGAATGGCTGGGCGTGGAAGTGGGCAGTGGCAAGTCATCCAGCAGCTGGCGCCTGCACAAGCTCGATGAGCTGCTGCTCTATGCCGGTGGGCAAGGCCGGCTCAAGGCTCTGGTGGCGCGCGACCAGCGTCTGCAGGTTTTGAACCTGAGTCTGCCGCGCAGCGTCAGCACCTGGCGCCTGTCCGTACGCGGCAAGGAGCTGGTCGGCGCCTGGCTCGGCGCCTGAACCGGTCAGACAGCCTGCATCCGGGCTTCGACTTCCGCGCCGAAGCGGTCGGCGGCGGCCTGGCCTTTGACGTCGCGCACCACGGCATAGGCGCGTTTCATGGCTTCGACAAACTGGGGCAGGTCCTTGGCCGCTTCGAGTCTGAGGGAGAGGTCGTCGGCCTGGGGACCCAGCAATTCGATCAGTAGTCGGGTGGCCAGGGGCTTGACTCTGCTGAGATCGGCAGCCGCCTCGGGCGCAGGCGCAAGCGCTCCGCTGGACACGAGTTCGATCAGGCCCTGCGCCTTGAGCTGCTCGAGCAACTGGGCCGTCTCCCCCATGCCGGCGGCCAGCTTGATCAACTCCTCCACCGTCTTCTTGCCATCGACCAGGATCAGCAGCATGCGCTGCTTGCCGCCCACGCCGTGGCCACGGGTCGCGATGGCCTCTGCTCCCCTGTCGGATTTCCGGTAGATCGCTTGCGCTTCCATGCCGCCCAACCCTCTCTTATGTATGGCGGATTATTTCACCGCCAGCCTGTCCTGCAGCCCCGTGTTTACACTAGGGGAGGCCGCTCCCCCTCACACCAGGGTGATTTTCTTGAACTTGCGCTTGCCGATCTGCAGCACATAGGTGCCAGCGCCCAGCTTGAGGCCTTTGTCACTGACCACGGCCGAGTCGACGCGCACGCCGCCGCCTTCGATCAGGCGGTTGCCCTCGCCGCTGGAAGCAGCCAGACCGGCCTGCTTCAGCAAGGCTGCAATGCCCATGGGACCGCCGTCGAGCGTCACGGTCTGTGCCCCGATCTCGTCGGGAATACCGCCCTTGCTGCGGTTGATGAAATCCTGTTCGGCCGCCTCCGCAGCGCCCGCGCTGTGGAAACGCGCCGTGATCTCCTTGGCCAGCAGCACCTTGGCGTCCTTGGGATTGCGCCCCCCCGCCACTTCCTGCTTCAGCGCTTCTATCTCGGCCATAGAGCGGAAGCTCAGCAGCGTGTACCAGCGCCACATCAACTCGTCGCTGATGGACAGCACCTTGGCGAACATGGTATTGGCATCCTCGGCTATGCCGATGTAATTGTTCTTGCTCTTGGACATCTTGTCCACCCCGTCCAGCCCCTCGAGCAGGGGCATGGTCAGGATGCACTGGGGCTCCTGTCCGTACTCGGCCTGCAGGTGCCGGCCCATGAGCAGGTTGAACTTCTGGTCCGTGCCACCCAGTTCCAGGTCGCTCTTGAGCGCCACCGAGTCGTAGCCCTGCATCAGCGGGTAGAGGAACTCGTGCACCGAGATCGGCGTGCCGGCCTTGAAACGGTCGTGGAAATCGTTGCGCTCCATCATGCGCGCCACGGTGTACTTGGCGGCCAGCTGGATCATGCCCATGGAGCCCAGGGGCAGGCTCCATTCGCTGTTGTAGCGGATCTCGGTTTTCGCCGGGTCCAGCACCAGACTGGCCTGCTTGTAGTAGGTCTCCGCATTGGCCTTGATCTGCTCAGGCGTGAGCGGCGGGCGCGTGCTGTTGCGCCCGGAGGGGTCGCCGATCAGGCTGGTGAAGTCGCCGATCAGGAAGATCACCTGGTGCCCCAGGTCCTGCAACTGGCGCATCTTGTTGAGCACCACGGTATGGCCGATATGGATGTCGGGTGCCGTCGGGTCCAGGCCCAGCTTGATGCGCAGAGGGGTCTTGCTGGCTTCGGAACGGGCGAGCTTCTGCACCCAGTCGGCCTCGGGGATCAGCTCCTCGCAACCGCGTCGGGTCACGGCGAGCGCCTCGCGGACCCGGTCGGTGAGGGGAAAAGTCGACACAGACGCTTGATTCATAAAGATTTTTCGCTGTCGCCCGGAAGTGGGTCGATATACTTGGGGCTAGCCCTGAGGCCACGATTTTAAGTGGCACCGGGTGGCCGGCCGGCCCGGCTTCCGAACTTTCGGCCCGCAACCCTTGAAGACCACGCTGCTCACCGCCCTTCCCGCCACCCTGGACACCCTGCGTCAGGCGGTCCGCCAGCGCCCCCGCGCAGTCACCACCGCCCTGCTCAGCCTGGCCCTGCTGGGCGGCGGTGCCTACGCCCTGGCGGCAGCCGTGGTCACGCTGGCACCCGATGTGGCGCAACTGCCGGTGCACGAGATCAGCGAGGCCGTCAGTCCCCTGCCCCTGCAGGAACAGGTCGCGGCACTCGAACTGCACCACTACAGCCTTTACCGCTCCGACGTTTCGCGCGCCAACGACACTGCCGACACCCTGCTGCGTCGCCTGGGCATGGACGATCCTTCGGCGGCCGACTTCCTGCGGCGCGACACGCTGACCCATCGCCATCTGCTCGGACGCACAGGCCGCCAGCTCAGTGCCGAGGCCAGCGAGCGCAACACCCTGCTCAAGCTGGTCGCACGCTGGAGCCCGGACGATGACGGCAGTTTCAAGCGCCTGGTGATCGAGAAATCCGGCGACCGCTTCCAGTCCAGACTGGAAGTCCTGCCGCTCACCGCATCCATCCGCATCGCCGGCGCCACCATCGACAGCTCGCTGTTCGCTTCGGCCGACGAAGCCAATATCCCCGACGCCGTGGCCATCCAGATCGCCGAGATCTTTTCGGGCGACATCGACTTCCACCGCGAGCTGCGCAAGGGCGACCACTACTCGGTCGTCTACGAAGTGCTCGAGGGCGATGGCGAGCCGCTGCGCGCAGGCCGCGTGCTGAGTGTCGAGTTCGTCAACGCCGGCAAGGCCTACCAGGCCATGTGGTTCCACGAGGCCAGCGCCGTGCAGAACACAGCCTCAGAAGAAGGCCGCCCCACTCAGGGCCGCGGTGGCTACTACACGCTTGAGGGCAACAGCCTCAAGCGTGCCTACCTGGCCTCGCCCCTGGCTTTTTCGCGCGTGACCAGCGGCTTCAAGATGCGCTTTCACCCCATCCTGCAGAAATGGGCTGCCCATCTGGGCGTGGACTACGCGGCCCCGACAGGCACGCCTGTGCGTAGCGTGGGAGATGGCGTGGTGGAGTCCGCCGGTGCGCAGGGAGGCTACGGCAACGTGGTCTTCGTGCGCCATCGCAACAACCACGTCACGGTCTACGCCCACCTGAGCCGCATCTTCGTCAAGCGCGGCCAGCGCGTCGAGCAGGGCCAGAACATCGCCGCCACCGGCGCCACCGGCTGGGCCACCGGCCCGCACCTGCATTACGAATTCCGCATCAACGGCCGCCACCAGAACCCGCTGGCCATCGCGCGTACCAGCGAGTCCGTCCCGGTCTCCCAGACCGCCCGCCCGGCTTTCAATCGCCTGGCGCTCATGGCGCGCCAGCAGCTGGCCGCGGCCCAATTGCTGGCGGCACGCTGAAACGCCCTGATGCCCGAGTACTACATCGGCCTCATGTCCGGCACTTCGCTGGACGGTGTGGACGGCGTGCTGGCCGACTGCAGTTCCACCGCGACCCACGTCCAGTGCCACGCCTATCGCCCCTTCCCGGCCACGCTGGCCGCAGAATTGCTGGCGCTCAACGGCGCTGGCCACGATGAACTGCACCGCGCAGCCCTGGCCGCCAATGCCCTGAGCCGTGTCTACGCCCAGGTCGTCGAGGACCTGCTCGCCGCTGCGGGTCTGCCAGCCGCAGCCGTCACCGCTATCGGCGCACATGGCCAGACGGTACGGCACCGGCCCGGCGCTTTTGACGGCACCGGCTACACCCTGCAACTGAACAATCCGGCCCTGCTGGCCGAACTGAGCGGCATCACGGTGGTGGCCGACTTCCGCAGCCGCGACGTCGCCGCCGGTGGCCAGGGTGCCCCACTGGTGCCGGCGTTCCATCAGGCCCTGTTCGGCCGCGCGGGCCAGACGGTGGCCGTGCTCAATATCGGCGGCATCGCCAACCTCTCGGTGCTGCGAGATGAGGCGGTCCTGGGCTGGGACTGCGGACCCGGCAACGCATTGATGGACGCCTGGTGCCGGCAGCACACAGATCGGGCTTTTGACGAGGGAGGCCACTGGGCCGCCAGCGGACAGGTGCACGCCGGGCTGCTCAAGGTGTTGCTGCAGGAGCCCTATTTCGCCCTGCCGGCCCCCAAAAGCAGCGGTCGCGACCTGTTCAACCCGGACTGGCTGAGCGGCAAGCTGGCCGGCTTCGAGGCCCTGCCCGCTGCGGATGTACAAGCCACCTTGACCGAACTGACCGCCCGCGTCTGCGCCGCCGATGTGCTGCGCCATGCCGCTGGCAGCCAGCGTCTGATCGTCTGTGGTGGCGGGGCCCTCAACACCCATCTGATGCGCAGCCTGCAGGCGCATCTGCCCGCGCTGGAAGTGACGTCATCGGAACAACAGGGCCTGCCCCCGCTGCAGGTGGAGGCCGCCGCTTTCGCCTGGCTGGCCCGCAAGACGCTGCATCGGGAAACAGGCAGCCTGGAAAGCGTCACGGGCGCCCGAGGCGCCCGTGTGCTGGGTGCGATCTATCCGGCCTGAGCCGGGAATCGCGCTTAGACGGAGAAGGACGAGCCGCAGCCGCAGGTGGTGCTGGCGTTCGGGTTCTTGATCACGAACTGGGCGCCCTGCAGGTCTTCCTTGTAGTCGATCTCGGCGCCCAGCAGGTACTGGTAGCTCATGGCATCGATCAGCAGGGACACACCGTTCTTGGTCATGGTGGTGTCGTCCTCGTTGGCGACCTCGTCGAAGGTGAAACCATACTGGAAGCCAGAGCAGCCGCCGCCCTGCACGAAGACGCGCAGCTTGAGGTCGGGGTTGCCCTCTTCAGCGATCAGGTCGGCCACCTTGGCAGCCGCACTGTCGGTGAACAGGATGGGGGCGGGCATCTCGGTCTGGATGGATTCGGCGACGGCGCTCATGGAAGACTCCAGGGGAAAATAAGCTGAGCCAATAGTACACCAGCTTGCTCGGGAATTCCTGTGTCAGTTATTTGACGCCAGCTTCAGTGTGGGCTTTTCTTCCATCATGGCCGGCGTCGGGCGCAGCAGGCCGGCAATGATGGCCCCCTGGTGCATTTCCAGGGCCGTGTAGTAGACATCCCCCTCGATGCGGGCCTTGGGCTGCAGCTCCAGCATGCGGCGGGCGTACACCGGCCCCTTGACCGCGCCGTTGACGATGACGTGGTCGGCGTGCACCTCGCCCGTGACCGAGGCGGTCTCGGAGATGACGAGAATGCTGTTCTTGTCCTCATTGGAGCGCACATCCCCCACTACCGTGCCGTCGACGCGCAGGCCATCAGTGAAGTGGACATGACCCTCGATGCGGTTGCCATCGGCGATCAAGCTGCGTATGGCGGGCTGTTTTTTCTGGCTGAACATCTGGATTTCCCCATCAGGCTTGTTTACAACTTGATCGACTGCACGGCCTTGACCATGGTGCCGTCCATGACCTTGACACTGAGCCCCTTGAGCAGGGTCTGGGGCGGCAGTTCGAACACGCCTTCGGCGCGCGCGTACTGACGCAGCTTAATCGCTTGCGGCCCGCCGGGCAAGGTCGCCACCCAGGGCCGGCCGGCCTGCAAGCCGGAAAAGCTGATCTCCAGCCGGCCGGAGAATTCCGGTGCGTTCTTCAAAGGCTGGATCACCAGCACCTGCCACTTGACCTGGCGACCGTCCTGCACCTCGGCCTGCAGGCCGCGGATGGCCAGCGCCTCGGTGCCCACGGTGGGAATGAGCTTCTCGAAGAAACCGAGATCGTCACGCAGACGCTGGTTGTCAACCTCGAGCTGTTTGTTGAGCGTGCCGAGCCGCTCCTGGGCGGCTTTTTCCGCCGTCATCAGCGTGGTCGAGGTGTTGGCCAGGGCCAGGGCCTTGTCGCGCTCTTCCTTCATGGCATCCAGCTCGCGTTGCAGGTCGGCCACGTCGCGCTCCAGCCGGGCCAGGTACTCGACGCGCCCGTCATCAATGCCGGCGATCTCCTTGCCAAACTCGAAGGCCCACAGGCCGATGGCCGCGCAAAACCCCAGCACCACGGCCGCAACGATCCAGCGAAAAGGCCAGGGCAAGGCGCTGCGCACCGACATGCGCGGGGCACTGACCGTCAGTCGGCGAAGGAACAGTCGCAATCGCATAAGCCAACGAGTCTAGCAGCCACAAAGACCGAGGCCGCCAGAATCTCCATTCTGGCGGCCCCGGCTTTGCAACAGATTGTTGCCCTTGCGGACAACAGGCAGGCTTAACGCTTGCTGAACTGCTTGCGACGGCGTGCAGAGTGCAGACCGACCTTCTTACGTTCAACTTCGCGGGCATCGCGGGTCACGAAGCCGGCTTGCGACAGCGCGGGCTTGAGCGATGCGTCGTAGTCGATCAGGGCACGCGTGATGCCGTGACGGGTGGCGCCGGCCTGGCCGGACTCACCGCCGCCGTGCACGTTGACCTGCACGTCGAAGGTCTCGGCGTGGTTGGTCAGCAAGAGCGGCTGCTTGGCAATCATGATCGAGGTTTCGCGGCCGAAATATTGCTGAATATCCTTGCCGTTGACCGTGATCTTGCCGGTGCCTTTTTTCAGAAACACGCGGGCGACGCTGGATTTGCGACGGCCGGTGCCATTGTTCCATTCACCAATCATCTCAAGGCTCCTTAGATTGCCAACACTTGGGGTTGCTGGGCAGTGTGCGGGTGCTCGGCACCACCGTACACCTTGAGCTTCTTGATCATGGCGTAGCCGAGCGGGCCCTTGGGCAGCATGCCCTTGACAGCCTTTTCGAGTGCGCGGCCAGGGTGCTTGGCCTGCATGTCGCGGAAGTTGGTCGCGTAGATGCCGCCGGGGAAACCCGAGTGGCGGTAATAAATCTTGTCGAGTTCCTTGGTACCGGTCACACGCAGCTTGGCTGCGTTGATGATGACAATGAAGTCACCGGTATCGACGTGAGGCGTGTAAATGGCCTTGTGTTTGCCGCGCAAACGGAGAGCAACTTCGCTGGCTACTCGTCCGAGGACCTTGTCGGTCGCGTCAATCACAAACCACTCGTGCTTCACGTCAGCGGGTTTCGCGCTGATCGTTTTGGTCATGAGTTTTCTCTGCAAAGAGGGTTTGGGCAGCCCTTTTCCACGGTCGGTTTTCCTCTATTGGGAATCTCTTAGGTGGGTAAGAAGCCTTCGCCGCGGGGCCACAAAAGCGCTGCGAAGCCCGCCATTATACGAGTTTTGACCCGCCTTGGGTTGCTCAAGGGGGGGCCGCTGGTTGGTTGGCCGACTTCCGGCTCTCGACACACACCGGGCGGTTGTAGTTTTCCGCCTTCAGGCATTCCCGGAACAGGCAGAGGGGCCGGCCAAAAACCCCGGAATCGGCGCACAGGGGCTTGATCGCCGGCTTGGCCGGGCGCGCAACAACCCGGGGCGCCGCCGGGACGGCCGGGCTGGCCACCGGCGGGGCCGCCTCAGGGGTGGGTTCAGCCGCCTGCGCCGGCGCCAACGGAGGAGCGGTGATGATCGGCGCAGGCTCCGGCGCAGCGACCACGGGCGCATCGTCAAACAGCAGGCCCCAGTTGATCCCGAGAGCGAACAGCAGGGCGGCTCCCACCCCCGCCAGGCCCCAGACCCATGCCCGCCGACGTCGGACCGGGGCGGCAGGTAGCACCGTGACGATCTGGGCCTGGGTTTGGGCCTGGGTCGCCTCTTCGGCTTGGGAGACGTCTTCGCGGATGGGCAGCAGATCGGCACCCAGCGCGGAACGCCAGTCGAACTTGCCGAGCCCCGCAGGTGCCAACAAACCCATTTCCTGCACGAATTCCTGCACGCTCTGCGTACGCTCGTCCGGCTGCACCGCCAGCGCATGGCTGATGGCCTGCACAAATGCGTCCGAGTAGGTCTGCCCGAAATGCCCCCGCACGGTTTCGGCCACGCTGCGCATGCTGGGCATGCTGTCCCGCACCACGCGGGCCGTGGCCGGCAGCGGCGGGTCGTTGCGCAAGCAGCTGTAGACCACGGAGGCCAGGGAATAAAGATCGGTCCAGGGGCCCTGCTTCAGGTCCTCGGCCTCGGCGTACTGCTCGATGGGCGCGTAATTGACCTTGAGGATGGCGGTGAGCTTGCGGGATTTGTCGCTGATGGCGCGGCGCGCGGCGCCCAGGTCCAGCAGCACCGGCGGCCCCGTGTCCTGCAGGAAGATGTTGTCGGGCGAGACATCGCGGTGCAGCGTGTTGTGGTCGTGTAGCACCTGCAAGGCCTGCAGAATGGACCACAACATGGTGCGCAGCCAGTCCTCGGGCGGAGGGGCGGCCATCTGGGCGCGCGCCTGCTTGAGTGTCATGCCGCTGTACAGGGGCATGACCATGTAGGCCGTGTTGTTGGCCTCCCAGAAGCGATAGACCTTGACCAGGGAGGGATGGTCGAACTGCGCCAGCAGGCGGGCCTCGGCCACAAAGGACTTGAGACCGGACTGGTAGGTGGCCTGGTCGGCCGAGGAACGCACCGACAGCATCGGGCCCTTCGGGCGCGCCGCCAGCGTAGAGGGCATGTACTCCTTGATGGCCACCGTACGGTGCAGGGAATGGTCGTAGGCACGATAGACCAGGCCGAAGCCCCCTACCCCCAGCAGGTCCTGCAACTCGAACTCGGCCAGATGTGTCCCGGGCGGCAAGGCGTCCAGATGCACCACCGGCTGCGCCGCTTGCGGTACATCCGGTGGGTCGTTATCCAGCGTCAGGTCAGCCATAGCGTACGATTTTTGCATGGAAAGCCAGGGCCCCTGCGAAGCGTGACACCCCGCCCGTGGACAGGTTCGGGATCCATCGACCGGCCATCAGACCCACAGCATGCGCGCCAGGACACAAACAGGGGCGGCTCAAGGAGAGGAGGTGTTGCGGCCGTCGGGATAACGCTGCCGGTCCTCGATGCAAACCGGCAGTTGGGTGTTCTCCGCCTTCTGGCATTCGTTGTGGATGCACATGGGACGGGTGAAGAAGTTGGCGTCCGCGCACAAAATCTTCTCCCGGGCCGGCCCCTGTTCCTGGGGCGCGACAGCGGCCTTCGGGGCCGCTTCCGGGACAACGGGCCGAACCGCCGGCGGGCGCTCCTCCTCCCTGGGCACGGCCCTGACCACCGGACGCGGCTTGGGCGACGGTGCAACCGTGCTCGGCGGAGCGGGCGCCTTGGGCGACGGGCTGGTCACCGGCGTTGGCGCCGTGGGTGACGGTGCCGGGCTGGCTCCGGCAGCGACAGCCCCCGCCTCGCGAGCTGGTTCGGACGCAGTCTGCGGAACCGACTCCGCGATCGCCGGTGCAGGCGCTGCGGCCGGCTCCGGACTGGCGATCGCCGGGCGAGCGCGCAACAGCCCCTCCCCGTCGGCCAGCCATACCCAGAGCAACGCAGCCCCCAGCAGCAGGCCTGCCCCCCAGCCAGCAGGCTTGATCCAGCGACGGCGCTGCTCGGCCCTGGTTCGCCTGGCAGGTGATGCCGGGTCCACCACCGTCTGCGGCTGGGTATGCCAGAACTGCCGGGAGTTGTATTCCTCCTCTTCGGAGCGCAAGGAGGTCCCCAGCTCGGCACGCCAGTCGAACTTGCTGAGCCGGGGTGAAGCCTTGAGCTTCATCTCGGTCACGAAAGCCGCCAGGGTCTGCGGCCGGTCTGCCGGCTGCACGGCCAGGGCCTGCTGGATGGTACGCACGAATTCGTCCGAATAGGTGAGGCCGAAGTGCTCCTTCACCGTCGCCACCACGCTGCGCACCGAGGGCTGGGCGTCGCGCACCACGCGGGTCGTGGCCGGCAGCGGCGGGTCGTTGCGCAAGCAGCTGTAGACCACGGCCGCCAGGGAGTAGAGGTCGGTCCAGGGCCCTTGCTTCAGGTCCTCGGCCTCGGCGTACTGCTCGATGGGCGCGTAGTTGACCTTGAGGACGGCGGTGAACTTGTGCGACTTGTCAGTGATGGCGCGCCGCGCCGCGCCCAGGTCCAGCAGCACGGGCGGGCCCATGTCCTGCAGGAAGATGTTGTCGGGCGAAACATCGCGGTGCAGGGTGTTGTTCCGGTGCAGCACGTGCAGGCCCTGCAGCACGGACCAGAGCACGCTGCGCAGCCAGGCCTCCGGCGGCGGGGCGACCATCTGGGCGCGCGCCTGCTTGAGTGTCATGCCGCTGTACAGGGGCATGACCATGTAGGCCGTGTTGTTGGCCTCCCAGAAACGGTGGACCTTGACCAGGGAGGGATGGTCGAACTGCGCCAGCAGGCGCGCTTCCGCGATGAAGGACTGCAGGCCGGACCGGTAGGTCGCCTGGTCGGCCGACGAGCGCACCGACACCGTGGTGCCGTCCAGCCGCGCGGCCAGCGCCGCCGGCATGTACTCCTTGATGGCCACGGCCCGCAGCAGCGAAGTGTCATAGGCACGGTAGACCAGACCGAAACCGCCCACCCCCAGCAGGCCCTGAATCTCGAACTCGGCCAGGCGCGTGCCCGGCGGCAGGGCATCCACGTGCGACACCGGCTGCGCCGGCTTGGGCGGCGCAGACTGGACGGGATCAGGGACAATATGGGCCATAACGGATGATTCTTGCATGGAACGCAGGCGTCCCGGAAACGGCCGCCCCGTCATTAACATCCTCTTACCATGTTCAGCTACCGCCATGCCTTCCATGCGGGCAACCATGCCGATGTGCTCAAGCACACGGTGCTCATTGCCCTGCTGCGCCATCTGACGCAGAAAGAGGCCGCCCTCACGGTGCTCGACACCCATGCAGGCGCCGGCCTGTACCGGCTCGACAGCGAGTTCGCCGACACCAGCGGCGAAGCCGCCGAAGGTTTCCAGCGCCTGCTGGCCTCCGGCAACGACGAGCCCCTGGCCCCGGCCCTGCAGGACTATCTGGAACTCGTGGCCAGTTTCAACAGCAAGAACAGCTGGCGCGTCTACCCCGGCTCGCCCTTCATCATCCAGCGCCTGCTGCGTGCACACGACCTGCTCAAGCTCTACGAGCTGCACCCTACCGACGCCAAGACCCTGGACGCCAATGTGGCGCAGCTCCATGCCGGGCGCCAGGTGGTCGTGCTGCGCGAAGACGGCTTTGGCTGCGTCCAGAAATTCCTGCCCCCCCCTTCGCGCCGCGCCCTGCTGCTGTGCGACCCGAGTTTTGAGATCAAGAACGACTATGCACGCGTGGTGGCCATGGCGACCGAAGCACTCAAGCGCTTTGCCACCGGCACCTATGCCGTCTGGTACCCCATCATCCCGCGACCCGAAGCGCACGACCTGCCGCGCAAGCTCAAGACCCTGGCCACCAAGGCCGGCAAACCCTGGCTGCACGCCACGCTGACGGTCAAGTCGAGCAAGCTCAGCGTGGCCGCCGCCCAGGGCGAAGCCAAGCGCCCGGGCCTGCCGGCCAGTGGCATGTTCGTGATCAACCCGCCGCACACGCTCAAGGGCTTGCTGCAACCCGCGCTGCCACAACTGGTCAAACGCCTGGGCCAGGACCGCAACGCCGGGTTCACACTGGACAGCGGCGGCTGAGCGGCAAGGCATGCACGCTGCCTCCCGCCATCGCCTTGCCCTGGCGCTGATCTTCATCACCCCGGCGCTCTGGGCCGTCAACGCACTGATCGCACGCAAGGCCGGCGGCGTGATCGAGCCCCACCTGCTGGCCATGCTGCGCTGGCTGCTGGCCTGCGGGCTGTTCGCCATCGGCACCCACACCGAGATCTGGACGCATCGCCGCCAGGTGCTGGCCGACTGGCCGCACTACCTGGTACTCGGTGCCCTCGGCATGTGGATCTGTGGTGCCTGGGTCTACATCGGCGGCCACACCACCAGCGCCGCCAACATCGGACTCATCTACGCGATATCACCCGTGCTGATCGTGCTGGCCTCGGCCCTGTGGCTGGGTGAAAGCTTCGGGCCGCGCCAGGCCCTGGGCGTAGGGCTGGCCCTGGCGGGTGTGCTGCACGTGGTGCTCAAGGGTCAGTGGGACGCACTGGCTGCGGTGCAGTTCGTGCCCGGCGACGGCTGGATCCTGGCGGCCACGCTGTCCTGGACCCTGTACTCCCTGCTGCTCAAGAAATGGCAGAGCCCGCTGGGGGTGGGCGCGCGGCTGGCCCTCATCAGCCTGGCCGGGGCGCTGATCAACCTGCCCTTTGCCCTGTGGGAAATCCTCTCCAGCCCATTGCCGGCCCTGACGCTGGAAGGCGGCGCGCTCGCGCTGACCGCCGCCATCATCCCGGGCTTTGGTGCCTACCTGGCCCACTCCTACATGCAGCGCGAACTCGGTGCGGCACGGGTCAGCGTGGTGCTCTACCTCTCCCCCATTTACACCGCCCTCATGGCCTGGCTGGTGCTCGGCGAAGGCCTCAGCGCTTTTCACTTCTGGGGCATGGCCCTGGTGCTGCCCGGCATCTACCTGGTGACACGCGGCAAACGATAGGCGCGCTCAGAGCCCCAGGCGTTTGCAGATCTCCAGCGTGGCCGCGCTCTGGTTCATGCTGTAGAAATGCAGGGCCGGGGCGCCACCGGCGCGCAACTGCTCGCACAACTCGCTCACCACGTCGAGGCCGAAGGCCCTGATCGATGCCGTGTCGTCGCCGTAGGCCTGCAGGCGCAGGCGTATCCAGCGCGGAATCTCGGCACCACAGGCATCCGAGAAACGCATGAGCTGGGTGGAACTGGTGATGGGCATGATGCCCGGCACCACCGGCAGCGTGACACCCAGGGCATCCACCTCTTCGACGAAGCGGAAATAGGCATCGGCGTTGTAGAAGTATTGGGTGATGGCCGAATCGGCGCCGGCCCGGGCCTTGGCCACGAAGGCCTGCAGATCGGCCGCCGGCGACTTGGCCTGGGGGTGCACCTCCGGATAGGCCGCCACCTCGATGTGGAAGTGGTCACCCGTTTCAGCGCGGATGAAAGCCACCAGGTCGCTGGCGTACTGGAACTCGCCGCCGGCACCATAGCCGCTGGGCAGGTCCCCGCGCAAGGCAACCAGGCGCTTGACGCCCATGGCCTTGAGTGTGGCCAGGTTCTCGCGCATGGTGGCCTGGGTGGCACCGATGCAGGAGATGTGCGAAGCGGCGTCCATGCCCTCGGCCAGGATCTCGCGCACGGCGGCAAACGTGCCCTCCTGCGTGGAGCCGCCGGCGCCGTAGGTGACCGAGCAGAACTCGGGCTTCAGGGCCCTGAACTGCTGACGCACGGCACGCAGCTTCTCCACCCCCTCGGGCGTCTTGGGCGGGAAAAATTCGATGCTCAGGGGCAGTTGTTGCGGGCTCATCGGGGCCTCTTCGTCATTTGATCGCGTGAATGAAAAATTCGCGGTTGCCGTCGCCCCCTTCGATGGGCGAGTCAAGCCAGCCCTGCACCGCCAGATCCAGGGCAGAGCAGGCATCGCGCAGGCGTTGTTCAATGAAAGCGTAGAGCGACGCGTCACGCACGATGCCGCCCTTGCCCACCTGGCCCGGCTGCAGCTCGAACTGCGGCTTGACCAGCATCAGCAGGTGCCCGCCCCCCTTGAGCCAGGGCACCACGGCCGGCAGCACCAGGGTCTGCGAAATGAAGGACAGGTCACCCACCAGCAGATCGAAGCCGCCCTCCGGCGCCTCGCCTTCCAGGGCCTCGCTCACGGCCTGCGCATCACGTGCATTGAGCTTTTCGATGCAGAGCACGCGCGGGTCCTCACGCAGCTGCGGGTGCAACTGCGCCTGCCCCACGTCCAGCCCCACCACCCGCGCTGCGCCGGCCTGCAAAAGGCAATCGGTAAAGCCGCCGGTGGACTGGCCCACATCGAGGCAAGTCCACCCCTGGACCGACAGGCCGATGTGCTGGAGCGCGGCCTCCAGCTTGAGGCCGCCGCGCGAGACATAACGGGCTTCGGCATCGTCCAGCAGGCGCAGTTCCGCACTGTCCGGCACCTCGTCGCCGTTCTTGGCGACACGCCGCCACGCTTCACCCTGCAGCCACTCCACCCCACCCGCGATCAGGCGCTGGGCCTGGGAGCGGGTGCTGGCAAGTTGGCGCTGGACCAGCAGTTGATCAATGCGCATAGGTCTTTCGGTATTGCGGCGAAGCGAGCGGGATGCAGTGCGAGGCGGACGGAGCGCAGGAACCGGAACGTACCTTGGGGTACGTGAGGATTCCGGGCACCGCCCAACGACGCAATGCGCCCGCGCAGTAGCCGCCGCTCAATAACGGTACGTGTCGGGCTTGTACGGGCCCTGCTTCGGCACGCCGATGTAGGCGGCCTGCTCGTCGGTCAGCTC
This sequence comes from Hylemonella sp., assembly GCA_040376915.1. GTDB lineage: Bacteria > Pseudomonadota > Gammaproteobacteria > Burkholderiales > Burkholderiaceae_C > Hylemonella. Next base: position 62,575 of record JBEIPS010000007.1, read on the forward strand.
GGTCAGCATGGCACCCACCTTCTTCAGGTGCAGGCGTGCGACCTTCTCGTCGAGGTGCTTGGGCAGCACGTAGACCTTGCCGACCTCGTAGTAGTCGCTGTGGGTGAACAGCTCGATCTGCGCGATGGTCTGGTTGGCAAAGCTGGAGCTCATCACGAAGCTCGGGTGGCCCGTGCCGCAACCCAGGTTCACCAGGCGGCCCTTGGCCAGCATGATGATGCGCTTGCCGTCGGGGAAGATCACGTGGTCGACCTGGGGCTTGATTTCTTCCCAGGTGTATTTCTCGAGCGAGGCAATGTCGATCTCGTTGTCGAAGTGGCCGATGTTGCAGACGATGGCCTGGTCCTTCATGGCCTTCATGTGGGCGTGCGTGATGATGGATTTGTTGCCCGTCGTGGTCACGAAGATGTCGGCCTTGTCAGCGGCGTACTCCATGGTCACGACCTTGTAGCCTTCCATCGCGGCCTGCAGGGCGTTGATGGGGTCGATCTCGGTCACCCACACTTGCGCGGACAGGGCACGCAGGGCCTGGGCCGAGCCCTTGCCCACGTCGCCGTAACCGGCCACCACGGCCACCTTGCCGGCGATCATCACGTCGGTGGCGCGCTTGATGCCGTCCACCAGCGACTCGCGGCAGCCGTAGAGGTTGTCGAACTTGCTCTTGGTCACCGAGTCGTTCACGTTGATGGCACGGAAGGGCAGCGTGCCCTTAGCGCTCATTTCCTTCAGGCGGTGCACACCGGTGGTGGTCTCCTCGGTCACGCCGATGATCTGCGCGGCCTTGCGGGTGTACCAGGTCGGGTCCTGAGCGAGCTTGGCCTTGATGGCGGCATAGAGGCAGGTTTCCTCTTCGCTGGTCGGCTTGTCAAGCACCGAGATGTCCTTTTCGGCGCGCTTGCCCAGGATCATCAGCAGCGTGGCGTCGCCGCCGTCGTCCAGGATCATGTTCGGGCCTTCGCCGGCGCTGCCCTTGGGGCCGAAGTCGAAGATGCGGTGGGTGAAGTCCCAGTACTCGGTCAGGGTCTCGCCCTTGTGCGCGAACACCGGCGTACCCTGCTCGGCCAGCGCGGCAGCGGCATGGTCCTGCGTGGAGAAGATGTTGCACGAGGCCCAGCGCACGCTGGCGCCCAGGGCCTGCAGCGTTTCCACCAGCACGGCGGTCTGGATGGTCATGTGGATGCTGCCGGTGATGCGTGCACCCTTGAGCGGCTGGCTCTTGGTGAACTCTTCACGGATGGCCATCAGGCCGGGCATCTCGGTTTCGGCGATCCTGATTTCCTTGCGGCCCCAGGCGGCAAGGGACAGGTCGCGCACGGCGTGGTCGTGGGTGGGTTTGAGAACAGCACTCATGGTGGACTCCAATTCAAAGCTCGTTGAGTACCACCGGATGCAGAGAGTGTGCAGACTCACCTCACAGCAAACCGGTGGGTGAGCGCAGTTGGAAGGCAAGACCTTAAGCCTTGGGATCCGAGCCTAACCCGTCGGCCTGGTGAAACAGGCGGGACGAGCCGCAACGCTCCTCGGAAAGGCGTGATTATACGAAGCTGGCCGACTTTGCGCAGGCTTTCCGATCAACGGCCGGCCAACTCACGTGTGAGCTGTGCCGCCGGCACGGCACGGCAGCCACTGGTGTTTTGCCCAGCCCAGAGGGGCGAAAAGTCTCCACTGCCGGCCGCTTCGGCCTTGGTTCGCAGGGGGGCCACAGCCGCCGTGGCCAAGGGAAAAGCCGGCGCCCTCGGACTCAAGGGCCCCTGTTCCCGCATCAGGCGGGTCAGGATGCCGCGCGCCGGACGGCCGGTATAAAGATTGGTCAGGGCCGTGTGCCGTGCGGCCTCGCTTTGCAGGGCGGCACGGTGTACCGCGCTGGTCTTGGCCTCCGGGCACAGCAGGTAAGCCGTGCCCACCTGGGCTGCCACGGCGCCCAGGGACAGGGCCGCCCGCACGCCCGCCGCATCGGCGATGCCCCCGGCGGCAATCACGGGGACTTTCACGGCGCGCACGATCTGCGGCAACAGCGCAAAGGTCCCGACCTGGGTGCTGAGGTCATCGGACAGGAAGATGCCGCGGTGTCCACCAGCCTCCAGCCCCTGGGCGATGATCGCATCCACCCCGTGCGCCTCCAGCCAGCGCGCCTCGTCCACCGTGGTGGCCGAGGACAGGATCCTGGCGCCCCAGCCGCGCACGCGCGCCAGCAAGGCCTCATCGGGTAGGCCGAAATGGAAACTCACGACCGGCGGCTTGAACTCGGCCAGCAAATCCGCAGCTGCTGCGTCGAAAGGCAGACGGCCTGGGCCGGCTGGAATGGTTGCCGGGTCGATACCGAACTCGGCGTAATAAGGCGCCAGGGCCTGGCGCCAGTGCGCCTCGCGCGTCGCATCTGGCGCCGGTGGACGATGACAGAAGAAATTGACGTTGTAAGGCCGGGTGGTCTGCGCCCGGATCTTCTCCAGCTCGGCACGCTGGGCCTCCGGCGCCAGCATGGCGCAGGGCAGGGAACCCAGCCCCCCGGCCTTGGAAACGGCGATGGCCAGGGCGCTGTCCTGCACGCCCGCCATGGGCGCCTGGATCAGGGGCAGTTCGATACCCAGCAAGTCCTGCAGCATCATGCGGATCTCCTTCTTGCAGCAAGGGACTGCTCCATCGGCGCCCCCTCTGCGCACTGTAACGAATCGGCCGGGTAAAATTGCTGCCTTCGGCGCTGCCTGCCCCGCTGCACGCGGATCGGGCCGGTGCCACCCCCGATCCCGCGGCCTGCCCATGCGGCCGCCCCTCTTCTGGAACCACCGTGTCCTACGCCCCCGAAACCCGGCGCCGCCGCACCTTTGCCATCATCTCGCACCCCGA